>CAKZQF010000071.1 GCA_937139475.1 uncultured Gammaproteobacteria bacterium | reverse complement strand
ATAGTTATTCACCAGGGCATTGTAACGAGGTCAGCGGCTGAGCTCTATTACGTCTTTTTTTACCGCAATGGTTTGTGAAATGAGTAGTTTTTCTGCTTTTATATCGGCAATCCACCACGCTCTTTCTTTTAATTTTATAAGCTCTGATTGTTGCTTTGTCTCAATGTTGTACTTAAACAAAATGCGCGTAAAAGGGTTCACATGATAAATATAGCCATTTTTTGCCAAAGCACTCTTGCCAAAAACCTTTGGTAGCAACTTTTTGGTACTGTCTATTTTACCCCATTGCGCTTGCCACACTTTATTTTGTTCGGTGACGTAAATTAATCTGTCTTGTTCAAGCCACGCCTTTTTTACTTGTGTTAGTTTAAGATCGTTAAGTTGCTCAGTGTTTAGATCATAGATATATACACTGCGTGTATTGTGTGAATCGGCAGTTACTAATAATTTATTGTCACTATGCCAAGCTAATACGCTAAATATGGGCTTATCGGCGGCCAGTTTGGTTATTTTTCCATTTAGGTCGACTAATGCAACTTGATCGTTGAGTACATAAGCAAGTTGTTTACCATTGGGAGACCATGAAAACTGATTCACTGCTCGATTGTTTTCTTCAAATGTAAGCTGCGTCGCTTGTGTCTCGCGCCATAGCCAAAGCTGGTCTGATCCTGAACGATTTGATTTAAAAGCAATGTGATTGCCATTTGGTTGATAACGTGGGCTGCCCTCAGCTGAGGTTGTTCTGGCAAAACTTGCATAAGGCAAACCTTGCAGGTTAAAGCCCATTTGAGGTTTTACGACTGATTCATTTAGCGAGATTTCCGCAATGTCGAAATCGAACATGCCTCTTATTGCTAACAATTTGTCAGTCGTCCCGTGTTTATATAAATGAGAAATATGGCTTTCAGGAATCTCTAGTGGCGTAAGTTCGCCGTTTAGGGCAAGTAGATTAGGCCCCGAATGACTAGATGTTAATAGGTAGTCTTGACCAAGAATAAAATTTGCCTCGAAACGCTGGTAACGGCTCATTGAAGGCAAACGTTGAATCTCATTACTCATTATAAGACTGCCATCAAGTGCCAATAAGTCGAGGGTATCTTGATTGTTTTCTCTACTTATTACCGCAAACCTTTGATTAACTGGATCATAATCAAAGTAGTAAATATGTTTAGCGTGATGGGAAAATAGTGTTTTAGTTATTTTGTTACGATCATCATAGTGCATTAGGCTATAACGATTTTCATCCCATTGTAAAAACGCATATTGGCTATTTGTTAAGGCTTTTGGCGTTTCTAACTGTTGCGATTGACATTCATATCTATGCTGAGGCTGTTGGGGGGCAGTTAAACTATTGGAAAAGTCGATGGTGGCAATATTCCAACACATTTTGTTATTGAGCGGTTTTTGTGCCTGACAATTATCTAAGGCAGCAAAAACTAGCTGGCTGCCATCAGTGTTAAAGCTGTGTTTGCCATAAATTCCAACATCTTGTGTTAGCTTAATTTCTTTACCCGTGACGATATGCTTAGCCCATAAATTACCAGTACAAAGCCCAATATGACGATTAAAAACAATATATTGCCCGTCATTTGAATAAATAGGGTGTGATTCATGTTGATCGCTTTGAGTTTGGACTTTGACCTTAGTGTATTTGACTGTTGGGAGAGGCTTTGCGCTCTGCCTGCTAAATGCTGCAATTATTAAGAGGACCACGACAAGGGAAAGGGCTATCAATTTGCTTTTATACGGCTGGTTTTTCGGTTCAGGGGCGCTCGCTTTAGCATGGTCATTTAATTTAATCGTCGATGACTCAGGTTGGGCGGGAGCATCGTTTGAACTGTGCCAATGCACTTTAGCTGCTAGGCTGTAACCTACTCTTGCTTGGGTTGTTATTACCCGCTGTGTTTTTCCGTCATCTCCTAATGCTTTTCGCAATTGAGTGATGCATCGTTGAAGCGCATTGGGTACCACTTGAACATTTGGCCACACTTTTTCCATTATTTCCTGGTGAGTGACCACTTCCCCCTGATTTTCAGCAAGCAACAATAAGACCTGCAACATCTTCGGCTCAACACGCGTTTCGTTGTTATCGCATGTGATGATGGAGCGCAATAAATCGATACGATATGACTCAATGCTAAACTGCTTTACTTTCATTTAGTTGAATATGCTGGCTGGAAAACTAATAGGCATTCTAAACGCAAACCTTGCGGAGTGTCGAGTTTGAGGCTGTTGTTAATCAGCCGAATTTGACTGTTTAGGGCAAACATCAGCTAAACATCAGTGAAACATAAGGTCAGAAATGTTGTGTGTGATAGGTTTATTTAGTTCAATCAATCGGCCCTTTATTCATTGAGATACATTATGTCACTAAAAGTAATTAACAAATTGACTCTGTCTATTATTACCTGCTGTCAGCTTGCGCTCATTACAAGCCCTGCATGTTTTGCTGATGAGAAAACAAAGCAGGTGATAGCGGATGTTGTTGCCTCATACGGTGGTGAACAGCTGACTAATATCAGCACCATTTCACTGCAAGACCAATTTAATACATTCCGTGATGGGCAAAGTTATAGCCCGACTGAAGTTGATATTGAAACTAACCGCGTTGAATTGTTCATCGATATTGCCGGGCAGCGAAAAGACTTCCGTTGGGTCATTGGTGACAAAGATAGTTACTCAATACGCCATTGGTTGTTCGATGGCAGCGACGGATACGCAATTTCTCATGGCAGCAAAACCCTTGCTAAAAACAATATGGTCAATTTCTCTTTTGCAGACAGAAGCCATAGCCATTTGCTCGATACTGTTATCGTTCAAATGCTGTCGAACGACCCTAATGATGCGATTTGGTTAGGCGAAACTGACCTTTTTGGTGACACCCATGACAAAGTAGGTTTTAGTTTAAACGATGACGAAGAGTTACAGTTGTATATAAACCAACAGTCTGGCCTGTTAACTTATATGGAAAATGTGCATCAAGATCCCTCAAGAACATTACGCTACCGTTTTAAATCTCACAAAAAACAACAAGGTGTAATCTTTGCGCAAACCGTTCATGTAACTCGTGGTGGAAAACCCAATACCGTAATAACTGATCGAGAAGTAGCGTTTAATAAAAAAGTATTCAAACAATTCGACTTGCCTAAAGCCTATGGCGAATCTGCTGCCAGTATGGACATGTCGGAAATGACGGTGCAAAAAGTGATGGATGGGGTTTATTTGGCTGGACAACGTTGGGGATACTCGGTGTTTGTTGATGTCGGCGACGGATTTATCGCTGCTGGCGGGTACAGTAATCTAACCAAACGATTTGATGCAGTTAAAAACTTTGCAAAAGTCGATAAACCGTTACAAAAAATGGTGGTTAGTCATCATCACCGTGATCATATAAGAGGAATGCCAGAGGCGATAAAACTAGGTGCAACTTTAATCATTGCCCAACCGCATGTCGACACGGTTAATGCATTGGCTGATAATTCATTAAATGATAAAAATTTAAATATTGTGGAAAATGTCGCTAGTTTTGCGGATGATAAAGTGGTCGTCATTGACATGCCTAGTGGTCACTCAAGCCATAACTTGATGACCTATATCCCTGCTGCGAAATTATTGTTTACCGCAGATACTTATTTTTCAAGACAACTAACAGGTGCGCCTTTTGGCGGCTCCCATTTACATAAAATTAAAGCACGGATGAAAGCGCTAAATTTCCCGGTAGCAAAATTTGCAGCGGCACATAGCGCACGAATTTTAACTGATATAGATTTTGAACAATCGTTAACTAAAGAATTTAAGTCTGTTTGTCCAACGGATTGGGCTATATGTCAGGTGGTGAACGCCAATTAGCGGACAAAGTGCATGCCGTTAATTTTGGCGGCATTTCTACACTGTTTATTAAGTTGGAAAACGATAACAGATTTGTCAGGGTGATTTTAAAAAGCGAGTACTGCGTAACTTATGCGGTGCTCGCTTTTTTGTTAGTAAGTAAAATATGGACCGCAATCGGAATTTCCTTTTCTTAGGGGAAATATGTCTACGGGAAGTAACGAAAAAGTGATTCAACTGGCATAGCATCACCAGCGAACTGAGCTTGCCCATTAACCATATCTAACGCTAAGCACCCCGAATATATTTTATGGACCCCTTTTTTATTGGCTAACACAAAGTGCGTCACTGAGGTGTTGGGCAGAGCGAAGAAAAACAGCCTATTGTTTGAGTTTTTGGTGTTTTTAATCGTACAGATATCTAAAGAATCTGATGTGTTATTAAAGCGATAGGCTTCACCAACTCGTTGCCCTGCAACCTTAACGTTAAATCCTTGTCTTGTTACACTGGAAATTGAGCCAACTTTACGCCCGCCTTTTCTAGCATAAGTCGATGGCCCCTCATCGGCTGACAATGAAGCGCTTAATTGTTGGTGCCATTGTGCGATGTCTTTGGTGGTAATAATATGCGCTTTGTTGTAACTAGCAAAACAGTGCTCGCCAAAAGAGAGTAACTCTTCACCATTGTATTCATTGGCCACTTCGATGTCTGATTTTGTTTTAGGTGGAACGATAAAAACGAAGCCGCCAAGACCAGAGCTGAAGGTGCACACCTTATAGCGATCGGTTTGGTTATAATACTGCATCAAAACACCCGCTTCTTTGCTAAATACGTCAAGCTCGCGCATGCCATAATTAAACTCCGATGCGCTAACCGATGGTGCGGCAACCAGCGTGGCAATTAACAGCAGTCTTTTTAACATTTTCGGATTTCCATTGTTAGCTTTATAACGAGTATTTAATGTAGCACGGCGATAAAAAATAAGCAGTCGCTTTATCATTTAGGAGATTGTTTTCTATAGCTTTTGTGTTCCAATGTTTGGTTACGGGGCTATGGCGTCTTATACATTTTAAGCTATGTTCTATAAAGCACTTTCACCACATGCCAACCATGCTTAGTTTTGACCAACATAGGAGTTAATATCTCTCCAGTAAAACAGGCCTTATCAAATGCTGGCACCATAGTTCCTTTTTTAAATTCGCCTAAACCTCCGCCTTTTTTACCCGATGGACAATTAGAGTATTTCTTCGCCAATGTTTGAAATTTCGCGCCCTTTTTAAGTTGCGCTAATATATCTTCGGCTTGTTCTTTATGTTTAACCAAAATATGTAGCGCTGCTGCTGTTCTTGCCATATTAACCCCAAATAGCGGTGCAAATTAAAAATAATGTGATGATTGGCTTATGCTTCAGTTGGCTTTTGTGATGCTACCTGCCGATTGAGAAAAAGCTCTACTGCAATAAAAGCAAAAGGGATAAGTGAGGCGACAAATAGAGATAAATGAGTAACGAAAGGCCACTTATGTTTACTCGAAACGGCTGATAATAAAAATAGGTAGAGCATGAAAAGCACACCGTGAGCCATGCCTAACACAGAGACATAATCGCGGCTTACAAAACCAAGCGTAACACTCAATATAGCTAAATAAGAAAAGCCTTCCAGCAAACTAACCACACGAAAAGATTTGAGCATTGATATAACCTGTAAAATCAAAAAAGCGCATTATCCGGTGATGGAGCTACGGGGTCAAACTTATATTTTAAAATATAGGTAGTCTCAGGTGATTTAACGCAAAGACCTACACACTAACAGCGCGGTTTCGTCCTTGGTCTATCGCATCGGTTAAGGCGCGTTCTGTCGCCACAGTTAGGTTCTCCGGGGTTAGTTGATCGATTGCTGAGGCCGCCGCAATACCGATACTTAGCGTCATCTTAAGTGGCACGCCATCATAATAGATATTCGAGACTTCTGCATTTTGGCATAGTCGGTGTGCAAGTTGTTTGGCAGACTCTGTACGGGTGCTGGGGACGATGACGGCAAAATTATGTTCTCTATAGCGTGCCACCAAGTCACTTTTACGAAGCTGGGAGCTGATGATTTGCGCATAGGTTTTCATGGCAAAGTCTCCGCACTTGTAGCCGTAGGTAGTGTTTAGGGAAACTAAGTTATCTAGCTCAATAATTAATAGTGAGAAGTTGCCCTCGTAGCGCTTACAACGTTCAACTTCGTTAGTTAAAAGCTCTTGAAAGTATGTTTGGTTGTATATTTGGGTTAGTGGATCTGTTGTTCTTAGGTTATGTAATTGGTCACTGGTTTTTCGGTGTTGGTAAGCCTCTAGATGTAATAGCTCGGTTCTTTCTGCTAGTTTTTCCTGGGTCTTCTGGTTGGACTGTTCAGCAGCTTCTAATGCGCGCCGAGCTTTTTTAATGATTAGGTAATAGCCTGTATAAAGGGCGCTGATTATAATGCCGTGGACTATGAGTAAGTGCTGTTCAAAAAGGTGATCGATAGAGAAAGAGCCATCACGCCAAAGTATTGAAATCAGGCCTATCGTTAATAACGCGAACAAAGGCGTTAGTAATACCGATGAAGACATAATCGCTTGATGGTTATTTGTGGTTCCCGTATCCAAAACTTTTCCTACTGATGGCTAAAAAATAAAACTTAATAAAATATTCTTACTGATTTTGGTGCAGAAATATAGTCATAAATTTGTTTAGAGCGATTTAACTGGGTCTTACCGCATAATAGTTGTTAACAGCAGGGCTGAATGTAAACCTTGCTTATAAATGGAATCAGGTTAAATTTAAAAGATTATGGCTTATTTTATCGAAGGTTAGTTTTTTATTTGCCAGCAAGAAGCCCTTTGCTTCGTGATAGTCTAATTAAATCTTTAGTGGGGTAATTTCTGTGGATAATCGATATTCAATGGAAGATAATAACTAACGATTATTGTTACTAAGCTGATTTTAAACATCTTTTATTTTTGAGCAGATAACTAAGGTGAGGTTATTTATGAGCATAAAAAAAGAGCCTATAAAATGGATAAGTCATCGAGGCCTTTGCCAAAATGCTGATGAAAATAGCTTCGCATCTTTTCAGGCCGGAGTTCAGGCTGGCTTTCACTATTTAGAAACAGATTTGCGCCTTACTAAAGATGGCCATATCGTACTTTCCCATGATCAGACACTAAGTCGAACGGGCGGAGTAGAGATCGATGTATCAACTAGTACGCGCGAAGAGTTAAGCAAAATAAAACTTAACAAAGGGTCTCCACTGCTTTTTTTTGATGAATTTTTTTCAGCATTTAATCAACTAGGACATGTCTTTGATATTAAGCTGGAAACTGGTTTTGAAGTGATAAAAATATTGTCGCGTTATAAAATCGACTTAGACAAAACAATTTTTTTGCTTTGGTCACCTGCCCAGCAAAAGGAACTGCTTAACGTTTTTCCCGGAGCAAACTGCTTTGCTAGTGAAAGCGAATGCAAAAGAGCAGGGTTCTCAGTTTTACTCAAAATGCCATTTTTAGGGGGAATTCGACCCGCTAAAATCTATTCTATCCCACCTTATTTTAAAGGGTGTTCGCTGTTTCAAGAAAAGATTGTTAACTGTTACAACCGATACGGCGCCGAAGTTTTAGCCTATCTGCCTGAAACCAAAAAGGAGGCACAAATGGCGATTGATGCCAACGTGAGATATGTTTTAAGTAATCATGATTTTAAATTGATCCCAAAGTAATTCGCAAACAACAGAGGCTCTACTCTATCCGCGAGGCTGATTAACGGCAGTTAAGTTAATTATGTATTGCATCCCATTCCTCTTCCTTTATTCTGTTTAATGAATATTTTTTACTAATCAGCCCTGCAAGCCTCACAATAGGGTGATTATCAAAATAAAGTTTATTAGTGAAGGGAGTTGTTACTTTTGCACGAGCTCGAGATATCCACCGCCAAATCTGTTTTATTTGTTTGTGTTGAATCGTATTGTCAGCATCAAGCAGGCAATCAATTAGCCTCGTTGGCAGACCGTTAAGGTGCCTATGTCTAATGATAAGCGCGCGGTTTGGTCGTGGGCATTTTACGACTGGGCCAACAGCGCATTTGCTACGGTAGTGATGGCGGGCTTTTTCCCTATCTTTTTCAAACAATACTGGTCGCTTGATGTGCCAGCTACCGAAAGTACCTACCACTTGGGCATAATCAATTCAGCCGCTAGCTTAGTGGTGGTGTTGCTGTCCCCCATCTTGGGCGCCATTGCCGATCAAATGGGGCGGCGCAAAGGATTCTTGCTAATTTTTGCCTGCTTGGGTGCGGTAATGACAGGGGGGCTGTACTGGGTTGAGCAGGGGCAGTGGCTGCTGGCCGCATTGCTCTATATTGCTGCCGTGATTGGTTTCTCTGGTGGGAATCTATTCTATGATGCTTTGCTAAATGTTGTCAGTCCGGCACGAACTATTGATCGCGTGTCTGCGCTGGGATTTGGCTTAGGTTATCTTGGAGGTGGTCTGCTATTTTCTGTCAATGTTTGGATGACTCTGCAGCCAGAGCGTTTCGGGCTTGTCGATGCCAGTGAAGCGGTTCGGGTGGCATTTATCTGTACCGCGCTATGGTGGGTTTTGTTTAGTTTGCCATTAATATTTTTTGTTAATGAGCCTCCCGCTAACAAAATTGGCGCAGCTAAGGCGATAAAAAATGGCTTCAATCAGTTACGAAAGACCTTTAATAAAATTAAAGTCCTTCGGCAGACTTTTCTATTCCTGTTGGCTTATTGGTTATATATCGACGGGGTCGATACTATCATTCGCATGGCGGTAGACTATGGCCTGTCGGTTGGACTTGCATCCAATGATCTGATTGTTGCTTTGCTGATCACTCAATTTGTCGGTTTTCCGGCGGCAATAGCCTTTGGCCATATTGGCGAGCGCATTGGTCCCAAGCAAGGGGTTTTACTAGCTTTAGCCGTTTATATTGGCATAACGTTGTTTAGCGCGTTTATGCATAGTGCCTGGCAGTTTTATCTGATGGCAGTAATTATTGGCCTTGTTCAGGGGGGAGTTCAGTCTCTTAGCCGCTCATTGTTTACGCGTCTGATCCCGGCTGGGCAAAGCGCAGAGTTCTTTGGTTTCTACAATATGCTAGGTAAGTTCGCTGCTGTACTTGGCCCCGTGCTTGTCGGATGGGTAACATGGTTATCGGATAGTAACCGTGTCGGGATTTTCTCCATTATTTTGTTGTTTTTGGCTGGCGGTTATCTGTTATTGCGGGTTGATATTAGTGCTGGCCAACGAGCCGCAGCCAAAGCTTCATAAATGGACTGTACTGAATAAAACCTTGCTAAGCATATGAATAAAACATCCTTTCTCACCAATAGGTCGTATTGAAAAATGTAGCGATAACGGTAGTGGCACTGTTTGATTTTGATCAGTGTCAAGCGGGCGTTACCTGTTGTCTTGTATGTGTTTTTTAACGGGGAGATTGGTGGATAAAAAAAATATTTACCTTTATTATGAGGATAGTTCCCAGCTAGAAAGTGTTACCCACATGTCGCATGCTGCACCTTTAAGTAAACTCATTTTTGATTCGCACTCCATTGTCACTTGTGATTGCCTTGTGCAAAATGCACTTGAGCTTTTAAGTGAGTTTTCAACAACTTTAATCGTAGTTGGCGAAAAAGGGGAGCCTTTAGGTACCTTCTCCGAGCGAGATGGAATAAAGGTTGTTGCTCAACACCAAGATGTGCGACAGCAAAAAATAGATAAATACAAAAACCACCATTTTGTTGTCGCTTCATCAACAATGGCGTGTATGGAAGGCTACAGGCGATTAAGGCAGCAAGGCGCAGAATTTTTAGTCATCGTCGAGCCGGATGGCACTTGCCGCGGTGTCGTTTCTCGAGCCACTTTGGTTGCTAATTTGTTTGAGGGAGATGACCATTTCCCTAACCTGCCAAATAATAGCGGTGTGAGTGAGCAATCGACCTTATTACAGGAAATCAAACTCGTAAATAGACGCCTATCTGAATCGCAACGTATAGCTAACATAGGAAGCTGGGAGCTGAATGTAGATACCGGTGAATTGTGGTGGTCTGACGAAGTGTATCGTATTTTTGGCTTAGATAAAGAGTATTTTGACGCGAGTTATGATGCTTTTTTAAAGGCAATACACCCTGATGATGTCGACTTTGTAAACAAATCTTATACTGATTCATTAGTAAATAAACAACGATATGAGATAACTCATCGCCTACTCCTGCCGGATGGGGAAATAAAATACGTCGAAGAACGTTGCAAATCATATTTCGACGAGAAAGGGCAACCGGTTAGTTCGATCGGGACCATAAGAGATGTCACTAGCTTCTATTGTGCCAAAGAGCGCGAAAACCTTATAACAGAAGTTTTTAAAAGTACCCAAGATGGTGTGGTTATTACTAAGCCTGATGGAACAATAGTCGATGTTAATCCATCATTTAGTAAGATTACGGGGTATGGACGAGAGGAAGTCATTGGAAGTAATCCTAGAATGTGGCGCTCTAATAACAATCCCGTAGGCTTTTTTGAAAAACTATGGGACTGTTTACTAAAGGAAGGAAACTGGCATGGTGAAGTATGGAATCGAAGAAAAGATGGCAGTGTGTTTCCTGAATTGCAAACCATCAACAGCATTTATGATCAGCAAGGTAACCTAACTCATTATGTGAGTGTCTTTACTGATATAAGCAAATTTAAGCAATCACAGGAACTTTTGGAGTTTCAGTCTTTACATGATTCGTTAACTGGCCTTCCGAATCAAGTTTTTATAAATAGGGCGATATCTGAGAGGATTAATAAAGCTAATAAAGAAAGAGCGAGCTTTAGCGTGGTTACCTTTGACATAGACAAACTGAGTCACATTAATGAAAGTGTGGGGCGAAATATTGGCGACCAGTTGTTAAAAATGTTTGCTCAACGCTTAAGAAAAGGCACATTAAAAAATGAAGTTCTGGCTCGAGTTAGTGGTGATGAGTTTTTATTGTTATGTGAAGAAAGTCATTCTAAATCAGAGAACCTATTAAGAATTGATAAGTTTTTTAAATTGTTAGATGACCACTTTTTGATCGAAGGTAAGAAGTTTTATCTTACTGTAAGTGCAGGAATAGCTACTTACCCACAACATGGCCAAGACTCCTTACTGCTCTTGAGTCACTCAGAAGCGGCAATGTTTAATGCTAAGAAGGAAGGGTATAACACACATTGCATTTATACTGAGAGCCATACCAGTAATTCTCTAGAAAAAATATTATTAAAGAATGCGTTGCATGATGCGCTTGCTAAAAACGAGTTTTATTTGATGTATCAGCCGCAGTTCGACTTTACCACAGGGAAGGTCGTTGGGCTTGAAGCTTTATTGCGGTGGAACCATCCAGAATTGGGAAATATCTCACCAGCTAAATTTATTCCTATTGCAGAAAGTACAGGCCTAATACACCCTATTGGTGAGTGGGTTCTGCGGCGGGCTTGTCGGCAAGCGCTGCAATGGTTAGAGCAGGGACTGGAGTTTGGTCGAGTTGCTGTTAATGTTGCTGGGCCTCAAATAAGCAAAGGTGAGCTACCCAAAGAGGTTAAGTTAATATTGGATGAGACTGGATTGCCAGCCTCTTATCTGGAGCTTGAGGTAACCGAAGGCTTTGTGATGAAAAAAGTCGACAACTCCATTCAACAATTAGCCGAGTTAAGAAATTTGGGTATTTGGCTATCGATAGATGATTTTGGTACTGGCCATTCTTCTCTTAGTTACTTGAAGCAACTGCCAATCCATAAGTTAAAGGTTGATAAATCATTTATTGATAATGTACCTGATGGTCAGGACGATGCTGCCATAGTAAGTAGCGTTATCGATTTAGCTCATAGTTTGAATTTACAGGTCGTAGCAGAGGGGGTAGAGAACATCAAACAAATAGAGTTTTTGAAAACAAAAGGTTGTGATGAGGTTCAGGGGTATTTTTACAGTCGTCCCTTACTTGTTGCTGATTTGGAAAAACTACTCTTATCTGATAGCAAAGAAAGGGAATAAGAGGGACTACAAAAGCTAACGCTTGAGACTTCGCTACTAAAACCTCCGACTCAAGCATGTCACCTTGGTTGTTTTGTTACAGCACTAAATTAAAGCTGATAGCTTTTAGGCTTTTTTGACAAACTTAGCTGTCACCATCATTTCGCCAACACCGTCAACCTTGCAATCAAGCTGGTGATCTTTGGCATCTTTAATGCGCCTAACAAGTGCCTTGGTGCCAATCTTTATTACTTGTGAACTGCCCTTAATTTTTAAATCTTTGACTACGGTGACCTTGTCGCCTTCCGCAAGCAGTGTTCCGTTAGCGTCCTTTACAGCAATGTTGTTCTCAGCTGCAACCTCTGCCGGGTTCCACTCAAGGCTACATTCTGGGCAAATGATTAATTCTTGGTCTTGATAGACATATTCTGATTCACATTTAGGGCAGGGAGGAATAGTACTCATGAGAAATGTTCGCAGTATTGATAAAAGTTACCGCTAGTTTAGCAGCCTAGGCTACGTAGGGGAATGTAGTGGAGGGGGAAGAAACATTTAAATTTGGGCAATGCGTGGTGCATTGCCCAAGTCGATTTTATTGTACCGCGACTGTGTCCAGCCAGCGGTGGAAATCGCTATCCATACTGGTGCCCCAATCTTTGACTATTTTTTGATAGCGGGAGTAATCCCCACGGCGCACGTGAAATAGCATGGTTTCTACTTTATCGCGTTGATTTTCCATCATGTAACGAACGGCAAGATAACCCCAGCGGTATATGCGTTTGGTGTCCCAATTAGCACTGTTATTGTAAAACAACTCACTTAGTTGATAAGTCTTATCGCCTGCCAGTTTTAGCGCACCTTCATTGTCGTTAAGGTGTGCGACATACTCACCCAAACCTTCGCCCCACCAAATTAGGTAGGGTGGCTCTGGGGCCGGGGTAGGACAATATTCTGGTCCATAATGATTATCATGCGGCGGAGAGCAGTAATCGCCATAGGTATTAAAGCGTCCATCAAGGTAGTGCACAAACTCATGGTTTAAGTTCCATACCTTGCCATCTCGTAGATAGGCAACGTACTCTGCACTGTTGTTTTCAAGGTGTGGTAGGCCTTCTAGGTACATGCCGCCATTATTTGAAGGTACGTCAAAATGCTTGGTTACATACTTCACATAATCATCGCGCCCAGCATAGATATTTGCGCGTAGCACGGTGTTGTTGTCATGTAGCAGCGGCTTGTGTTGACGCTTGAACATACCGTGAAAGCGCTCTTGGGTGTCGAGCAATAATTTGCACGAATCACTAATGTCTTGCGCTGACATGGTTTGGTAACGCAGTACGATATTATCTGCACAATGGTGAACATTGCTGAGTACTTGATTGATTTCTTCTACATTGCGCTGCCAAGCTGGGATGTAAGTTTCGCCATCTTTAACGACGTTACCATAAGCAAGTTTGACTTCCTTAGCGATGGCTTCTTCATTGCTGCTGGTGGTTTGGCAGCCGACTAACAGGGTGAGTCCTACGGCTGTGACTAGTGACTTAGTGATCATTTTCTTATCTCTAATTTAATGTTGTATACATTATACATATGAAAATAGTTAATGCTAGGTAAGTGTAATAAACTTGTAAATCAGGTTATTGGATAGAGAATACACAGTTCAATATGGCCGAGTTAAAAACCAAAGCCCTTGGCTCAGTTGCACTTAAATTCTGGAGTTACTTTCTTAATCGACGATATTGCTAATGTTTGCCTGCTAACGGTGAGTGTAGGAGGCGGAAAATTAATACATTGAACGTGCGATTAGCCCTGGAAGAGTAACCAGGCCTCTGTCTTTGCTCGTCACTCTCCCTTGAGCATTGACAAAATAATAGCTGGGATAAGCATCTACTTGCCATTGTTGTTTTAATGTTTGGTTGCCCAGCAGCACGGGGAAATCAAACTGATGTTTGGCTTTAAAGTTTGTGACTTGCTCTTCGTTCTCCCAGTCTAGCGCCACCATCATAATTTGGACATTTGGTTTGGCCATGCCAAATGCTTCCAGTGAAGGCTGGCTAAAGGCACATATAGTGCACCAAGGGGCAAAGAAGTAGATCAGATGTTGTGGAGACTCTGACCAATCCTTTAAATTTGCTAGTGATAATTGATTGCCGGAAATAAGTTTAACGTTAGTTTGATTAATAAAGCTTGGTACCTGTTGTTGCGTACTCAACATATTCCTAGCCAAAAAGGCTGAAATAGCAATGAATATTGCAGTAATAATTAGTGCCTGAACAGACCACTTTATCACTCGTTTGGTCAATTTATTATGTTCTAACTTCATCCGATTAATGGCTGTTTTTCCATTGTACATTGACGCTAATAGTAAAAGCGTAAGTACTTGGTGTCAATTTGAGCTATGTGATGAATGGTTTGTTTTGAAGTGTGAAGGTATTGCAAAGTAAGACGACTATCTTAAGTTGATGTTGTATTTTATGGCTTATTTTAAAGGTGCTAAGTAAATTAAAAAGCGTTAAGAAAACACAGCAAAGCGTTGTTTCAAGTCGTACTAGTATTGAAAAATATCCGGAACAGCAGCCTAAAGTTTGCCGATTATATTCCTCTACTCACTGGTTAAAAAAAATACTATAATGAAAGGGTCTTATAGTACTTTTCTTGCGCAATGCTGGAGGTATATTATGTTGATGCAACGAGTAACAAAATATTTAGACAAAGCGCACGTGGATTATCATAGCGAAAGCCACCCCCTTGCTTACACCGCCCAACAAATAGCACAACAAAGCCATCTTAGTGGCATGAGTTTTTGTAAAACTGTTATGGTGGTCGTCGATAGTAAACTTTCAATGATAGTAATACCGGCACCTTATACCATTGATTTTTATAATATCGCAGCGGCTATTGGTGCCCAAAGAGTTGACCTTGCTTATGAACATCAATTTAGAGATGTCTTTCCAGATTGCGAGACGGGTGCTATGCCCCCTTTTGGTAATTTGTTTGATGTCCCTGTTTATATGCATGATTCGTTAATTGAGCCGGACTTGATAAGCTTTAATGCTGGCAATCATCGTGAGTTATTGCAGATGAAATCAATGGATTTCATTGAGCTAGTAAACCCGATGATGATTAGTAAGGGAGTCATTTCATCTGGTATTGGCTACGAGCACGAGCACAGCCGACAGGGTGTGCAGCGTCACTAGGCTACAGTAGCAAAGATCGGCCGTTTACTGGTCGTTGTTCTCACGGCGACTAGCGCTGGGTTTATGCGCGCAAATGCTTAGTCACCGTTTACACTGGTTTAAAACTTAGACCAGAATGCATTAGTTTAGGCTCTTGTCCTGCCAAAACTTAGTTCCTTTGACGATAGCCTGAAATGCTAAGCCGTTTTCTGTAAAAGTATATACCGTGACATCACCGTAATAGGCTTCTCCCTGGGCTGATATTCCTTTATTGCCTGCTTTTGCTGCTGCATCAGCATTGCCGCCAAACGTCCAGCCCGAGTCAACAAAGTTGTTCATCGCATCAACAGTATGAAATACTATTGCGATACGGTAATCTTTTACGCCAAGCCCTAATCCAACACCGGCTTCAGCCATATTCATATAGGTGTGCTTTCCTGTTTTCATGTTCTTTACTACGCCATAGCCTGTTCCGGCGGCCATGAATATCAAATTAACATTGGCATTTGAGAAGACTGCATAGCCGGGAGCCGCGTTAAATTGGCTACGGGTATCAGGCTTTGAAGCAAATAGCCGAGTTAATGCTACCTCTTTCATTTTCAATATTTCTGCTTGTTTTTCTGATTTGCTTCCGCCCCCCATCGAGGCACAGGAAACTAAGCTAAAGCCAAAAAATAAACACAATAAAATTTTGATAGGGAACATGTTTTTAATAGAGGACATAGTATTTTCCTTATTCAATAGTGCTTGCACCATTTGCTTGCAAGTAAATTGTACTAGGTCATCGTCAAACTTCTTAGGACCCGCTAGTTTTACTAACGCTACAGGCAATGAGTTGCCTAGGGCAAGTTATAAAGAGTAAATATTCGTATCAATCGATTTTTTCAACTCCCCGTGCTCAACGAGACGATCGAGGGCGGTTTGTACTTGTTCAATGTTATAGGGAACACTTTCATTTACTAACCAGTGGGAGTATATAACTTGCACGGAAGCTGATTCCTCTGGGTGGTTTGAGAGGTAATCGAGAATTCCTGCTTGAATTTCACTGTGAATCTCTGCCATTTTCATTGTATTTCTCCTTGTGTTGGATTTAATACATATACCCATGCGACTTGAAAATACAGCCCTCAGCGTTCGCGCGGCGGCTCGTACGAGGTGATAAGCTCTCACTGCGCCTTGATAAGATAGTGATTAAAATGACTAAACAACATCTCTTATGTCTAGCATTTGGCACTCTTTTCATCTTGCTGAAATCACGCATTTCCAAGTCGTGTCAGTATAGATTAAGCATAGTTTATATCGCCCTATCTTTCATTGCTTAAGGGCATTTATTGTCAGGGAGGTCTTTCGGTAAGCTGCGACATCGTCTTGGAGGGAACGATTATTCAGCGCTGAGAATAATAATCTCATCTGTGTCTAGCCACAGTGGGTGCTTGGTCATTACTTTGCTAAACATTTTGCTTTGTAGATAGTTATTTAACCAATGCCTTAACTTGGGGTAAGGCGCCTGTAAATACCATTGCCGCTCCACTCGTGCAAACTGGCGAATGAAGGGTAAAATCGCTAAATCAGCGAGACTCTCTTGTTCGGATATGACGAATTGGTGCTTGTTTAAGCGCTGCTCTAGATCCTGAAGATAGGGCTCACAGGCTGCTCGTGATTCAGTGACGTTATCGCCATGATATCGTTTAGCACATTTGTATTGTTCTAGACGAGATTTAAACTGATTATCAAATGTATCAATTAAGCTGAGCATATCCCCTAAGGCACTATCTTGTTCTTGATGTAGAAGGTTTTCAGGATCGCTGCTGCGTAAGGCCCACAACATGATCTCTAAACTTTGTTCAATCACCGGCGCCTGTTCAAACACTAAAATGGGGACTGTGCCTTTGGGCGAGGCTGATATCATCTCTTTGGGTTTGTTGCTTAATTTTACATCACGTAATATGACTTTCTGCCTGGCTCTATAAATTCCTATTCTTGCTCGTATCGCATAGGGGCAGTTCCTTAAAGAATAGAGTATAGGTAAGGGTGCTGTTGGGGAATTCACGTTTGTCTCGCCAGAAAGTGCTGTTATCTTACTTTAACGATATTTTTAAGTTAAATAAATATGCAAAGTATGAGTGTGTTCTAATTTTAGCAATAGATCTTAGTGACATTCGTATCTACTGATAATCGAATATCATATAATATCAGTTGCTTTATCAACAATTGAGTTATTAATGAACTATCGAAGTTCGCTACCATTACTAATGCTAATGGTTGTTTTCAGTCCCCTGGCCATAGATATATTCTTGCCCGCTTTACCAATAATGGCACAGGACTTTTCTGTCGCTATTTCCAAAATGCAATGGAGTATTACGGTATTTCTGTTAAGTCTGGGAGCTGGCCAGCTTCTAGCGGGCCCTTTGGCGGACCGCTATGGCAGACGCCCTGTTGCTATCGTTGGCGTGATTATTTACGGCGTGTCTTCGCTGTTTTCCTCTTACGCTAATAGCGTTGAGTTTTTTCTTTTTTGTCGCCTGCTGCAAGGGTTCGGTGCTTGTGCGATAGTCGTTGCTGCTTTTGCTAGCGTGCGTGACCGCTTTGACCCGATCCAAAGTGGGGTGATGTATAGCTATCTTAGCAGCGTTATCTGTTGCGTTCCTGCTGTGGCCCCGCTGCTGGGGAACATGTTAACAGAACAATTTGGCTGGCGTAGTAACTTTGAAGTAATGGCTGCTTACGCTGCCTGTGCAGGAATTGCTATTATCTTTGCGCTACCTGAAACCAGGCCTGAAAATACCTTTCAACATAAGAAGCTGATATCGTTTGCTCGTTTTGTACCGATTCTAAAACAGCCGATATTTATCGTTAATGCTGTCATCATCATGTTAACAATGGCGATAATTCTCGCTTATGTAACCGCGTCACCGGGATGGTTAATGCTGCATCTCGGGGAGAGCCAGCAAACCTTTGTTGCGTGGTTTAGTGTCAATGCAGCATTAAATATTGTTGCCTATTTCTATGCGCCAAAGGTTTTACTAAGACTGGGGGCGCGAAAAACGATTGGTTTGGGAATGACGCTTTTACTTGCATCTGGACTGTTGATGTTTGCCCTACTTGGCTGGAATCATGCGGCTGCCTTTATGCTACCGGTCATGGTTAGCTCTATTGGCATTTCTTTGTTGATGGGCTCTTGTGCAGGGCAAGCATTATCTCCTTTTGGTGACAGTGCCGGTTCGGCTTCGGCCTTATTAGGCTTTATGCAAATGAGTGGTGCAGCTGCGCTAGTCTCATGCGTGCAACTGTTGCCGTTAACAGTACCTGAGCAATTCATCTTGTTGACGGTGACTTTTGTTCCTGTTTTTGCAATATGGTACCGCCTGAAATCAACGTTTTCCTGCGCTAGTTTTTCCTAGCAACAGCTAGAGCCTGCACAAACCAAAGAAAACAAATAATATTTCTTGTTTGTTTTCTTTGGTTAAGCAGCTCTTTAGTGCTGGAATATTGTATTACAGATCTGTATTGTTAGTGCTAATTCACGCTGCTTCTTTTGAATTTAAATTATTTGATGAAAGTCCCACAAAATAAAAAACTAATACAACTGATAAAGTTTATTCCTTCGATCATTGTTATCGCCTTCGCTGTGTGGGTTAACATTATTGTTGTTAATGATAATCGGGCCAAACTGTCAGAGGATATTGCGACACTTCAGCATGATTTTGTTGATAGCCAAAAAAGATTAATTAAAGAACAGGTGAAACACGTTGTTGCGCAAGTTGAATATGAAAAAAATACGACAGTAAACTTGCTAAAACAGGATATCAGAGAGCGAATTCATCAAGCCTACGACATCGCGATAACAATCTATGAGAATAATCAAGACAAGCCCGAAGCCCAAGTTACCAAACTAATTTCTGATGCATTGCGAAATATCCGCTTTAACCAAGGCCGAGGATATTATTTTATCTACAAGACCGACGGCTTAAGCGTTATGCATCCAGCTTTGCCTTCAATGGAAGGTACCTCTAAATGGGATTTTCAGGATGTTAGAGGAAGCTATATTGTTCGGGACATGGGAAAGATCGTTAAAGAGCAAGGAGAGGCCTTTTATCATTGGTGGTTTATTAAGCCACAAAATAAAGCCCAGCAATTTGAGAAAATTGGATACGGTAAATATTTTGCTCCTTATGACTGGTTTATCGGAACGGGGGAATACATTGCTGATGTGGAAAACGATATTAAACAACGTTTGTTAAAACGCATTTCAAAAATATCATACGGCGAAGCGCAATATGTATTTGTCGTCGATTATGAGGGAAACAGACTATCTAATATCGCTGGGGAAAATGCGACGGTTAATCAGCAGCAGTTTAAAGATGAGAAAGATGATGCGGTCTTACAAAGCATTGTAGGAAAGGCGCAGCAACCAAACGGTGACTACTTACGCTATATGAGTAGTTTCAACGACACGAGCGATGAGACACCTGAAAAGATTAGCTTTGTTATGGGGATCCCTGGCTGGGAATGGGCTATTGGTACGGGGACTTATATTAGTGAAATTGAAAAATACCTAAGCGATCGCGAGTTAGTGATAAGCCAAAAAAATTCACAGCAACTGATGAAAATTCTGATGCTAAGCCTTTTTCTCACGCTATTTTTTGTGACCCTGTCGATCGTTCTTGGTCGGTATTTGACTAAGCTATTTGGCCGATATGAAGCAAAAATTAATGATGATTTCGCACAGTTAAATAACATTAAAGAGAAGCTTCAGTATCAAGCGTTACATGATGATCTGACCAAGTTGCCCAATCGCGTGTCACTGGCACAGAAGATCGAACAAGGAATTGAGGCTTCGAAGAAAACGAATACAA
Source organism: uncultured Gammaproteobacteria bacterium (assembly GCA_937139475.1). Classification (GTDB taxonomy): domain Bacteria; phylum Pseudomonadota; class Gammaproteobacteria; order Enterobacterales; family Psychrobiaceae; genus Psychrobium. The sequence goes on along the minus strand of CAKZQF010000071.1, from coordinate 42,453 downwards.
GTCTTGCGGTTATGTTTGTCGATTTAGATGATTTTAAGAAGATTAACGATCGTCATGGACATACCGTTGGTGATGGATTACTTGCAAGGTTAGGGGAGCTGTTTAACCAATTCCTGGACGGGAAAGACAGTATCGCCCGGTTTGGAGGGGATGAATTTATATTTTGCTTTCCTCAATTAAATAGCGTTGCGCAAGCGGAAGAAAAAGCCAAAAGTATCCAGCAAGTACTAAATCAAGAGTTCATTGTCGATGGTAAGGTAATTTATTCTAGCTGTAGCATTGGTATTGCAATGTATCCCAATGATGGGCAAAGCCCTGAAGAGTTAGTTACCAGAGCTGATATCGTTTTATATAAATCTAAAGCGCAGCAAAAAGGACAGTTCTTATTTTACAATGAGCAGATTAATCAACGAGTCCAACGCGAGATTGTGCTTGAGTCGGAGCTACGATTAGCCATTGCAAGGAATGAGCTGAGTGTTGTTTATCAGCCGCAAATCGGCGTGGACAATGGAAAAATATATGGTGTAGAAGCATTGGTTCGATGGCATAGCTCATTATTGGGGCATGTACCGCCGGATGAGTTTATTAATGTTGCAGAAGATGCCGGTTTAATCAATGATATTGGTGCCTTTGTTATTGAACAATCGTTGCTCGATATCACGCGATATAATAAAAATAGACAATCACCGTTACAACTATCTATCAATATTTCGCCTAAGCAATTAGCGCAACCACACTTTTGCGAAGAGCTATTAAGCAAAGTAAACAGTGTCGGGTTTAATACCAACTGGGTGACCCTTGAACTTACTGAAAACGCCCTTATTAGTGATTTAAAAACGGTTGAGCCGCTATTGCAGTCACTGCGAGATTGTGGCTTTTGCTTATCATTGGACGATTTTGGTACGGGATACTCATCCTTAAGTTATTTAAGTAACTTACCCATGACTGAGATTAAGATTGATCGCTCCTTTATTGATAAATTCTTAACTAATAAACAAAGTGAATCCTTGGTTAAAACGATTATAGCGATTGGCCAATTTTGTAATTTAATTGTGGTCGCTGAAGGGGTTGAAACAAAAGAGCAGTATGAGCGTCTGGCTCAATATCGTTGTAATATTATTCAAGGGTATTACTTTGACCGTCCACTTGGAATTAACGAGCTAACTGATAAATATTCATAATATGGTGGTTGAGTTATACTGGCGAGCGGGCTTCCTTCAGCCACTGCCTGAATGAAAATAGTGTTCTCTACACATTTATATACATTTTATTCACGTCTATTTCGCTAACTCTTTGTTATTCTTTTATGGTGATGAGTAAATTCATGAGGAAAGGCAAGTGTTTAAGACGTTAAGCAATATATTCTCTCAAATAAGTGAAGTGCAAGCTGAGCCTATGGCGACCGAACTTGCGTTAGCAGTATTATTATATGAAGTCGCTAGCGCTGATATGGATATTGATTTAACCGAACACTCAACCATTGGTAAAATCCTCGCTGCAAGTTTTAATCTAAATGAAACGCAAGTTAGCCAGCTGCTAAGTCAGGCCCAAGAAGAGCAACAAGAATCAATTTCAATCCAAACCTTTACGTCGGTTTTGACCAAGGAATTAAATCGCTCTGAGCGGATCGAATTCATCCAGGGATTGTGGCAGGTTGCCTATGCTGATGGCAGTTTAGATGGGCATGAAGAGTACATTATCCGAAAAATTTCAGATCTTATCTATTTAAATCACAGTGATTATATCAAAGCGAAATTAGCTGTGCTGGACGCAGAAAATAACCAATAATTCTGCCTGTCTGTTACTACTTATTTAAGGCAAATAGCGATAGAATTAAACGTTTTTTCTATCTGGACTATGTTAATGCTCCGCCAAGTCTGCTTTATATGGTTGATTCTTTTTATCACGCCACTTTCATTTGCCAATGGCATCAACAGCTTTAATCAGTCGTTAGCTAATGATGTTGCCTATCAGCTACAAAGAAACAGTATCCCTGGTGGTGCATATGTCATTGTTAACAATGGGCAAATTGCTGCGCTTGAAACCTTTGGCTATACGGACAAAGCGCAAAGTCGCAAGGTCAATTCAGAGACTGTTTTTCGCTTGGCCTCAGTTTCTAAAACTTTTGCCGCAACCGTAGCAACCATGTTGGCGCAAGAGCAACGCTTAAAGCTGTCGGACGCAGTAACCAAGTACATCCCCAAGTTCTCATTAGGCCAAAAGGGAGCTGCAGAGCAGATCCAATTAAGGCATCTACTCAGTCATTCTAGTGGGCTGATGCCAAATACTTACGATAACCTGCTTCATGAAAACTGGCATATGGAGAAAATCATCGATCGTTTTGATCGCTTGCAGCCAATTTGTAAGCCAGCAAAGTGTTATGGTTACCAAAACATCGCTTACAGCTTTCTACAACCTGCGATTGAGCAGGCGCAAGGTAAGAATTACTCAACCACCTTGCAAGAACGTATCTTTGGACCGCTGAAGATGAATACCGCATCGGTTGGCTTTGAGGCATTTAATCAACAAGCCAATACGGCAAAACCTCATATACTGAGAAATAAACGCAACACCGGCAAAAAAGATCAGCAAGGTAACGTTATCTCCCAATATATCTGGCGCACTGTTGATGTTGAGCGAGATTTTTATAAAGTAGCACCTGCGGCAGGAGTCAATGCTAGCATCAAAGATCTGGCTAAATGGTTGATTGCTAATATGGGGCACAAGCCAGAAGTACTTACGCCTGAACTGTTGGAAGAGCTAACTGTACCGCGCATAAAAACAAAGAAAGACTTACGGCGAAGATATTGGCGAGAACATTTAATTGATGCGCATTATGGTTATGGCTGGCGTATTTACCAGTTTAAAGATTATCCGGTCATTTACCATTCGGGCTGGGAGGCCGGTTTTCGAGCGGATATCGGTTATTCACCTGAGTTGGACATCGGTTTTGCTGTGCTGATTAATGCAGAGTCAAATATAATCAACAAAATATCAAGTCAGTTTTGGGCCCAAGCGGGCAAGCTAACAGTGGCAGAGAACTAAGCCATAGTATATTAACTTAGTTCTCTGCTAGATTAATTAGCCCAATGGCTTTTAGTGAAATAGGGCTTTTAAGCTATCGGCGAAGCGCAGCCACTTTTCTTTAACCGGTTGTTTGACTTTTATCTCTAAATTACCAAACATGACTTTGCCTTCGATGGTGATCGTCGGGGCATCTGAAATGAAGTCGACATTACTGTTATTATCGATACTCCCAACAATGCAATTGACGTTGGTATGAATATTAACGTCTTCAGGGACCTCAATTTTAATGTTTCCTAAAGTACAATTGACGTTAATCTTTATGTTTTGATAATTAAACCGTGCTTGAGTAAAGTCTATGGTGTCACTGCCTAGCACGTTGCGTATGGTAATTTCTTTGGGTACATGCCACTGCCCAGCCCTTTTACTTGAGCTTAAAACATTGACGATTCTTTCAAGTTTTTTACTATCACCCTCTTGGTAATGCGTACCTAATGCACTTTTCTTCTTATCTTGATAATCGCTGTTAATATTTAAGGGCAAGTCACTGGCTAATTCGCTAATCGCGACTACATCGCTACTGTCCATCGCACTGTCTAATCTTGACTCGAAGGCTTCCAATGAAATCTCACCGTGACTGTAATTCATGATTAAGCGATCGATCACTTCCTCACGCACCGCTGCGATGGGTCTATCTTTTGTAGCTACCGACATAATTACTTCCCTTTTAGAGTATCAAATTTTAGTTTTTCAATTTTAAGCAAAAGATATACCAAAGATAAAACCCTTTAAAAACAGCATATAAGTAAATAAGTTTGGTAAAGCATTAGGCTAAATCCGTGGGCCTTACCAAATTTAAGTCAATATGACTAAATCATGCAGTGGCTAACCGAGGTTATTCCATTTCACTCATCCAGGCGAGTTGTATTGCCTCAAGCACGCGCTCACCGCAATGGTTAGGGTCGTCATCAAATCTTTCTAATGCTAAAACCCACTCTCTTAATTCGACAAAATGCAATTGGGTTGGATCAACATCAGGGTGTAGCTCAATTAAATCCAATGCAATATCTAGCGAATCTGTCCATTGTAAGCCCATATAGTGCTCCTATTTGGTGATGTAATTGACACTTTAAATTACCATAAAGGAGGGAACTGGCAACATTATATTTGTATGAGAATTCAGGAATAGACCCGATGAGTTACTATTGGATGGTTTCAGGGGGTTTGGGGCTAAAGGCTCTAATACAGTTTCTACCGTCATGTTTAGCCTGGTATAACGCCTGATCAGCCTCTTTTATCGTAAGTTCGATTGAGCTCTCTGGGTTTGGGAACATCGCTATTCCGCCGGATAGGGTAATCTTAACAGTATCCGTAACGTTTATTTTAATCAGTAGGTTAGCAATCCCCACACAGAACTTTTTCGCCACATAAAGTGTTTCTTCCTGAGTCGAATCTGGGCAAACAATGCAAAACTCTTCTCCACCATAGCGACAGACCAAGTCGCTTTCTCGGGTTGCTTTTCTAAAGAAGTCGGCAATATTTTTTAGCGCAATGTCTCCGGTATCGTGGCCATAATGGTCATTGAGGCTTTTAAAGTGATCGAGGTCGAGCATGATAATACCCAGTTGCGTATCATTCCTAAGTGCCCTTGCTGTTAGCTGCTCTAGACTTTCAAATAAATAGCGCCGGTTATAGAGGTTGGTTAATGTGTCCTTAATTGCTTGTTGTCTTAGCGTATTTTTAAGTTCTATGTTGGCAACAGCCATGCCCATTCTTTTGGCTATTGCATTAGCTAAACTGATGGTTTTTTTATCAAAAACGGCTTTGATAACATGCATCACGCCAACCGTTTGACCATGCGATATCAGTGGAATGCAAAGGGTGGCAGTATCTTTTAAGTTGTCAAAATGTACACATTTTACTCTATGACTTTCATTTTTGGACAGGTGCATGTGGCCTCTACGCAAGGCCCAACAGTGATTAGGCGCAAAGTGGCTATGATCAATTTGCTTGTCTCCCCAGTGCATTTGAGTAATAAGTCGATCACGTGATGGCTTATAAATTGAGATGGCACCATGAGTTTTTTTTAGTAAACCTGGTAGCAATTGCTGGGTAATACCGCTGGCATCATCTAATTTAATACAAGCGCTTAACAAGGAGTCAAGCTCATGCATTGACTCAATTTCGGTATTTCGTTCATGCAACGTATTAGCGAGTTGCGCTTTATCTTTTTCATTAATTTGAGAGAGCCAGCGTAGGGTAAAAGCCATGGAGAAAACCAAGACTATTACCCCTGCACTCAGTAAAGATAATAGCGCAACACGCATCTCCATGATTTGACCGCTAATAGTATTGGATGCTAATGAAGCCCGTGCAAGGTAGGGAGTTTCTTGTCCATTAAGGTCTATGCGCTTGAGTACTGCGACGTAGATTAAGTCTTGTCTCAGTGTTTTACTGTGGCGCTTAGCATAACCGGTTCCAGTTTTTAGCGCTTGTGCTACTTCAATTCTGTCTTGATGATTATCCTGCACTGACAATCTATTGACCGATATCCTGGAGTCACCAGTGATATTGCCATGTTGGTCAATAAAGGTGATCCTAGCGCCAGATGCTTGTCCTATCCGATCTGCAATGACGTCTATGTGTTCCTGTGTGGTTGGCTTATTTGCGATACTAAGGCTTTCAAGCGCAACCGTGGCTAGCCACCTCAATTCGGTGTTGACGCGATCGTTTAAGCCATGATGCAACTGATAGTCAATAGTTAGGATTCCGATGCTGCTAAATAACATAATGATGACAGTGGGCAACAAAACAATTTTGTTATTAATTTTCACTGCGTGATACACCTTTAAAATAATAAAAATGCCTTATTTAAATTTAGCATATCGTGCTAGCTCTCACCGAAAATTACGGCAGGAAGGGAGTAGGATTAAATCCATTATTTAACCCTGGAATATATGCGCTTGCTTGGTTTAAAGCGAGCGCATAATTAGGATGGATCGATGGTGTTTGGTATTCCTTTGATAAAGCAATGGAAACTTACTTTTCAGGGGGCAGAGTGTGCTCCTCGGCATCATAGCCAAATTTCTTTACTTTGGCTTTCCATAGCTTTTTGGCAACTTTTTGCATATCGGCATCTTTGTCACCTTCATCGATAATTTCCTTGCCAATGAGTGTTTCAAGTAAATCTTCAAGCGTAAGTATCCCACGAACTGTGCCGTACTCATTAACAATCAGCATTAGCTGTGTATTGGCAGCAAGCATTTCTTTCATTGCATGGGATAAGCTCATGGTCTCTAGTAGCGTAGGCATATCCCGCTGATAGTTCTTTAACGGTTCATTTATGTTGCCTCTAGCTTGGGCCAGTAGCAAATCAGTGCGCAATACGAAGCCAACAATATCATCGGTGTGTTGGTTGTATATTAGGATACGACTAAAGCGTACCTTTTTATGCTTGTGAAAAAATTCTTCAACGCGTAAATTCTGAGAATCGCTAAAAATGACCGTGCTTGGGGTCATAACATCTTTTATCTGTCGGTCTTGTAACAGCAACAAGTTTTGCAAAATGGCTGCTTCTTCTTTATCAATGTGGCCATGTTTGGCGCTAAGCTGCGCCATAATTGAAAACTCATTACGGCTATAGCCCTGCTTTTCGTCTGACTTGGTCATGCTGCGGGTAACAAGTTCAGAAACCTTGATAACTGGCATAAATACCCATACCAAAAACTTAAGTCCATGAGCTGTTGCTGGTGCGAGCTTTTTCCAATGTGAAGCACCTAAGGTTTTTGGAATGATCTCCGAGAGAAATAAAATCAATAGCGTGAGTATTGCTGAGACAATACCGAGGGACGTATCGCCAAAAACAACACTTGCTTGTGCACCAACCCCGGCAGCACCGACTGTGTGTGCGACGGTATTTAGGGTTAGGATAGCGGCTAACGGCTTATTGATATCACTTTTTAAGTGATGCAGGATAGGGCCGGCTTTATGTCCTTCTTTTTCGAGTAAGGCAATATGAACTGAGGAGATGCTCAGCAAAACTGACTCTGCTATTGAGCATAGAAAGGAAAAAAACAACGCAATAAATAAGTAAATCCCAAGTAAAAGCATAGTGTCCTTAAAAATTAATCCTTACTTTTTTATACCTAGTATAGCCTTTGATTGTCAAGTTAAATCAAAGGCTAGTTAGCTTCTTACGCTAGTCTGATACTCCTGCAATTTCTCCTCGCATGACGGGATATCCTAAGTTCATCCAGCCAAATATACCTTCCCAAAGTACGGCTGTTCTGGTGTAGCCTCGGCGCCTCAGTTTATTAATGGTGTGATCTGCCGCGGCGCGGGGACAGGAACAATAGGCAACAATCTGCACATCTTTAGGAATACCGGCAACTGTTTCATCCAGATCGGCATAGTAGGGAAAAGGAATAGAGCCAGCAATATGAGCGGTTTGCCAAACGGATGTGACGCGTGTATCAAGCAGTACCATTCGTTTGTTAGCGTTTAGTGCTTCATTGAGATCTTTAGAGGAAACATACATGTTATCTGATAAGGAAAAACTGGGATCTTGTCCTTGTGGGTTTATCACGTATTTATCCGGCGTTGGTAATTCCTTTAAAACCGTTTTTTGCGCTTTCCAGCCACTCGCTTTACTACGTAAAAATGCTGTTACATTGTCGATGTCACTGGCTGATAACTTGTCTATAAACGCTTGCATAGGGGTGTCTTGTCGCCCATAGCGAATGGCATGACGAATAAACTCATCGGTGTTGTGAGCAAGTGCTGATTGATTTCCTAATGCTGGTGCCGTGATTCCCTCGCCGTTGACACCATGACAGGTAGTGCAGTTATCAAGGTATACCGATTCTCCACGCTTGATATCCCCCAGTACAGGGTTTGTTGATAGCTTTAATCGTGTCACCCCTGATTGCTCAAACAGCCAATAAGTTAAATCCCAAGTTTCATCCAGGGTCATTGGGCCACCAACTTCGTCAAGGTAACCGCCCATCGCAGTACCTTCTCTGCCGTATGACATCGGTCTTAAAATTGCGTGAGGGACACCTGATTCAAACAAGCTTTTACTGCGTAGCGATGGGGCGTGATCATTCGCATGCCCTTGCCGGTCTTCGCCATGGCAAAGCGCGCAGTACTTCTGATAATTGCCGGCTGCTACTTTGCTTTGTTCTGCGGTGAGTTTTCTCGGCGGTGGGAGTGTTTCATACGCTGATTGTTGAGCAATGACGAGTGTTGGTATCACTAATAAAAGTAATCCCATAAAGATGGTGATTAGCCAAGGTTTGTTATTCATGATCGTTATACTCGGTGTGGCATAGTTTGGGTAAAACAGACTAACTGGAGTAAAAAATAGAATCAATATTGTTTTTCCAGCAGACAAATCTAGTAACAATTATTCTTCAAGTGAATTTGGTTAATTTCATAAAAGATGTGTTAATTTGACCAAGTGATTTATTTTTGCATATCTAAATATGATTTTATTTAACTAAGTATCAGTAGGTTATAGTGTTGTGGCGAGTTGGTTTGGAACTTGCTATCACCTGTTCACATAAAATAACAATATAAATACCAAGGAAAAATGATGAAAAAGTTAACTCTATTAGCGGCAGTGGTAAGCAGTGTTTTATTAAGTGGATGTATCGTTTCTGTTACTGCTCATGAGCATAAGCACGTTGATTTGGAAGAAACACGAAAGCAGTTGGTACTTGAAAATGCGAGTGAATTAAAACACTTTGAAGTGTCAGCGGGCCGAGGATCACTCAAGGTTATCGGTGACGCTAATATTTCAAAGATCACCGTTGATGCTGTTATCGGTAGTGAGGATGGCAAGGATTACGAGTTTACACTGACTAGAGAAAATGGCGAGGCAAAATTACTTGCGAAAACCGATGGTGGATTATTTGATAAAAGCCATGCTTACCTTAATTTAACAGTGCGTATGCCAAGCAATTTAGCGTTATCCGTTAGCGATGGTAGCGGTGATTTGAGCATCGATAATATTGCCAATAATGTGAAGCTTAGCGATGGCAGTGGCAGTATCAAAGTAACTGATATCGATGGCTCACTAGAACTAAGCGATGGTAGCGGAGATATGAAGCTATCTAATATTAGTCGCAGCGTTTCAATTAGTGATGGCAGCGGTAGTATCAGATTAAAAAAAGCGGGTGGCAGTTTAGATATCAGTGACGGTAGTGGTGATATCAATGTACAGCATATTAATGGCAACGTTAAAGTTTCAGATGGCAGTGGTAGCACTCACGTTGAGGATGTGACAGGAAATGTTCGCATTGATGATGGTAGCGGTGACATCGATGTTAGACGAGTTGGTGGCGGGGTAACAATTTCCGATGGTAGCGGTAGCATTAATGTTGACGAAGCTGAGGCGCTGACTATTCGCGGTAATGGCAGTGGTAACGTAAGAACTAACAATATTCGTGGCAATATTTCTCTATAAAGGAAGGAGGTAGAGGGCTTAGTGATCTCAGTTAAGACTAAGCCCTATCATTAAAATTGAGCGTTACCAGCATTACTAACTAATACCAATTACATTAATGAAGTGACCTATTTTGTAGTGTAGATAAACGGATTATAGCAAGGCATTTATTTGCGTATGTAGTTATTCTACATAGAAAATAAATAACGTAGCAATCATTCGTTTAGAACATGAAAAATGATCAATTAATTTGTGTAATTGGTATAATACCTAAGAAGACACGACAAGCGCAACTCTCGTACTAACTGTAAAGCTTTTGCCAGAGTCTGCCACTCTCTATTTTATTAATTTGTTAACCCCTCACTTATATTAGCCTGCACGCTTTTCTTCATTACCTAGAATATTGTTTATTGACATTCCCGTTCTGTGGTTTGAGCGAAGCTTCTTTAAGAGAACGCACAGTATGTTAAATATGTAAATGAAATGTTACAGGTCTTAAGGGGCTTTTTCGGTTGTAAATTCGACAACATGGATTTTTGTTACTACCTTTTGTTGGTTCAATTTTCTATTGAACAGTATGACTTCCAATAAAAAAGATAATATAGAAGGAATCTATGAATAAATTAAAGTCAGTTTCAATTGCTGTGGCGTTAGCTGGTATTGCTAGTACAGCTGTGGCGCAAAAACATGCGCCGTCGATTGGCGCTTTCGACGGCGTTATCGCCGACGAAGCACGTCTAATTCAAATGCTAAAAAAATCTGGGAAAATTTCGAAAAATGCGTCAATCAATGATGCCGAGGCAGCACTAAAAAGTTTTTTGATTGAACGTAGAGAGCAAGCTACCGCCAATGCAGCAAATCTTAATAGTAATGTAACAAGTTCATTTGCCATGGATGAAAAGGTAAAGCGTGGTAAAAAACATCACAAAAAGGGTGCTAAGGGCCGAACTTTAGGTAAAGGCGCGAAAAACCGTCCAGCTAATGCTGTTGAAGTTCCTTATGATGGTGAAGTAAAAACAGCGAAGGTATTAGCTGTATTAATGGAGTTTCCGGACTTCCCACACAACTCAATCAATCCCGAAGATACGGGCATGTACTACGAAGATTATAATAGTGCACACTATCAGCAGATCTTATTTGGTGATGAGGGCTGGATGGCGCCAAATGGCCATCATGCCAATTCATTTAAGCAATATTATGAAGCGCAATCCGGTGGCAGTTATTCAGTCAGCGGTAGCGTAGCTGGCTGGTATATGGCGAGCCAACCTGCCGCATTTTATGGTAACAATACCAATGGTGATGCTCGCGCGTTAGTCAAAGAAGCACTTAGCGCTGCATCTGCTGATCCAAGCGTCAATCTGGCCGATTATGATATCGAAGATCGCTATGATCTTGATGGCGATGGAAATTACTGGGAGCCGGATGGTTTGGTGGATCATATTATGATTTTCCACGCCAGCGTCGGTGAAGAAGCTGGTGGTGGTCAATTGGGCGAAGACGCCATTTGGGCACATCGCTGGAACTTAGGTGGTGTTTATCCCACGAGCACTGAAACAGATGTTCCATACTGGGGCGGTGTAATGGCGGCATATGATTATACGATTGCACCTATTGATAGTGCTGTTGGTGTAATTAGTCATGAATATGCCCATGATCTCGGGTTGCCAGATGAGTACGATACCCAATATTCTGGCCGCGGTGAGCCTGTTGCCTATTGGTCGCTAATGTCATCTGGGAGCTGGGCAGGTAAACTCGGTGGTACCGAGCCCACTGGTATGAGCGCATGGGCAAAAGAGTTTTTACAGGGAAGCCTTGGTGGAAATTGGCTGCATGGTGCTACCGTAGAGTTTGCTGAACTTGATAAGTTTGGTGTGATGGGACACCTAGATCGTGCTTCAACCAAAGGTGTAAATAATGATGTAATTCGGGTTAATTTACCGCCTAAAGCAGAAGTTACTGTAGCGCCTAGCAATGGTGAGTTTAGTTACTTTAGTGGTGCCGATAATAACCTTAATAATTTTATGTATACCGCTGTTGATTTAACTACGGCTAGCTCCGCTGCGCTTAAGTTTAAGACTTGGTATGACATAGAGGCCGATTGGGACTATGGTTACGTTGTCGTCCAAGATGCCCAAGGCGTACAAACGACAATAGCTAGCAGTATCACAACCAATGAAAACCCAAATGGCAATAACTCTGGCAACGGCATTACAGGTACATCAGGTGGTTGGATTGACGCTGAATTTGATTTATCTGCCTTTGCTGGACAGCAAGTTTTCGTCATCATTAGTTATGTCTCAGATCAAGCTGTGGTGAACCCTGGGTTGTATGTCGATGAGATTTCGGTTGAAGTCGATGGTGTGGCTGTTATCACTGCTGATGCAGAGGCCGAAGCCGATGCGTTTGCGTTAGCCGGCTTTAGTAAGAATAATGGTATTAGCTATACTAACCATTACTACTTATTAGAGTGGCGTACTCACCACGGTATTGATGGCGGTTTAGCTCATCTTAATATTGGTGGGCAAACGATGCGCTACGAGCCTGGATTATTGGTTTGGTATGTAGACGATAAGTTTGATAATAATTGGGTTGGTCAACACCCTGGTGATGGCTTCTTAGGTGTTGTCGATGCCGATCAAAAAACCTTGAAATGGAGCGATGGTCAGGCTGCATCAACTCGATATCAAATTCATGATGCGACATTTAGCCTTGATAAAGATAAGAAAATGTTTTTAGACCTTGAAGAGCGCTGGGGGGTAACGCTTAAAGATAATCACACCAAGCAACGTAAAATGTTTACAGACCATAAGAGTTTCGCCAGTGAAGAAATGCCTGATGCTGGTCGTAACGTTACTAACTATGGCGTGAAGTTTAGTGTGAATAACCAAAGTGAAGACCGCTCGGTTGGCACGGTGACTATATTTCGCAATAAATAGCAGTCGTTAATCTAGTCGAACTACCGTATTGCAACAGCCAACTGGATTATTCAGTTGGCTGTTTTTTTATCGCTAAGAAAATATTCGCTGTGACCAGCGTGCCAGTCCTGACGTGACACTGGCGAAGTGATCGCCTGTTACCAATGCCGTTGAGTTGAAATGTTGTTGTAAAAATTGGTGCAATACTGGTGACTTGGCACTACCGCCGGTAACAAAGATAACGTCCGGTTGACACGCTGCCTGTGCAATCGTCTGATCTATTAATTTAGCAATACTTTGCAAATGACGTTTGTTTGCCTGAAACAGTGTATCCCGCGTGACCTCTGCACTTAAGCCTGAGTCAAGATAGTTTAAATCTACGTTGTGAAGTTCAGCATCCGTTAGCGCGATTTTCGCTCGCTCTCCACTATTAACTAATTGGTAGCTTAACTTTTCTTGCTGAACTTTTAACAGGCGAGATACAAGTTCAGGTGATGCTGCTTGTTTAACTAGCTGCTTTAATGCGCGTTCATTTGTTGAACTATAAAAGTCTGTTTGGTCGTTGATGTTATTGATTGAAGCAGCTTGCCAATGAAAGCTCGTAGGCATTGGTTTGCCTGTTGTTGCTAAACTATCTAAGCCAAGACTGGGCATTAAACCGCGCATCGTCAATTGAATATCTAAATCATTGCCACCAATTCGTTGGCCACTATGGCCTAAAAGGTGAGGAGTGCGATTAAGTTGTGGCGCAAGTTTAGGCCCCATTAGCAGCATCGATATATCAGTTGTCCCTCCACCGATATCGATGACTAAGACTCGCTTTTCTTGTGTTAGGTTTGCCTCAAATTCAAAGCCAGCAGCCACTGGTTCAAACTGAAATTCGACATCCTTAAAGCCAACACGTTTGGCAGCACTAGTCAGAATAGTGATGGCCTGGCGGTTGCTTTCCTCTCCTTTTAGCCCCTGAAAGTTTATCGGTCTGCCTATCACTGCTTGATTAATATGGTGACCTAAGCTTTGCTCTGCGTGTTTTTTTACATGGCTCATCATCGCAGCCACAATATCTTCGAAAAGGGCAATTTGTTGCGGGTGCAAGCCACTGGCTCCAAGAAATGATTTAGGTGACTTAATATAGTAACCTTCCTCTGGATCTTCGAGGTAGTGTGATAGGGCTTGTTGCCCAAAGTTGAGCTCACTAGAGATATCGTCAAATGCGAGCTCCCGTAATATGGCTTGTCCTTTAGAAAGTTGTAATTGGCGCTGTCGATTGAATTCAAGCTGTTGCGATGGCGGTAGTTGACGACCTAGCCAATTCACTATCGTTTCTCTACTCGCAGAATACAGGGTAGAGGGCATAAACTTACCGTGAGGACCAAGCGAACAAAGGCGAGGAGTACTCTTGTCCATCGTCGCAACAGCACAATTTGATGTGCCATAATCAAAACCAATCATGTTAAAACCCGATAGTGAAAAGGTCGCGTAGAATACTTATTTTCAGGTAATGGTGCAAGCACTCACGATAATGTTTTCATATGCTCTGCTAAGTAGGTTTGTGATTGGAGCAATAGTTTTTCGAACCTTATAAATTCTGCTTCGCCTGAATCAATGATACTGCTTACCTCGGTAGTTAATAACTTTTCAGCAAGTAATGTATAACCTAACCGATCACTGGCAATAGCAAGTTTATAAAGTGTCTGCTGCAACGCTAATTGATCATGTTCTTTTAGCAATCGTTTAAACTGCGCTAGTAATTCATTGATTTCCCGATTGGCGTCTTTTATTACTTCTCGAAGTGGGTGTTTATTGGTGTCTCTAATGAGTAACGCTAATGCATCAGAATTAAAAACCTCACTTGTTTGAGCAACGATATCATTAACCTCATCGTGTTCAAGTCGTTGCTCTTTTCTTTGCTGAATAAAGTGAGGGAGCGAAGTACTTTGTCCTTGTTCCGTAGGATTTAATTCTTGCGCAGGCTGTACTTTTTCTTCATCTTCTTTAATAGGCAGCGTTTCAGGAGGTATTTCCTCATCTTGCAAGGCAAGGCTCGTGGCTACTTTTTCTATCTTGTGTTCTTTAACCAAGGAGTTGATAGCACGCTGCAGTGAGTTACCTTGCAGTGGTTTGGCAACTAGCGTAGTTAAGCCTTCTTTAACTAAATCGACTTTTGCCGGCGCAGAAACATTACTTGTTAACGCGATTACAGGAACTTTGTGGTTGTTTCTGCAGTGTTTGTCAAGTAGGTTGGGCACGCTCAGCGCATCGAAGTTACTGGCATTGATATCTAAAATCACTATGTTGTATTTAACTTCTTTTAATTGCTTCTGCATCTTTAATAAATCTTGCGAAAAATCAAGTGAGTGATTGTATTGACTGAGTTTCTCAATGATCTCTTGTTGCGTGTGATGGCAATCAGTAACTACTAGAATATTTAAGCCACTCACGGGATTAATGTCGTAGCGAGGGATATGGTAGCGGATATCATCATCTAGTCCTTCGCTTGCGCTAATTTCAAAGGAGATATGGTTAGTATTGTCATCATCTACATAAAAATTTAATTCATTACCGAGGGATTGGATAATTCTTTGTGAAAATTGACTGCCAAAGTTGCGAGTGAAAGCACTTTTGTCAATTGTGTTGTTAGCGTACTCTTGACCTGAGTGGGGCTCAGAGAAGTCAAAACAGATGTGTGCTGCATCACGAGGCGAAGTCGACGGGCTTATATGTATTGTTAATTCAATGACACCTGAGGACTTTATGCTGATCATTTGGGTGATTAAATTTACCAAAATGAGATTAAGCTTATACTGATCCAATAAATAAGATGGGCTGACAGGTTCAATAAAATTAAGTGATAACGTTATCTGTTTTTCATTGGCCAATGCTTGAAGCGAGGCAAACATGTCATTAAGCCAATGTTCTATTTTCACATAATTAATATCATGGCTATCTTGCTGCTCTACTTCATCCTTGGGGGCTTGAGCAAAGACCTCCTGAGAAATGTTATTGAGTTGCTGGCAATACTCAGAAAAAGCTTTTTGCTTAGCTGCTGGTAGTGTTTTATTTTCCTTAATTAGTCCTTGAATAGGGGCCGTTACTTCCCGTTTTAGTGTTTGCATGTATAAGGTTTTTAATTTTATATCATTGGCTTGCTGTAATTGAATAGCACATCGATATTTCGTATAGCGCTCTTGGCACAACAAGGAGAAAGAAATGGCAAAGAAGAAGCCCAGTAAAAGCATGGTTAGTTCTATTGATTGATATACCAAATTCTCCTCGAGTTGGAGTTCTTGATTATTATAATTAAGCTTTAAATAAATTCTAAAAAAGAGTAATACGCTGGTAGCGATACAGAGCCCTAGCAGCCAATTTTTTGCTTTCCCACTATG
This sequence comes from uncultured Gammaproteobacteria bacterium, assembly GCA_937139475.1. GTDB lineage: Bacteria > Pseudomonadota > Gammaproteobacteria > Enterobacterales > Psychrobiaceae > Psychrobium. Next base: position 26,683 of record CAKZQF010000071.1, on the reverse strand, counting down.
ATGTTTCGCGCTTACCAGGCTAAAAATAACAATAATAAAGCAAGAAATAGCTAGGAAGGACAATAGCACTTGGCGCATGGTGACGTCGGGTGAGTAAAAAGTAAAATAGGAATAAATGGTTAACAGGGCTGCGTAGATGTAGGCACCAATAGCGAAGTTATTTTTGGCTAATCCATAAAAGTTTCGAGTTCCTATGGCTATTAGCGCAAGTGTTGTTGATAGGAATAAGTTGGCTATGAATACAGACCAAAATAAAGAGGACTCTTGCGCTGAAAACAACCAATGTGCGACTGGAAATAGGAGCAGGGCAAGTGCCCACTGCTTTACGCCTGGAATATGTTTGTTGTTAGGCAGGTAAGTTAAAAACATCAGTAAACTTGTCACTGATAAAATCACCGCAAACTGTTGAATTAACGAGGCGTCCATGAATCCCTTCGATCTTTTTCAAAGTAATTTAAGTATAGCCATCAATTGCTAACTAATAAAAGTATTAGCTGGTAACATTAATTTTGTTATGTACTTTTTGCCAATTATCAGGAAACTTCCCTTGCAAAACGAAAGCGAATGCAATGAGTTCGGCGATAATGATATAAAGCTCTTTAGGGATTTCTTGCCCTAAGTCGAGCTGGTGCAAGAACCGACTAAGCTCCTCATCCTGATGAATCATTACATCGTTATCCTGCGCTACCTTTATTAACTCTTGAGCTAGTGCACCGTAGCCTTTTGCAATAACTTTAGGCGCTGAGCCGGCGTTGTATTTTAGGCCTACAGCACTTTTATTTGGGTCTGTATCGTTATCACTCATACTAGTAATTCCACTAATTGATTCGGGCGTCTTAATAATGAAGCTGGGATTTCACCCTGGCTGCAGGTGATTTTCGTGCTGGCAAAGCCTAGCGAACTTAATCGCTCGGCTAAAAACTGTTGGAAGTCGTTTGTGCGTTTGAGCAGTGCGCTATCACTACACACTAATTCAAGTTCTACATTCTGCGAACTCAGCGATGCAACCGCTTTGATTTTTTGTTTGTCTCCAATAGGGAGTAGTAACGTTAATCGCCACGCTGATTCTGCATCTGATGTTTCAGCCTTTTGTTCCACTTCACCCTCTATTTGGTCTAGCCCTTGTTCGCGTGTTAGCAGTGAAAAGTAGAAAGTTTGTTGGTTGTTGAGATTACTTTCCAAGTTTTGATATTGATAAAGCGTGATGTGACTAGAGAGTGATGTAAGAACATCTTCGAGCGGTTTTAGGCTCGGCAGATTACCCAGCATCTGCAGCGCGTGAGTTAATGCCTGATTTGGTTTCGCATTACCTCTCTTTAAGATCTTAGTCATTTGCTGCAAAATGGCTTGGGACGGCCCGACTCCGGTATTTGTTGCTTTGGCACCGAGTATTAATTGTAGTGCACTGGCCAATGGACCAAGTGATGACAAATTAATGCTCGATTGACTTAATGGTGTGTAGTTTGAAAATTGCGCAATTAAATGCGCCAACTGAGCTGGGTTAGTCAATTGTGTCATGTTCGGTAGCTGTAGTGGCACCTTGTTGACTAAGGATTTTAATTGTTCAACAGCTTCCAACTTAGCGGACTGGGGTAATTCATTGGCATCTGTTGTTAAGGAGGACTGTGGTTTCTCCGTCTGAAGTTGAACCGGCCTTTCACCTTTAAGCAGGGAAATTAGGCTCGTTAACTTTTGTAGGTTTAACGGCGCTTTAGCCTCTGTGTCTGATAATACTGCGGTTTCTTTAGGTGTGCTTGAAAATGTTTTGCTTAGCTCCGTAATAGACTGATACTGAGACTGAGATTGTTGGGCACTAGCAGGGCGTAGCTCGACCTTTAAGGGAGCAGAAATAGTTTCTTGCGCGCCCGTTACTGAAATAGTTGGTGAGTGATGTTGCTTTGTCGGGCCTTGCGGCACGTGTGACTGTTGCGCACTGCTGGCTAGCCCAGAAGGCACAGCATTGCTTTGGCTCCCCGCTACGTTGGTTTGCTTTAGTTTTTCAACTGATATGTTTTGCGCTGTTGGCGATAATTTGTCGGTGGCATCCTGTGCCGTTACTGTGCGTTCTTTTTTTACTAATAGTGCGTCATTAGTTAAAGGGGCTTTATGTGCTAAGGGCTCTTTGCTAGCTGAAGGCTCTTTACTCGCTGATGGTTCCTTACCTGCTAAGGGCTCTTTACTCGCTGAGGGCTCTTTGCTCGCTGAAGGCTCTTTACCTGCTAAGGGCTCTTTGCTCGCTGAGAGCTCTTTACCTGCTAAGGGCTCTTTGCTCGCTGAGGGCTCTTTACTCGCTGAAGGCTCTTTGCTCGCTAAAGGCTCTTTACCTGCTGAGGGCTCTTTGCCCGCTGGAGGCTCTTTGCCTGCTAAGGGCTCTTTACCTGCTGGAGGCTCTTTGCCTGCTGAGGGCTCTTTACCTGCTGAGGGCTCTTTACTCGCTAAGGGCTCTTTGCTCGCTGAGGGCTCTTTACTCGCTAAGGGCTCTTTACTCGCTAAGGGCTCTTTACTCGCTAAGGGCTCTTTGCCCGCTGAGGGCTCTTTACCAGCTGATGGCTCTTTACCCGCTGAAGGCTCTTTACCTGCTGAGGGCTCTTTGCCCGCTGAAGGCTCTTTACCCGCTGAAGGCTCTTTACTCGTGAGGGGGTTGTTCACAGTTTGCTGTAGTAATTGCTCTTTGCTCAATGCGTTAAGCGCGCGAGTGGTTTGGCTTAAGCTGCTAAAGATTTGCTCAATACTTTGCTGGCGCAGCCATAGCTTAATACGAGGATGCTCCATATCAATTGTCGATAGCTTGCCGGCTTTGACTAAAGCGTCGGCTTTGGTGGGTATTTCCCCTTTTTCTAACTGCGTTACGTTTTCGACCTTATTAATAGGTAGCGTTTGCAAACTTAATGACGGTGACAGCTGCCTTACCTGACTTAAGTTCGTCGTAATTACAGCCGCTGGCTCTAATGAGGGCACTCTGGTAAAACTGATAACTGGCGCGCCTTTGTCATTTAGACTTAAGGTCAGCTTAAATGATTGATTTAATGGAATGGAACTGGGTAGCGCTAAAGGAGCTTTTATAGTGACCTGATTATGGGTAATTAGCTTGACTTGTTGCGCCGGCAGTCGCCGAGCTGAGCCAATACTTAATGGCTGGTATTTGGCGATAAAGTCAATTTGCTGCTTATTATCTGCTGGGAGTGTCGTGTGTTTGCTTAACTGAGCTGATAGATCTTTGTTTAAAGGAACCTGTTGTTCAACTATTGCGGTGCTTGGTATCTTATTAATTGAAATATGTAGCTGCTGGTTATCAACGCTAAGTACTAGCTGTACTCTTTGGCCTATATTTAATGAACCAACTTGTGAGGAGGAGGTTAAATCAACGGTCAAGGGTTTTTGGCTTGGAATACTTAGCGTGATTCGGTTATTGCCCAGCGCTAATATTTGCGAGTTAATCGCATTGGTTGCCGACTGGCCTAGCTGAGATGTTGTTGGATTTACCGCGCCCTTAAATTGTTCGTTGGGCTGTGATTCATTTACAGAACTAAGTGAGCCGCCGGGCATAATCAAATTGTTAGGCATAGTATTTACTTGGCATAGGGTTTATTCGCTATAGTATTTATCAAACAAAGCGCCTTGTTCTAGTTTATCTTTCTTTGTACAGCAAGATCATTTAAATAATGGAACTAGTATTAGTTTTCAACTGCTAAGTTAAGAATAACGATTTGTTAAAAATATATCCAACAATGATTCCCTGAGATTGAGCCGTGATATACTCTTGCCACCAAAATTGTTTGAGTGCTTAAAATGAACATGATTAAAAAGCTGAGCCGTAAGCCTGTTTTATCGTTAATTACGATAGCGCTGCTTAGTAGTACAAATGTATTTGCTGCTGACCAAGAGGCTCAGCCAGTTGTAGAAATTATTGATAGCGATAGAACCGACCCATTTGAAGGTTTTAATCGGGCTATGTGGGATTTCAATCGTGATTACTTGGATTACTATATTGCTAAGCCCGCAGCTGTATTTTATAAGTCATACATTCCTACTCCTGTACAAAGCGGAATTTATAATGCGGCGACTAACCTGGATGAGCCTCCGTCAACAGTAAATAATTTGCTGCAAGGGAATGTTGAAGACTCAGGCAATGCTTTTGCTCGTTTTCTTATTAACTCCACCGCAGGATTGTTTGGGATTTTTGATGTTGCGGAGAAAATTGGGCTTGCCCGTAAGCAAGACCAGTTTGGTGAAGTGATGGCGGTTTATGGTGTCAATGATGGACCATTCTTAATGCTTCCTGCCATTGGCCCGACAACGTTTAGAAATGAAATTGGCGATCAAATTGATGATTTATATTTCCCTGCCACAGAATTTGCATTTTGGCCGAGTCTAGGGGTTAGCATGTTAAAAGGCCTACATCAGCGCGCTCAGTTACTCGACCAGGAAGGTCTTTTAAACGGATCATTAGACCCTTACTCCTTCGTTCAAGAAGCGTATTATCAGCAGCGCTTATTTGATATTTATGATGGCAATGTACCAGTGGTTGAGGATGATATCGACATTGACGACTTCGATGATATCGACGATTTATAGACTTATACCAATCAGATAAAGTAATTTCCCACTCTGAGTGGGAATAAACTTAGTCTGATTGGTATTACCTACTGACCAATAAAAAAGCCAGCTATTTAATAGCTGGCTTTTTTTAGCGCTGATGGCTGCTGAATAAATCGCTTAAATCTATTCAGCTAACCGATATTAGCTTGCTGCTGGAGCCTCGTTGCCAGTGCAGCTTCCGGTAGATTTACCATTAGCTGAATCAACTTGTTTTTCCCACTTCTGGGTAACAAATATAGCAAGTGCTAAGATAACGCCGCCGAATACCATGCTGATCAGTGCGATATCATAGTACAAGCCTGGTAATGTCGAAACATCGTCAGGGTTGTAGCCTGTTGCCAGTAGACCTGCAACGATATTACCGATTGAATAGGTTAATACAAACACACCCATTAACTGTCCGGCAAATCGCTTCGGAGATAATTTACTTACTGCACTTAGTGCGATTGGGCTTAAACATAACTCACCGACACTATGTAGGAAGTACGTTGCAACTAACCAATAAGGTGCTACTTTCATGCCTTGCGCTGCGTAAGTCGCTGCAGAGAACATTACTAAGAAACCTGATGCCATGATGATTAGGCCGATCGCACATTTGATGCCTGAGGTTGGGTTATAAACTTTTTTACCAAGGTTAATCCAAAGCGCTGCAATAAACGGTGATAGTACAATAATGTAAATCGAGTTTAGTGACTGGAACCAGGCCGTAGGGATTTCAAAGGTACTGATAAATCTATCAGTATGATCTTGTGCAAATAAGTTCATTGAAGAACCGGCTTGTTCAAAGCCAGACCAGAATAATGCCGAAGCAACACAGATTAAGAACAAGGCTAGCATGCCTTTTTTCTCTACAGCGTTTAGCTCACCTAGGAAGAAGATGTAACCAAAGTAAACAAAGAAGATAGCTGTGAAAGCGATGGCTGTATACTTTGCGATAACAATTGGGTTAAAACTAATAAGCCCAGTGATACCTAAAACAGTAACAGCGGTAATCGTTGCCAACACGGCTGTTATTACGCCCCAGCTTTTTTTCGTTGCTGAGTCGCTCATTGGTTCAGCTGCAACTGCGCCATGGCCTTCTAAACTATCGATACGTGTGCGGAAGTATAATAAGCCCAGTGCCATACCAACTGCTGCGGCACCAAATGCCCAATGCCAGCCTAAAGTAACTGCTAAGTAACCACACACTAAGTTACCAATCACAGAACCGATGTTGATCCCCATGTAGTAAATAGAGTAGCCAGCATCACGTCGTGGGTCACCGCCTTTATACAACAAGCCAACTAAAGCTGAGATATTTGGTTTAAGTAATCCGGTACCTAAGACGACTAACACTAGTCCAATAAAGAAGCTTTGCTCAGAAGGGATCGCAAGTACGATGTGGCCACACATAATGATCACAGCGCCATACCAAATTGCTTTTTGCCCGCCAATTAGACGATCGGCAATCCAACCGCCAGACAAGCCCATGAAATATACCGCGCCGGTATAAAGGCCATAGATGGCAGCTGCGTTAGCGGCTGTTATGCCCAAACCGCCGTCTTGCATTGCAGTCGTCATAAAAAGTACAAGTAGTGCGCGCATGCCGTAATAACTCATGCGTTCCCACATTTCTGTAGTAAATAGAGTAACCAGTCCGCGAGGGTGACCGAAAAAGTCGGTACTACTACCATATTGTGGCGTATCGTTCATGAAATGTCCTTCAGTTAGTCATTGCTTAGTCTATAGGTGCTAAGCTTTATCATAAGGGGGTGTAATACAATTATTTGCTAGCTGTATATACCAATTTGCCGGACACTATACCAAACTTTTGTCTAATATTGCTAATAAGCGCATATTTTATACCAAACCTAACTGCCAATATCTCTTCACACCTAGACAAAACCCAGTTGTAAGGTGTTAAAAAACAACCAAATTCGCAGCACGTATTACAATCGAGTAATCGCCAGTGTGATTCTTTAAAAGTTGACTATGCTTAATAAACAAAGCGATGAAAAGCAGAGCATAGGGAAATATCTTGAAAATACTCACCGTATTTGGCACTCGCCCAGAAGCGATAAAAATGGCACCGCTAGCAAAACAACTTAATCTCCATTCTGAATTTGAGCATAAAATATGTGTTACTGCCCAGCACCGAGAAATGCTTGACCAGGTCCTCTCTCTCTTTGAGTTAACCCCCGATTATGATCTTAACATTATGAAATCTGGACAGACACTTGCTGATATTACGCAACTAATATTACAAGGGCTATCTAAGGTTGTGGATGAATTTAAACCGGATATGGTTTTGGTACACGGGGATACCACGACAACGTTTGCCGCAAGTTTATGTGCTTATTATCATCAAATTAAAGTAGGTCATGTTGAGGCGGGACTGCGTACCGGAAATGTTTATTCACCTTGGCCTGAAGAGGGCAATCGTAAGTTAACTGCAGCGCTCACCAATATTCATTTTTGTCCTACGCTGCAGGCTAAGCAAAATTTGTTAGCGGAAAATTATAGTGAATCAGATATTTTTGTTACGGGAAATACTGTCATTGATGCGCTACTTAAGGTCGCCAGCAAGGCCAAAGAAAGTCAAGAGTTTGCTAGCCAGTTTAGTTTTCTTGATGAGAATAAAAAGCTTATTTTAGTCACTGGCCATCGCCGTGAAAGTTTTGGCGATGGCTTCGAGCGCATTTGTCACGGATTAGCTCAAGTGGCATCTAAGCATCCCGATTGCCAAATTCTATACCCTGTTCATCTCAACCCAAACGTACGTGAGCCGGTAAATCGTCTACTAAAAAATATTGAGAATATTTTTCTTATCGAACCGCAAGAATATCTTCCTTTCGTTTATCTGATGAATCGCTCTTATCTTATTTTAACCGACTCCGGTGGCATTCAAGAGGAAGCGCCTAGTCTAGGTAAACCCGTGCTGGTGATGCGTGACGCGACAGAGCGCCCCGAGGCTGTTACTGCAGGCACTGTAAAGCTTGTTGGCACGGATCAGCAATCAATTGTTAGCAACATAGAAAATTTATTAACCAATAAAGCGGCTTATCAAGAAATGAGTGTAGCTCACAATCCTTATGGGGATGGTTTGGCATGTCAACGCATTATCGACGCGCTTTTAACAAAAGGAATTTATCATGAGCTTTGAAACCATCTCGGTAATAGGACTTGGTTATATCGGTCTCCCAACCGCGGCTATTTTCGCTTCTCGTAAACTCAAAGTGCTAGGTGTCGATGTTAATGAAAATGCGGTAAATACGATAAACCAGGGGAAAATCCATATTATTGAACCTGAACTCGATGCCATTGTGTTTAAAGCGGTGCAACAAGGATATTTACAAGCATCCACGCAAGCAAAACCAGCCGATGCATTTCTAATCGCGGTACCTACACCGTTTAAAGCAAGCGATGACGCTTGCGCAACCCCGGAGCCAGATCTGCACTTCATAAACCAAGCGGCTCAAACCATTGCGCCGGTGTTAGCTAAAGGCAATTTAGTTATTCTTGAGTCTACGTCACCGGTAGGTGCGACTGAACAACTTGCACATTGGCTAAAGGAGCTGCGTCCAGATCTTAGCTTTCCTCAGGACGTAGCTGATGATGCTGATATCAATGTTGCCCATTGTCCTGAGCGTGTATTACCGGGCAAAGTGGTCAAAGAGCTAGTGCACAACGACAGAGTTATTGGCGGTATGACTCAAACCTGCTCTGAGCGTAGCGTGGAGTTATATAAAATATTTGTTGACGGGGATTGTATCATTACCAATTCACGTACTGCTGAAATGGCCAAGCTGACTGAAAATGCCTCCCGTGATGTCAGTATCGCGTTTGCCAATGAGTTATCGATGATATGCGATGACCTTGATATTAACGTGTGGGAGCTAATTAGCTTGGCCAATAGACACCCGCGGGTGAATATTCTGCAACCTGGGCCTGGCGTTGGTGGGCATTGTATTGCGGTTGACCCATGGTTCATCGTGTCTAAAACACCCGGTAAAGCCAAAATGATCCAGCAAGCAAGACAGATTAACGATAGTAAACCGGCGTGGGTACTTGCTCAATATAAGCAAAAGCTCGATGAGTTACTGAGCGAAGCGCCGAATAAAATAGCGGAAGATATCACCGTTGCCTGCTTAGGTATCGCGTTCAAAGCCGATATCGACGATTTACGTGAGAGTCCCGCACTAAGTATCGCACTTGAATTAAATCAGCTCCATCAAGGAAAAATGCTCGTTGTTGAGCCTAACATCGAACAGCTACCCAATGAATTTGATGAGGGGGCCACTTTAAGCAAGTTAAATGATGCAATGATTGAAGCTGACATTGTATTGCTATTAGTTGACCATAAGCCCTTTATCCGATTCGATATTAAGAAAATCAATGTGCCAAAACTGATTGACACCCGTGGGATCTGGACCCCAAAGCAGGTGTTTAATGGTAAGTAAGTTGTAAATCTTCAAAATGTACTCGTTTTGTTTTTCATATTGGCTAAAACTTTATCTTTAGGCGTACCTCCGTACGCTTTTTCACATCTTCTGTGGTTTGTGTTCTAATTTTGAGCGCAAACGAGAATATATCTCAAAGGCTATTGAATCGTTACTTGTAAAGGTGCTAAAATCCCCCGCGTTTTAGGTCGTGAAGAGAGTTATATTCATGCCGCAAGGATCACATTGTTGGTATCTACTTTACTGTAAAGCCAAAGAGGAAACTCGTGCAGGCCAACATTTACAAAACCAAGGAATTGAATTTTTTCATCCGGTAAAGCCGGTTAAAAAGATTCGTAAAGGTGTAAGAAGTATTCAGCTAGAATCGCTTTTCCCCAATTACCTCTTTGTAAAATTAGACCCAAACACTGCAAATTTTAATGCCATACGTTCGACCCGTGGTGTTTCGCAATTTGTACGTTTTGGCCTTGAATATGCGACTGTTTCAGATGAGATGGTCGACGCTTTACGTATTGTACTTGAACCTGAAAATATCGACATAGATGAAAAGTCGTTGCCAAAGAAAGGCGATGTCGTTGTTATAAATCAAGGTATTTACCAGGGGCTTGAAGCAATCTATCAAACAAATGATGGATTGGAACGCTCCGTGCTGATGCTCAAGATGATTGAGCAGCAAGCAAAGTTATCACTAGATAATAAAGACCTCAGTTTAAAAACATAAGTTGTTTGACGAAGTAAGAGTCGTCAAACAACTAAAAAATATAGCGTTTTAGGCAAATGGGGAGCCACCACCCTAGGGCGGTAGCGTACCCAAAAAACAATGAATGTAGTAATAAATGCGGTCTTCACCCCCTTTGGTCATTCCCGTAGTCTTTTGAGCGGGAATCTCGTAAGGGTATACATGAAAAACAAACGCAGTAGCTACAGCCAATCAAATCGCTGTAGGCCACAACCAAAACAAATACATCCGCTCAATGATAAATAGCCAAAAGCTGCTATCATTCAGCTCGTAAAATCAACGTCTTCGGAGAAGTCAGTGTTGCAAAGCCATTTTTTAACGCTAAAAAAAGCAAGCATTTTTAGTCTTATCGCACTATCAACCGTATTGGTTCCTGCTGTGAGCAGCGCGATCACTCCATCACCAGCTATGATAGAGCAGCTCAAAAAGTTGCCAAAATCAGAGCAGGCTCGTTTGATGAAGCAATACGGTTTGTCACCAGATATGCTAGGTGGCCTATCAAATCAGCAAGCTAAACCACTAGAGACCCCTGAGCTCATTACCGAGCGAATCACTGATGACGAGTTCAGTTTACAAACGTTAAGTGCAAGAAAAGAGGAAACTGAAGAAAAGCTTACTCTAAAACCTTATGGTTACGACATGTTCGCCGGCCAACCGTCGACCTACGCACCAGTTAGTGATGTCCCAGTGCCTGCCGAATATCTTATGGGGCCAGGTGATGTTGTTAATATCCAAATATATGGCAAAGAGAATAAAAGCTACTCTTTAACTGTATCTAGAGATGGTAGCATTCAAGTGCCTGATATGGGGCCTGTTAGTGTAATGGGGTTAACGTTTGAAAACTTGCAACTACAGTTGACTAAACAGGTTAACGAGCAACACATCGGTGTTCAAACTAGTATTAGTCTAGGTGAGCTTCGTTCTATTCGTATTATCATTGCTGGTGAAGCTTTTAAGCCGGGGTCATACACTGTAAGTTCCTTATCTACCATAACTCAAGCTCTGTTTGTTTCTGGTGGGGTAACAGATATTGCGTCGCTACGTAACATCCAGCTCAAACGCGCAGGAAAAACTATTACGACTTTTGATTTGTATGACTTGTTAATGAATGGTGATGCGAGTGACGATGTCCGTTTACAGTCTGGTGATGTGGTTTTTATTCCAACCGTTGGCCCAAGGGTACATGTTAAAGGTGAGGTAAAGCGTCCTGCCATCTATGAGCTAAAAGGCAAACAAACTATAGCTGATGTCGTAAAACTGGCCGCTGGTATTAAGCCTAATTCGTACCCTAAAGCCAGTCTCCTAGAGAGTCATAGCCCTAATAATTTACCAACACTAATTAACGTTGATTTAACCACAGAACGTGGCCAACAGCAGGGAGTTGCTGACGGTGATGTATTAATTGTGCAATCAACAACAGATAAAATAAAGGACCAAATAATTCTTGCCGGTGCGCTAACTAGACCTGGCTATTACCAATGGAAAAAAGGGCTGCGTGTAAGTGATTTAATTCAATCGCAATGGAGTGATTTGAAAGGTGCAGTCGATTTGCAGTATTCATTGGTTGTACGTGAAATTAACTTGCAGGGTGACATCGAAATATTACAATTTAGTCTAGCAAAAATTTTTGCAGATAAAAACAACCTTGACAATATTGAGTTGTCAGCGCGGGATATACTTATTGTATTTAGTCAACGCGAAGAATTGCTTATTGAATCAAAAGAAGAGGATGCCGATAACGCCATTATTGAAGAAGACGGTGGTGATAGTCTTTCAAATTTGTACTCTGATAAAAGGCTAATCGCTAAAAGTGGTGATTACACTCGTCGTGAATTACTGAAACCGATCCTTGACAAGTTGAAAGGGCAAGAATTGTATAACGGCGCAGTTAATGTTGCCTCTATCTCGGGGGAAGTTAGATTTCCTGGTGAATACCCAATCTCAAAAAAAACCCACCTCCGTGACCTAATTATCGCTGCAGGTGGTGCATTGCAAAGTGCTTACTTAAAACAAGCTGAGCTTACCAGTTTGGTTGTAGATGCTGAATTAGGGGCAAGCGTTAGACACACAAATGTTGACCTCCAGGCTGCATTATCTGGTGAATGGGCGGCCAATTTATCCATTGTTAGCAAAGACCATTTGAATATTCTAAAAATCCCGTCATGGCAAGAGAATATTTCAGTTTCGTTAGATGGTGAAGTTCGTTTTCCAGGCACTTATTCAGTACGTCAAGGAGAAACCTTAGCCAGCGTAATCAAAAGAGCCGGTGGCTACACTAACCAAGCTTTTCTCGCTGGCGCGGTATTTACTAGAGAATCAGTGAAAGAACAAGAATTGGCACAGATTGCAAAACTTGCCGACCAGTTGCGGTTAGAGATTGCTTCGAAGGGCTTGAGTGGGGAAGGCTCTAATGTGCCGTTTTCCGAAGCTTCGTTAATGCTAAAAGAGCTTGAGAATTTAAAAGCCATTGGTCGAATGGTTATTGAACTAGAACATAAGAATGAATCGAAAAACAACAATGGTCTCACGATTGAAGACGGTGATATGCTATATATCCCGTCACAACAACAAATTGTAACAGTGGTTGGTGAAGTGCAGCATTCTTCAACCCACTTTTATAACGAGGGGCTTGATGTCAACCAATATATAAAACTTGCTGGCGGCATTAAGCAACGAGCTGATGATGAGCGAATCTACATTATACGTGCGAACGGCTCGGTTATGATTCCAGAGTCAAACTACTGGTTTAATGGTCAGCAGCAAATCAAACCCGGTGATACCATTGTGGTACCGCTTGATACTGAATACAAAGATAACCTAACGCTGTGGTCTCAAGTTACCGGTATTATCTATAATGCTGCAGTTGCTTTAGCTGCTGTTAAGGGGCTGTAGTCATGAAAGAAACACCTATGAATGACAAAGTCCCAGCAGACAACTACCAAATACCATCACAGTTATTGCAACAACTTGCTTTAAACCAAGCACAGCAACCGCAAGATGACGAAATTGATTTAGCTGAATTATGGCGCGCTATTTGGGCCGGAAAGTGGTTGATTATTGCCGTAACTACTATCTTTGCTATTGCGTCTGTAGCGTACGCTTTATCACTGCCAAACATCTATAAATCAGAAGCTCTTTTAGCGCCAGCAACGCAAGAAAAAGGCAGTATGGGGGGGTTAGCATCTAAGTTTGGCGGACTGGCAAGTCTTGCCGGTGTCAGCCTCGGTGGAGGTCAGGTCGATAACACGGGATTGGCTATAGAAATAATGAAATCTCGAGTTTTTGTGGAAGGGTTTCTTGAAGAGCATAAGCTACTAGTACTTTTGATGGCAATTGAAGGCTGGAATCATGAAGACAATGAATTAATATATGACGCGGATGCCTATGATGCTGCTGCAAAGAAATGGATAAGAAATGTTAAAGCTCCATTCAAGCCTAAACCATCGAGTCAAGAAGCCTATGAAGAATTTATGGACAGAATCAGTATTAACCAAAATAGTGAAAACTCAATGATTTCCATTTCTGTGAAGCACTATTCGCCTGAAATTGCAAAACAATGGGTTGATTGGCTTATCGATGCCATTAATATTGAAATGAAAAGTAGAGATTTAACAGAAGCGAAAAGAAGTATTGATTATCTAAAACATCAGTTAAGCCAAACTAAAGTGAGTGCAATGCAAGATGTCTTGTATGAGATTATTGAAGAACAAACTAAAACAATCATGTTTGCTGAAATTCGTGATGAATATGCATTTAAAACAATAGACCCTGCGGTAATTCCAGAGTTGCACATTGAGCCTAGGAGGGTCTTTATTAGTATTGCTGGAGGGCTATTAGCTTTTATTTTTTCTATTTTGTTTGTTTTAATACGAGATTTTCTTGCAGCTAAGACTACCTAGTTAATTTTAGGCTGTAAAATGACTAGGAATAAAACGCCTGCTACATTTCAAATTGCAGCCGGTTTTATAAGTTTAGAAGGGACCAATGGGTGTACCTCATAAAGTTACGAGAAAGAACAAAAATATTAGATTTCAGGATGCTGCTTAGAAAAGTGCTCTATAGCGGTTCCACTAGTCTATTGTTTTATCAAATCACGCTAATGCTCACTCCATGGGCAATCACGATATATATCAGTTGGAATGAAGGTCTCGAATCTGTAGGGACATTTTCCTATTATTTGTCAATCATCACTCCGCTAATCATGTTGATCAGTATCCCACACCGAAATTTGATGATTAGCCAGAATTTCTTTAGTTTAAGGTCATATATTAACCTTAGGGTGATGTTTTATATATTCTTTTTTCTTGTTTTTGTTTTGACTGCTTTGGTCTCAGGCATAGAACTAACACCGTTATTACTCGCCGTATATTTTTACAAAGTGGCTGAACTATTATGTGATGTGACTGTTGTTAAACTGATCCGAAAGAAAAATTGGGGCGTTCTATTTAGGCTTGGCTTTCTCAAAGCATGCACTGCTATTTTAATATTGTTCATAGGGTGGAAATATTTAAATTCTGCAACATTAATATTTGTTTTGGGGTTACTTTCGCTTATATTGCTGTTCACGTTTTCGAATATGAAAGAAAATGGCACTGGATATGTAGCGCTAAAAACAAAGGAATTGATAAAAAGCTCGATTCCAATGTCAATTACTGCTTTAATTTCGTCGATTCAGATAAATGTTCCACGATATGTAATGGGAGGCAATAGCTATTTAACAGATTTGGCTGTTTACACAATTTTTAGCTATGCAGGCCTTGTTATGATAGTGATTGCAAACTCTATTTCACAAGTTTGTTTGAGGGAGTTAACAGTTTCTGTCAAGGCTGGTGAGTTAATGAAAGTGAAAAAAATCATACTGCACACAGCCTTAAAAATTTTTAGTGTCTGTTGCCTTATTTTTTTTGTTTTTGTAACACCTTTGGGAAATTACTTACTAGTAATATTTGACCTCCCACTTAATGATTTCCACAAAGATTTGTTATTAATTTCAGTGTTAGCGGCAATCCCTCAAGTATTCCAATCGGCAGCTAATTATCTTTTAATAGCATGCGATGAATATAAAAAAATGACGTATATATCCTTTGCAGGTTCAATAGTGACACTTCTAGGTTGCTATCACCTATTTCAGTATTATGAGTTGCTAGGGATATATATCACTCTTAGTTCAGTGGGCGCTTTGCATGTTATTTTTGTGTGGTTCATATTTACACGTAAGCTAAGGCTAAGTAATGTATGAGTTTTGGCTGTATCTTTTTATTGCTGCCTCTTTAGTTGCATATAGAGTTTTTTGGGAACTTATACGTTATAAGGGGACTGTGACTCCCCTAGCAATATTTATTATCTTTTACTTCTATTTTACTTTCGGACCCGTTATCGCACATTGGATCGGAATTCCCATCTATTCGGGAATTAATGTACAATATCTAGCCCTATCATGCTTCATTTTTACGCTAGCATTAAGTGGCTTATGCCTAACGCCGTCTAATTCATTATCAAAACTTTCTTTTAGATTTGAAGTTTATATTCCTTATAAATCAACTCTTATAATGAGTCGCTATTTTTCATTATTATTATGGCTTTCGACTTGTATAGTATTATTTGTTGCAATATCAAGAATTGGCATACAGCCGTTAGATAAGGTAGAAAGAATTAAAGCAGTTGGTTCGTTACATTATCCGCTTATGACCTTATGGCCAATAATCGCTTTTTGTTACATGGCAGTAACAGAAAAGATTAATAAAAACTTTATGTTATGCTTTATCCTTTATTGCTTTTACTGTCTATATATTGGCGAGCGAGACTTTATTCTAATTGTTTTGTCCATCGCTATATGGTGGATGAAGCGTAAACGGATTTCAATATTTAAATTCGGCTTAATTGTTCTTGTGGCTACTATTTATTTTGTGTTTTCCTCATTAGGCAGGGGAGGGTTATTTGAGGGGGGGAGCGTTGCAGCGCTTCTAAATCAAGGTAGTAATCTAATGGTAACTTCTAATGTTGCTAGCTGGTTGGAGCAAGGAATGAATCATTGGAATGGAAGGAGCTATTTTTCTAGCATAATTAACATGTTTACATTAGGGGCAATAAAAATAGACGAGCCTCTCTCTATTTGGTTTAGCTCAAAGTATAGTTCTTCGGTTAATGATGGAGCCTTTGGTTTCGCAATGGAAGCCGAGGCTTATTTAAACTTTGGCCTCACTGGGGTCTTTCTGTTCTTTGCAATAATTTCGATGCTGTTATCAAAATTCTACAGGAATCATAAGAAGGGCAGAGTGCTAGGTTCCTTATTAACGTATTTCAGTATTTTTTATTTAGTTTATGCGATTCGAGGTGAAGCACTCATGATCTTCAAAGCTTTTATTTATTGCATGATTATATTTTTTACTTGCTTGCTTATCGCTCAGCGAGGCAAGCTTAACATAAGGTCTTAACATGAAACTAGATGTTATTATCGAACAACGTTTCTATCGCTGTCAAAATGGCCTATATTGGACTGCTAATTCTTTCCCGTATGATTTTTGGCTGAGGTACTTAATATCCTTTGACGAGGTTAATATTGTCGCTAGGGTTAAGAATGTAACATTACCAATGGATGACTGGAAAAGAGTTGATGGGAGTAATGTTAAATTTATTCCCTTGCCATATTATATAGGTCCAAAACAGTTTGTTTTAAAGTTTTTTGGCATTGCTCGAGCGTTAAATAGACGTAATGCGGAGAGTGAATGTGTAATATTGCGTATACCCAGTATGTTGTCAATCTTATACTTTTCAATCAACTTATTAGGGAAAAAGAAAACATACGGTGTAGAAGTTGTCGGTGATCCCGCTGATGCTTTTACAGCTAGCGCTAGTAGTAGTTCGATGTCGTGGTTATATTCAAAAATTTTTGTTTTCTTCCAAAAACTACAATGCAAGCAAGCTGTTTCAAGTTCTTTTGTCACAAAATCTACTCTGCAAAAAACATACCCCCCTCACAAGGATAAGTTCTCTACATATTATTCGAGTATATTTCTTAGCAAAAATCAATTGAAATATAGAGATAATTATCAAAAAAGTGATACAAATATGAATTTGATAGGTATAGGAAACTTATCTCAACCTTACAAGGGAGCGGATGTTGCTCTTGGGGTCGTATCATACCTAGTAGAAAGGGGAATTGATGCTAGGCTCCAGTGGATTGGGGGAGGAGATTTAATAGCTTCTTTGAACCGTCTAGCGTCAAACTTAGGCATAGAAGAGCGAGTTGAGTTTCTTGGTAATATTAGTTCTAGAGAAAATATTAATATGCTACTTGATCAATCTGATTATTTTGTGATGCCATCAAGGCAAGAAGGATTACCGCGAGCCCTTATAGAGGCGATGGGAAGAGGATTAGTTTGCGTTGCGACAAGGGTAGGGGGTATACCTGAGTTGCTAAATGATGAGTTCATTGTACCTCCAGATAATATAGAGCAATTTGCGAATAAATTAATAGAAACGGCCAAATTGGATAGTGAATCGTTGAAATTTCAAAGTAGGAAAAACTTTGAGGTGGCTAGCCAATATACGAATGACATTTTAGATGAAAGAAGAAAATCGATGTATGAGAATTTAGTCTCGGAAAGTAGGGAACAGAATGTGAGTAAAAAATTGCAGAGTCGAAAAGAATAATGGGGAAAACTATTCGAGTCTTACACTTACTTAAGACAACGGCTGGCGCCGCTTGGGCTGTGAAATTATTAAGAGAGCAAGTTGCTCTTGGAATCGAGGTTCATGTAGTGCTTCCTGACGCATGTGGCAACGCAAAGGCTTACGAAGATAATGGCTGTAAGTTACATTACCTTAATGTCGATCTTGCTGTCGGCAAACCATGGCTCAATGTATCTAAGATCTGTGCATTAAGAACGATAGTAAAAAATATATTGCCTGATATTGTTCATTCGCATTTTGTTAGCACAACTTTAATAATGCGTATGGCTATGATCGGTATTACTACTCCCCGAATTTTTCAGGTACCAGGCCCGCTTCATTTAGAACATAAATTCTTCAGAAGTATTGAATTATTGTTATCAAATAGATCTGATCATTGGATTGGTTCATGCCAGTGGACAGTTGATAAATACTTGGCGCTAGGTGTGCATTTAAATAATGTACATTTATCATATTATGGGACAGACGTTGACAGCTTTCGTTCTACGTCCCCTTCAGTTTTAAGAGAACAACTTTGTTTGTCAAAAGATACTATCATAATCAGTATGGTGGCTTATATGTATTCTCCAAAATATTTTTTGGGGCAAACACGTGGACTAAAAGGGCACGAGGATTTGATTGATGCTGTCTCAATAGTTAGAGAGACTCACTCCAATGTTCATCTGGTTTTTGTTGGTGGAGAGTGGGGGGGAGGGACTCGCTATGAGGATAATGTTATGGCTTACGGTAAACAAAAATTAGCCGATAATGTTACCTTTTTAGGCAATCGAAAAGATGTACTAAACCTGTATCCTAGCATAGATATAGCAGTATTTCCCTCGCACTCTGAGAATGTGGGAGGGGCTGTTGAGTCGTTGCTAATGAAAGTACCAACAATAACATCTGATGTTGGAGGGTTTCCAGATCTAGTTATTAACCAAAAAACAGGGTTGACAGTGCCTGCAAAAAAACCAGACTTATTGGCTTCTGCTATCGCTTATTATATGGAAAATATGAATAAAGCTAAGGAGCATGCTATCGTCGGAAATGAGTTAGCTCGTGAATTATTTGATGTGAAGAATACAGCTAAAGAAACTTTTCAAATTTATGAAACAATATTAACTAAGAAGTGATTAAAAAGATGTATGAGTCTTATCTAAAACGAGTATTAGATGTAATAGTTTGTTTACTACTTGTGACTATCTTATTTGTGCCATTGATTATTGTAGGCATTATATGCCTCTGTGTACATGGTTTACCGTTGTTTTATTCACAGTCCAGACCCGGCAAAAATGGGGTTGTTTTTAAGATATTAAAATTGAGAACTATGCTGGATTTGAGAGATGGTAGAGGAGAACTACTTTCTGATAAACTGAGGATAACTAGGTTTGGACACTTACTTCGTCGGTCAAGTATCGATGAGTTACCAGGAATTTGGAACGTGCTAAAAGGTGATATGAGCCTAGTCGGGCCAAGACCGCTATTAGTTGAGTATCTTCCACTTTACTCTAAAGAGCAAGCGCGTAGGCATAATGTTCGGCCTGGAATTACGGGGTGGGCGCAAGTAAATGGGCGTAATGCTATTAGTTGGGAAGATAAATTTAAGTTGGATGTTTGGTACATCGAGAACCAAAGCTTTTGGTTGGACTTGAAAATCATATGCTTAACTGTGAAAAAAGTCCTAGTAAAGGAAGGTATTAGCCAAAAGGGGGAAGCCACAATGGCAAAGTTTACTGGTACTGAGAAATGAGACGACTAGCAATTCTGGGAGCTAGCGGTCATGGTAAAGTAATTGCTGACGCGGCGTTACTTTCTAATGAGTGGGATAAAGTTGAGTTTTTTGATGATGCGCATCCAGATATTAAGTTTGTTGAGACATGGTCTGTAATAGGGAATACAAACGACCTGATTATGCAAGCAAATCAATTTCAAGGTGTTGTGGTTGCAATTGGTAGCAACGATATTCGCTTATGCAAGCAGCGCTATTTATCTCAAAGCGGTTGCCAGATAACATCAATTGTACATCCCTCGGCAATCGTCAGCCCAAGATCAACTATTCATCAAGGTACAGTTGTAATGGCGGGCGCAGTGATAAATCCCTTTAGTGTAATAGGGGAGGCCTGTATAATTAATACTAATTCGGTCATAGAGCACGACTGTATTTTAAGTAGTGGCGTCCATATCAGTCCCGGGTGTTTATTAGCAGGCAGTGTTTCGGTAGGTTCAGGTTCTTGGATCGGCATAGGCGCGAGTGTGAAACAGTTAATATCTATTTGTAATAATGTAATTGTTGGCGCTGGAGCAATAGTTGTAAAAAATATTAAAGAACAAGGTACCTATGTCGGTAATCCTGCGCGAAAGCTTTTTTAGTATTCATTTTAAATCAAATTTTCTTAAGAGTATATTATGTTAAATACCCCTTTTTCATCTTGGCCTTCTTTCACCGCAGAAGAAGCGGAAGCGGCTCAGCGTGTGTTATTGTCAAATAGAGTGAATTATTGGACCGGAGAGGAAGGCCGGAATTTTGAAAAGGAATTTGCGTTTTTTTCAGATAGTAAACATGCTATAGCCGTTGCTAACGGTACTGTTGCTCTAGACTTGGCACTTATTGGTATCGGCGTTGGTCATGGTGACGAAGTTATCGTAACTTCGCGAACTTTTTTAGCATCAGTTAGTTCGATAGTTACGTGTGGAGCTACCCCTGTATTTGCGGACTTGGATCCCAACAGTCAAAACATCACTGCTGAATCTATAAACGCTGTTATCTCAGATAAAACAAAGGCTATTATTTGCGTCCATTTGGCAGGGTTTCCATGTGAAATGGACGAAATAATGGACTTGGCAAATCGATGCGGCTTACTTGTTATTGAGGACTGTGCCCAGGCACATGGCGCTAAATACAAAGGCCGTTCGGTTGGTTCTATTGGGCATGTCGGTGCATGGTCATTCTGTCAAGATAAGATAATGACCACTGGTGGTGAAGGTGGAATGGTGACAACTGATGACGAGCTTCTATGGAAAAAAATGTGGGCTTATAAGGACCACGGTAAATCTTGGGATTCGGTTTACAATAAAAAGCATCCTCCAGGCTTTAGATGGCTTCACGATAGTTTTGGCACGAATTGGCGGCTAACCGAAATACAATCTGCTATTGGAAGAATACAGTTGCGAAGGATGGCTGAATGGACTGAAAAACGTCGATATAATGCTGGCCTGTTAGATCAAACTGCTAGTCAGTTCCCCTCAATAAGAACTGTCGCTGTACCTGAACATATGGAGCATGCAGAATATAAGCATTACATGTTTGTTGAACCAAAATGCTTAAAAAGTGATTGGAATCGAGACCGAATAGTTGAAGAGTTAAATAGTTTAGGCGTCCCCTGTTTCCAAGGCTCGTGTTCAGAGGTCTATTTAGAAAAAGCTTTTGATAATACTAATTACCGACCTGAGGTGAGTTTACCAATAGCCAAAAAGCTTGGGGAGACCAGTTTGATGTTTTTGGTGCATCCAACATTGACTGCCTTTGAAATAAAGAAAGTATGTGATGCAATTAATAGTGTGATGAGCTTGGCAACAAAGCAAAAAGAGTTTCATAAAACATCAATATAATTAGTTGTTTTTTATTCAATTTTCAAATTAAATTTATCTTCGAGAGGAACAAAATGCCAATTGTACAGGGTCTTTTTGCGTTGAAACGTGTTCAAAAACAGTGGGTTAGTGTTGTTGTTGACGCCGTTCTTTTGTTTGTGGCTTTTTGGTTGGCGATGCTGGTTAGGTTAGAAAACATTAGTGTTCTTTTTGAGGGCCATTATTGGGTTTTAATATTTATTGTTTGCCCTTTTAGCATCTTTGCTTTTATAAAGCTTGGATTATATAGAACAATACTTCGTTACATTGGAATCCAGGCGATAAAGGTAATATCACTAGGTGTAATATTATCTAGTGGTCTTTTATTTATTGCTTCTTCTTTTGTCGATATTGGCCTTCCAAAATCTGTTCCAATTATTTACATGTCATTTGCAATTGTCTTTATTGGTGGTTCTAGAGCAATAGTTCGAACAGTTTTTAGTTCGGGGGTGAAGAAAGAAGGAGAGTCAGTGGTCATATATGGCGCAGGTGTCAGTGGTCGTCAATTAGTTACTGCTCTTGCATTGAGTCATGAATATCGTCCCTTTGCATTCGTTGATGATGATGTATCACTTCATGGTACCGTCATCCAAGGTGTGCATGTACATTCACCAAGTATAATTAAAAAGCTAGTTTCACAAAATTCTGTTTCTAAGGTTCTTTTAGCGATACCAAGTGTTTCCTATACAAAACGCCAAAAAATATTGCAGAGTCTTGAAGACATATCTATTCAAGTCTTAACTATACCTGCAACCGCTGATTTGATTAGTGGAAAAGAATCATATAGTGACATTAAAGAAGTTGATGTAGCTGATTTATTGGGGCGTGATTTGGTTTCCCCTGATAGTAGTTTACTTGGCCAAAATATTAAAGGTAAAGTTGTGATGGTGACTGGGGCAGGTGGTTCAATCGGTTCTGAATTATGTCGCCAAATAATACGCCAATCACCGAGAAAATTAGTTCTATTCGAGTTATCGGAATTTGCACTTTACGCAATAGATAAAGAATTAGCCGAAATGGTGAAGGTCTTAGGTAACGATATAGAGATATTACCAATGCTGGGCTCTGTCCAGCGAGAGAACCGCGTACAGGCAGTAATGGAATCTTTTCAGGTGCAAACCGTTTATCACGCAGCTGCTTATAAACATGTCCCATTAGTGGAGCATAACGTGGTTGAGGGCGTACGTAATAATGTTTTTGGTACTATGCATACTGCTCGTGCAGCCATTGCTGCAAATGTTGAAACCTTTGTGTTGATATCTACTGACAAAGCTGTAAGGCCGACAAATGTAATGGGAACTACCAAACGTATGGCCGAACTTGTCTTACAGGCACTAGCTAAAGAAGATAATAATACCCGGTTCTGCATGGTACGTTTTGGTAATGTACTAGGCTCTTCTGGTTCGGTGGTTCCGCTTTTTAGAAAACAAATTGCGCTTGGAGGACCTATCACTGTAACTCATCCCGAAATTACTCGTTACTTTATGACCATTCCAGAGGCTTCCCAATTAGTGATACAGGCTGGCGCTATGGTTAAAGGCGGAGACGTATTTGTTCTCGAAATGGGAGCACCGGTTAAAATTGTTGATTTAGCAATAAAAATGGTTCATTTAAGTGGATTACAGGTTAAGGACATCGACAGTGCCGATGGAGATATAGCTATTGAATTTTCTGGCTTACGGCCTGGAGAAAAGTTGTATGAAGAGCTCCTGATTGGTGATGGTGTTACTGGTACCGAGCATGAAAGGATTATGACGGCACACGAGGTGATGCTACCTTGGCTTGAATTAGAAGTTATTTTAAAGAAGTTAGATATCGCGTGTCATGAATTTGATCATGAGTCAATCCGCGATATTTTATTAAAAACTCCAACGGGGTTCAGTCCAACAGATGGCATTTGTGATCTTGTTTGGAGTGCTAAACACAAGAAAGTAAAACATAATAAAGTTGTACATTAGTCATTAAAAAAGGTTTTATGTCCATTTATTCTTTTCGGCTTGATTTACTTAATTTGACTTTTAAATGGACTCTTATTGCTAGTATAATTTGATCGCTAGCTTTACTAAGTAATTATCGGATTTCACTATTTGTAAATACTGCCCGCCCAGCGTAACTCGTGGATGAAATTGTCCTTTTATTAACTTTTTGCAAATATATAATTATATATTTTAATGTCTATTTCGTTGATTAATTATACTTTGCTGAGATCGTAACTTAACTTTTATAGGAAACTAGAATGAAAATTGCAATTGCCGGCACCGGCTATGTTGGATTGTCAAATGCGGTGTTGCTTGCCCAATATAATGAAGTTATAGCAATAGATATAGATAAGGAAAGGGTGGACTTAATTAACAGTAATAAGTCAACCGTAGCAGACTCTGAGATAGAGACATTTCTAGAGACAAAATCACTAAACTTGAGAGCTACACTTGATAAAGCGGAAGCATATAGTAATGCCGATTTTGTTATCATAGCTACGCCTACTGACTATGACCCCGTAACTAACTATTTTAATACTGATTCCGTTGGTAAGGTTATTTGTGATGTAATGGCAACGAACCCATCCGCTGTTATGGTGATTAAGTCAACCGTTCCAGTAGGTTTTACGCAACAGTTAAAGCAGCAGTTAGGCTCAGACAATATAATATTTTCGCCAGAGTTCTTACGTGAAGGTAAGGCTCTTTATGATAACTTATACCCTTCCAGAATTATTGTCGGGGAACAATCTGAGCGAGCAAAAACTTTCGCTGCGTTACTACAACGAGGTGCTTTAAAGGAAAATATTGAGGTTTTGTTTACCGATTCTACAGAAGCTGAAGCGGTGAAATTATTTTCAAACACTTATCTTGCAATGAGAGTTGCTTATTTTAATGAACTTGATACCTATGCTGAAACTCATGGTTTAGATACCAAACATATTATCGAAGGCGTTGGTTTAGATCCCAGAATAGGAACTCACTATAACAATCCATCGTTTGGATATGGTGGCTATTGTTTGCCTAAAGACACTAAGCAACTTCGTGCTAACTATAAAGATGTTCCTAATTCATTGATTAGCGCAATTGTAGATGCTAATAGCACTCGTAAAGATCACATCGCTGACTCTATTATTAGCCAAAATCCGCAGATTGTTGGGGTTTACCGTCTAATTATGAAAACGGGCTCAGATAACTTCAGGGCGTCTTCAATTCAAGGTATCATGAAACGAATTAAGGCTAAGGGAATCGAAGTGGTTGTTTATGAGCCTGAGTTGAATGAGAAAGAGTTCTTTCATTCTCGTGTAATTACTGACCTAGACGAGTTTAAGAGGTTAGCAGATGTAATTGTTTCTAACCGTATGGACGAAGTATTAAGTGATGTTAGTGATAAAGTTTACACCAGAGATTTATTTGGTTCAGATTAGTTGTTAATCGTTTTATACGGTTAAAAGGAAATAATAATGAAGTTTTTAGTTACTGGCGCTGCTGGTTTTATTGGTTTTCATGTCGCCACAAGACTTTGCGATATGGGTTATGAAGTTGTTGGTCTTGATAATCTAAATGATTATTATGATGTTAATTTGAAGTTAGCCAGATTAAAGGCGCTAGCTGATTCCGCTGAATGCTCAAAAGGTTCATTTCGTTTTGTGAAACTAGACCTTGCTGATAGAGAAGGAGTTGCTGATTTATTTTCAAATGAGCAGTTCAATCGTGTAATTCATTTAGCTGCGCAAGCTGGGGTACGTTATTCAATTGATAACCCAATGGCCTATGCGGATTCTAATTTAGTTGGGCATTTAACAATATTAGAAGGCTGTCGCCAAAATAACGTTGAGCATTTAGTCTATGCATCCTCTAGCTCTGTTTATGGGCTTAATAATAAGACACCTTTTTCGACATCTGATAGCGTCGACCATCCTATTTCATTGTATGCAGCAACAAAGAAATCAAATGAACTAATGTCTCATACCTATTCGCATCTATATGGTGTGCCGACCACTGGTTTACGCTTTTTTACAGTATACGGCCCATGGGGGCGTCCTGATATGGCTTTGTTTAAATTTACCAAAGCCATTGTGGAGGGTAAGAAAATTGATGTATATAATCATGGAGATATGCGTCGTGACTTTACATATATTGACGATATTGTAGAGGGAATTATTCGCGTCCAAGATACTTTACCTGCTATTAATTCAGAATGGAAAGTAGAGTCCGGATCTCCTGCACAAAGTTCTGCACCTTATCGTATATTTAATATTGGTAACGGCAATCCAGTTAAGTTAATGGGGTTTATTGATTCATTGGAAAAATCATTGGGTATGACGGCTGTTAAGAACTTTATGCCTATGCAAGCGGGGGATGTTTATCAGACCTACGCAGAGGTTGAGGATTTGTTTAAGGTTACTGGGCATAGGCCAGAAGTTAGTGTGGCGCAAGGTGTTGAGCAGTTTGTGCGGTGGTATCGTCAGTTTTATAAAGTGGGCCAATAGGGGAAGGACTCTGTAATGTTAGATATTAAAATCTCCAAAGCAGTAATACCCGTAGCGGGTCTTGGCACCCGTATGTTACCTGCGACGAAAGCAATTCCAAAAGAAATGCTGCCAATAGTCGATAAACCGCTAATCCAATACATCGTTAATGAATGTGTGGCTGCTGGTATTAAGGAAATCGTGCTTGTTACACATTCCTCTAAAAACGCTATTGAAAACCATTTTGATAAATCTTTTGAGTTAGAAACAACACTTGAAAAACGTGTTAAGCGTTCGCTACTGGATGAAGTACAAGCAATCTGTCCTAAAGGCGTGACTATCATGCATGTGCGCCAAGGGGAAGCGAAAGGGCTCGGGCATGCAGTATTAAAAGCACGTCCAATTGTTGGAAATGAGCCGTTTGCTGTAGTGTTGCCAGATGTGATCTTGGACGAAGTATCCGCAGATTTAAAATCTGAAAATTTAGCGGCGATGTTACAACGTTTTGATGATAACGGCGCAAGCCAAATCATGGTTGAACCCGTTCCGATGGAGCAGGTGAGTAGTTACGGCGTAGCTGACTGTAATGGACATACGTTAGAACCTGGGGAATCTGAAGCGATGACTGCTGTTGTCGAAAAGCCTCCTGTTGATGAAGCTCCTTCAAATTTAGCTGTGGTAGGCCGTTATGTGTTATCCGCACAGATTTGGGACCTTCTTGAGTTTACTCCGCCAGGTGCTGGTGACGAAATTCAATTGACAGATGCTATCGCTAGCTTGATGAAAGTAGAAACGGTTGAGGCATTTCATATGACCGGAAAGTCACATGATTGTGGTAGTAAGCTTGGTTATATGAGTGCATTTGTTGAATACGGCTTGCGTGACACTAATTTAGGCGCAGATTTTAGAGAGCATTTGAAAGGGTTATTGAGCGAGTAATTATTGAGTTAGTGATTGCCTAAGGAGGTCCTCGATAAAAAGAGCTCGAGGACGACGGTGCGACGAACCATGCAAATAATGGATAATCTTGATTGTCTGCAATTTAAAATTCTTTAAGGACTAACTAATGGCTGTTTTTGTTACTGGTGGCGCTGGTTATATCGGTAGCCACACTATTGTTGAGTTATTAACTGAAGGCCAACAGGTTGTTGTGCTTGATAA
>CAKZQF010000070.1 GCA_937139475.1 uncultured Gammaproteobacteria bacterium | reverse complement strand
CAAACTGAATGCCCTGAGTTACTCTGAGTGGGAATAAACTTAGTCTGATTGGTATAAAGGCGCTCGATTGAGCAATAACAGGCTATTGGATTGAGCGCAACGCAGTTACCTACAGGAAGTAGGTAGGGGACTGGAGTAGTAGCTGCATTTAAATACGGGCGAAAAAAAACCGCTCAATTTCTTGAGCGGCCTTTAGACTATCCAAATCGGCTAAAATTACTCAGCAACGATCTCGATAGTAACAGTAGCATCAACTTCTGTGTGAAGATGTACAGCGATTTCGAACTCACCAGTGTGGCGTAATGCGCCTTCTGGAAGACGAACTTCACTTTTAACAATCTCAACACCAGCAGCAGTAACTGCATCAGCGATATCGCGAGTACCGATAGAGCCGAATAGTTTACCTTCTTCGCCAGCAGATGAAGTGATAACAACGTTTTCTAACGCGTTAACAGCTTCGCCACGAGCTTGAGCAGTTGCTAATTTAGCAGCTAGACCAGCTTCTAATTCAGCGCGACGCTCTTCAAATTTTGCTACATTTTCTTTGCTAGCAAAAACTGCTTTCTTTTGTGGTAGTAAGTAGTTACGTGCGTAACCAGACTTTACAGAAACTGTATCGCCTAAACCACCAAGCTTAGCAATTTTATCAAGTAAAATAACTTGCATTACCTTTCTCCTAAAAATTCAATAACCGGCTTACTGATGTAAGTCTGTGTATGGAAGTAAAGCTAGGTAACGAGCGCGCTTGATTGCAACAGCAAGCTGACGCTGATATTTAGCGCGAGTACCAGTAATACGACTAGGAACAATTTTACCACTTTCAGTGATGTAATTTTTCAAAGTAGCGATATCTTTGTAATCTATTTGTGTAACACCTTCAGAGGTGAAACGACAAAACTTACGACGTCTAAAAAAACGTGCCATGGAGTATTCTCCTAATTCATCAATTCAATCGAATGAGCATGCAATACAATTTTTGGCTGACCATTTCGGCCTTGATGCCAGACAAGATAACCACTTGCCTTAATATTACAGCCCTTAACCAACTTAACATCGGACATTTGCTTATCTTTTCCAGCGAGTACAACAGTCATTCGGCAATAAATATCTCTTGGATATCCAGCTTCAACTTGCTGTGAACGGTGATCCAATACTAAATAAGTATGTGGGATACCGGCTGGGCTGACCTTCTTTCGCGGGCTAGCGCACAATGTGCCACTTAATACCGTTGAGTTCTCAGTCATCAATAGTCAAATTACTCCGCTGCTGGTTGCTCAGTTTTTGCTTCTTCGCTAGCAACTGGTGCTTCGCGACGCTTGCTTTCACGACGTTCTTCTTTTGCTTTAGCAATGTCAGAAGCTTCTGTAACTGCAGCTTTAGTACGAAGTACTAGGCTACGGATAACAGCATCGTTGTAACGGAAGTTATGCTCTAACTCGTCCATTACTTCTTGGCCAGCTTCAACATTCATAAGAACGTAGTGAGCTTTGTGAAGCTTTTCGATTGGGTATGCTAATTGACGACGGCCCCAATCTTCTAAACGGTGAATTTCACCACCAGAATCTTTGATAGACGCAGTGTAACGCTCAATCATTGCAGGTACTTGTTCACTCTGATCAGGGTGAACCATAAATACGATTTCGTAATGACGCATTTATATTTCCTTACGGTTTATTAGCCCGTACATGGCTCGGCTAGACCAGTATGAGGGCAAGGAACTATTGATAGCCGAATTTGGAGGCGAATTATAAGTGAGTATTAGTGATTAAGCAAGTAATTCCAGGGGATTTTGTGAACCCTGCGGCAAAGGGGAGATTGAAAAAAAATAAAGCCGCTAACCAGACCGGAAGCGGCTTTAAATAACGTCAGTAATCAGGCGGTTACAGACCTCGTTGGCGGACCACTTCAAATAAGCAAATACCGGTAGTTACCGAGACATTCAGGCTTGATACGCTACCAGCCATAGGGAGCGAAACTAATGTGTCACAGTGCTCACGAGTTAGTCTGCGCATACCACTACCTTCTGCTCCCATGACAATAGCAATAGGACCAGTCATTTTAGTGTCATACAACGCTTGAGTTGCTTCACCGGCGGTTCCATACACCCAAATACCTTGTTGCTGAATCTCACGCATCGTACGTGCAAGGTTGGTCACTTGGATAAGGGGCATCGTCTCAGCTGCACCACAAGCAACTTTACGAACAACTGGCGTTAGTGAGGCGGCATTATCTTTGGGAACGATAACCGCATGCACCCCGGCAGCATCGGCGCTACGAATACAGGCACCCAGGTTATGTGGGTCAGTTACGCCGTCTAGAATAAGCAAGAACGGTTGCTCATTATTAGCAATAATCTCATCCAGGTCTGCTTCATTCTTAACCCGCGCGGCGCGTGCATTCGCCATGATACCTTGATGAGACTCACCATTGGCACGGTCTTCCAATTTTTTCTTGGCGACAAATGCAACACTCACACCATGCTTTCTTGCCAAGCTAATGACTTTATTCATGCGTTCATCATCACGACCTTTAAGCGCAAAGATCTCCAAAATGCGCTCTGGTTCGTTATTTAGTACGGCTTCGATACTATGAAGTCCAAATAATAAATCGTGCTTACTCATTTTCTACTTGTTACCTTGTTCTTTCTTTTTGCGGCTATTTTTACCAGCGCGTGACTTACTACTTGATGTTTTCTTTCTACCGCTAGATGATTTTTCATCGCCTTTCGGCTTAGCGCCACCTTTCGGCTTGTCACTCGACGAACGCTTATTCGGTTTGTCATGACTTTCTTGGCTTGAACGGCTTGAGCGACGCTTTTTAGGCTTAAATGAGCTTAATGTTAAGTCAATTTTCTTATCATCCAGGTTTACCGAAGCAACCTTAACCTCAATGCGGTCTCCCATGTGATAAGTCACATTACTGTGCTCTGCAACAAGGCGCGCTTTAACCTGGTCAAAATGATAATAATCTTCATCAAGTGCACTAATGTGCAGTAAGCCTTCAATGTTAATATCATCAAGGCGCACAAAACAGCCAAAGCTTGTCACTGTACTTATCGTACCTTTAAAGGTATCACCGACATGCTCTAGCATGTATTCACACTTGAGCCAATCGGCTACATCACGTGTTGCATCATCGGCACGGCGTTCTGTCATCGAACAATGATCGCCTAAATTGGCAACCTGTTCACTCTCATAAGGATAAGCACCGATGGCTTTACCTTCGCTCGCGCTGATTTTCTTTTGTTTCACCAGTAAAGACTTAATTGTACGGTGCAATATTAAGTCAGGATAACGACGAATTGGCGAGGTGAAATGGCTGTAATTATCTAGCGCTAGACCAAAGTGCCCTTCATTTTCTGGCGCGTAAATAGCTTGCTTCATCGAGCGAAGCAACATAATTTGAATCAGTTCACTGTCATCACGCGTGCTGACAATATCAAGCAACTTAGCGTAATCCGCAGGCTTGGGTTTGTCACCACCACCTAGCTGAAGCCCAAGTTCACCCAGGAACGCGCGGAAATTTGACAATTTTTCATCACCAGGCGTATCGTGCACCCTAAATAGTGCCACCCCTTGGTGCTTTTCAACAAATTTTGCCGAAGCAACATTGGCTAAAATCATACACTCTTCGATCATTTTGTGCGCATCGTTACGAACGAGCGGTACAATTTTATCGATCTTGCGATTTTCATTGAAAATAAATTGTGTTTCAGTGGTTTCAAACGCAATTGCACCACGCTTTAAACGGCGATTGTTTAGCGCAGTGTAGAGCTTATGCAGCTCTTCTAATTCTGGTACACGTGGAGCGTACTCTTCACGCAACGCTTTATCACCGTCTAAGATCGCAGCCACTTTGGTATAAGTAAAACGCGCATGAGAGTTCATCAATGCCGGATAGAATTTGTGACCAGATAGGTTACCCGCTTCACTAATCGTCATTTCACACACCATACAGAGGCGATCAACATTTGGATTTAGTGAACAAAGACCATTGGATAAAACCTCTGGCAGCATCGGTATAACATTTGCCGGGAAATAGACTGAATTACCGCGTTCAAGTGCCTCATCATCCAGGGCCGTGCCGATTTTAACGTAACTACTAACATCTGCAATGGCTACCCACAGGCGCCATCCGCCACTTTTTTTACGTTCACAGTAAACAGCATCATCAAAGTCGCGAGCATCTTCACCGTCAATGGTAACTAATGGCAAGTCGCGTAGATCAATACGACCTTCTTTCGCACTCTCTGGTACTTCTTCAGTTAAATGAGCGATTTCTTGATTAACTTTCTCTGAAAACTCATGAGGTAAATCGTGATTGCGTAAGGCCATCTCGATTTCCATACCAGGGTCCATCTCATCACCCATCACTTCTTTGATAACACCTAATGGGCTTTGGTGACGAGTTGGGCGTTTAGTGATAGTGACAATAACAACCTGTCCATTGCGTGCGCCATTAACATGCTCATTTGGAATAATAATATCTTGTGCAATACGAGCTTCATCTGGCACAACAAAAGAAATATCTCCATCAACAAAAAAGCGGCCAACATATTCTGTTTTACCAAACTCAACCACTCGCACGATGCGAGCGTCACGTTTACCTCGACCAAACGTTGAATGCTGAGCAAGCACCGTATCGCCGTGGAACACTGTGTGCATTTGTTTTTGGTCAACGAACAAGTCTTTGCCACCGTCATCCGGTCTGAAAAAACCAAACCCGTCGCGATGACCAAGGATTTTACCTTTCATTAGATCCATACGTTCTGGTAAGCCGTAACTACCATTGCGAATATATACAGCTTGGCCGTCACGCTCCATTGCGCGCAGACGTCGGCGTAACCCCTCTAAGGATTCTTCATCGGTAATATTAAAGGCTTGAGCTATCTGTTCACGTTTAAGCGGTGCGTCAGAATTTTTGAGCAGATCAAGGATTAACTCGCGCGAAGCGATTGGGTTATCGTACTTTTGTTGTTCCCGTTCAAAATGCGGATCTTGATCGGCTGAGAAGTTTTTAGACATTAATTATCGTCAGTATTGAAAAATTGGCGGCAGTATAACAGATTTAACCGTCACTGCCTAAAAATGAATCATGAACAAGTAAAAGCAGCCTATTGCGATCTAGGGGGCTATTTTAGCAGTGGGCGTTTAGCGCGTTCAATCACACTTTGTGGCATGAGAGTTGCCAGCTTGGCCAGCAAGTTCGTTGCTTTCTGGCGCTTATTATCATCAGCAATAATCGAATTATGGAGCCAGTGATATGCTTTCTCGTAATCCACAGGGTTACCCTGCTCATTGGCGAGAATTTCAACCAAACGTATTTGTGCGTTGACATTACCGAGACTGGCAGCCTCAGTAAGGTAGCGAATAGCGCGTTTTAAATCAGGCTGTAAGAATTTACCTACATGATAATAGCGCCCTAGTTGCTCTATTGCTTCAACTAAGCCTTGGTGCGCGCTTTGCTCCATCATATAAACACCGTACTGTTCGTCACGAGCAACACAAACGCCATAAGCAAGCATGTCTCCGTAAAGGAACTGGTAGCTTGGCAATTTTACAATTTCAGCGCGGGCCTTGATATCTTCAACTAACTGGCATTGATCCTGTTTTACACGCTGCAAGTGCGTGTTGTTCGCTATCAGGGCCAAAAGTTCACGCTGTGTATAAAGTTGAATCACACCATCTTCCTCTGCCTTGGCAAATGAGCCAAACAGAATTAGCGCAAGGGTAATGAGTGCAAGCTGTATTTTTGACATAAACATGACTACCTAGTCTGTATTTAATTCAGGTCGATATTTGTATATCGGCCGCCTACTTATTCTCTTAATAGCAATTTGTATATCAATCGCAAGAAAATCGGTACAATGCTGATGTATTTTGACCACCCAATAAAAGGTATCTTTGTGGCATTTGTTTATAACCCGCCGACCACACCATGGCTTAACATCATTTACCAAGATAATGACATCGTCGTTATTGATAAGCCCAGTGGTTTACTATCTGTGCCAGGGCGAGAGCTACATCATCGTGATAGTGCAACCACTCGTCTAATGCGCGTGTTGCCTACAGCGCTTGTCGTCCACCGTCTCGACATGGATACCTCAGGTATCATGTTGTTTGCACTAAACAAAGCCGCGCAAAGTAGCCTATCCAAACAATTCCAAGCACGCACTACAAGTAAAACATACTTGGCCCGTGTAAAGGGAGTCCCGTCATCTGAATCAGGGAGCGTCGACCTACCACTTATTTGTGATTGGCCAAACAGACCGCTACAAATAGTTGACCATGAGGTAGGCAAACCCTCACTTACCCATTGGCAACTACTTGAGAGCGGCAATGATTCAAGTTTGGTTGAGTTGACACCTATCACAGGACGTTCACATCAACTACGGGTACATATGCAACAACTAGGCCATCCAATCTTAGGGGATAGGTTTTATGGTAAGCCTGACGCTGTGCGTATGGCACCACGCTTAAACCTTCATGCTTTTAACTTAAGTATCGACCACCCTATCTCTGGCGAGCCGTTAAGCTTTGAAGCACCTTGCCCTTTCTAACAATTGGTATATTACTTGCCTTATTTAACAAATAATATGACGCACAATGCTGTCGCGATGAGATTAAGGAGCAAAGGTACTTTGAACAAACTTTCTTACAGGCTATTCACGCTATGCTTCGTATGCCTTACGTCCATTACAGCCTTAGCACAAGACGAAACAGCGAGTACTTTACACAAAATGCCAGCTTCGGCCTTACCACAAGATGAAGTGATATGGTTAGATGCCACGAGCGGCAAGTTTATGTCACTGCAACGGGAGCATTTGTCTAAAACGCGGCGAGGAATCGCCATATTATTACCCGATATAGCGATGAGCCCGATCAATCCAGACTATATAAAACCGTTACGGCATAGCCTTAACCATGTCGGTTGGGCAACACTGTCGATTGAGCCGCCGCCACAAAGCTTGCTTAATGAAGCGGCCAGTGAAGAACAGTCTGCTTATGCAAAGGCATTAATTGAGCGTGTTAACAGTGCCATAGCATGGGGAAAGAAAAATAATCGCTATAGCGTGCTTATTGCTCAAGGTCGTCAGATGGCATACCTAATCGAAGCTCAGGTGCAACAGCATCTACAGCCTGTCAATGCAGTGATACTGTTAAATGCACAGCCAGCATACACGCAAGCTAGCGAGGAATTAAAATTACGCTACCCAGACGATCAGCAACAGCTATCACAACAACTCACCGCTCTGGCACTCCCGATACTGGATATTAATCAAACCAACCGCAGTGAATCGACAGCTCATTTGCAATTACGCGACGGGCTTGCAAAAAGACAGCAGCATAAAAGCTATAGACAGATAAGGTATTTAGCCCGAAAAAACTATGCGCCAGCAACAAAATCTATTTATGGTTGGCTCACCAGTATCGGGCTAAAATAAAATTAACCGTGCATCGCCCTTGCTTGAACCATTTTTGCTCGAATATCTCGAACAGCTTGCTCTAAGCCGATAATTGAAGCTCTGGCGATGATTGAATGACCAATATTCAATTCATAGATTTCAGGGATAGCCGCAATAGGCTCCACATTGTGGTAATGCAAACCATGACCCGCATTAACGACTAAGCCACGACTGTGGGCATATTTCGCCATCTTGGTAATGCGCTCTAATTCAGCTTGTTGTTCAATTGAATTTTTAGCGTCAGCGTAACAGCCAGTATGCAACTCGATATAAGGAGCACCAACAGTCACAGCAGCATCAATTTGCTCCTTATCTGCGTCAATAAATAATGAGACCTTGATACCAGCGCCTTTTAACTGAGCAATGGCTTCCAACATAGTGTCTAGCTGACCGGCAACATCTAAGCCCCCTTCGGTGGTCAACTCCTCACGTTTTTCAGGCACTAAACACACATACTCGGGCTTAACTTCACATGCAATTGCTAGCATTTCCTCAGTGACAGCCATTTCCAAGTTCATTCGCGTTTGTAGTGTTTTCGCTAGGGTGTAAACATCGCGGTCTTGAATATGACGACGATCTTCGCGCAGGTGAATAGTAATGCCATCGGCACCAGCTAATTCAGCGATAGCCGCAGCATGAACAGGATCTGGATAATTGGTACCGCGCGCTTGACGCAGTGTCGCGATGTGGTCGATGTTAACCCCGAGGTAAATTGGATTCATGAAGAGTTCCTATTCTAATCTTTAATTATTTTACGCCGAGTAAATAACTCTCGGCTATGTAATGGTTTATTGCCAAGCAAGGGGGCCAGAGCCAAACGCGTATATTGCTTTGCTTGATTTTTGGTTATCTTGTCACAATAATCGCGCTTTGCAATATTAATTAACACCTGACCTAAAAATTGTCCGTCAACTCGCGCAATAAACCCCTGCTCAGGTAAATAGTCATACCGCCAGCTTGGTTCAAATTCTCCGCCATCAACGTCATGGGTAAACGACGCACCGTGTCCTAAAGCTTCTAACAAGGAAATCTCAAACTCACGAAGGCTCACCTCCAAATCATTTTGCTTAGAAAGAGCAATTAATGTGGCGTGGTAGGCACTGTATATTTGAGGGTGGCAGGCCTCTTTTTCTAATAAACGTAAGCTAAGTTCATTAAGATAAAGGCCACTGTAGAGAAAATCACGGCTCAACGGCAGCGCTAGCGTTGGCGAGTCAATACGGATTAAGGTTTTAAGGTCACCGCTGCCTTTCCAGCTAACCAACAAGGGACGAAATGGTTGTAATATGCTTTTATTTACATTGTTCTTTCGCTTGATCCCTTTAGCCACTGCCGCAATACGACCATGACTTTCAGTAAAAAGCTCAACAATAAGACTGGTTTCACTAAAGGGGCGGGAATGGAGTAAATAGGCAGCGCAAAGCGTGGTGTGGTTTGTTTCGCTGCCCATATTGATTACTGAGTTAGTCGCCGTAGCCAAGGCTATTTAGCGCGCGCTCGTCGTCAGCCCAGCCTGATTTCACTTTAACCCACAATTCTAAGAAGACTTTGTTATCAAACATTTCTTCCATATCTTTGCGTGATTCGCGGCCAATTTGTTTAAGTTTTTCGCCTTTCTTACCGATAATCATGCGTTTTTGCCCTTCGCGCTCAACGAGGATAAGCGCACTGACATTAAACACGCCATTTGACTGCATGGTAAAGGCTTCAATCTCTACCGTTACTGAATAAGGTATTTCGTCACCGGTAAAGCGCATAAGCTTTTCACGGATGATTTCCGAGGCCATAAAACGCTGCGAGCGATCGGTAATATAATCTTCCGGGAAATGATGCTGACCAAGCGGTAATGCACCTTTTGCCAACGAAATAAGCTTATCAACACCATCACCATGCTTGGCTGAAATTGGCATAATTTGCTCAAAATCATATTGCTCACCAAGCCATTGCAGATGAGGCAATAACTCAGAGCGGATCTGGACGTTGTCTTCCTTATTAACAACACAGATAACGGGTGTATCCTGGCAACTTTTACGCAACTTGTTGAGGATCATTTCATCGTCCCCAGTCCATTGAGTACCTTCAAGCAGGAAAAACACCATCTCTACGTTACCAATAGACGTTGCTGCCGCACGATTCATCAAGCGGTTAATTGCACGTTTTTCTTCACTGTGAAGTCCAGGCGTATCGACATAGATGGTTTGGTAGTCACCATCAGTATCAATCCCCATCACACGGTGACGAGTTGTTTGAGGCTTACGTGAGGTAATACTGATCTTTTGCCCTAAGATTTTGTTTAGTAGGGTTGATTTGCCAACATTTGGTCGTCCCACAATAGCGACGAACCCACAGCGCATCTGATCATCATTTTGTTGTTGCATGTATTGCCTCTAGCGCCTTTTGCGCTGCATCTTGTTCTGCTTTACGACGAGAGGTGCCAACACCTATCGCTTTTTCTTCAACACCATCGACGCTACAAGACATTGTAAAACGTTGATTATGGGCCTGTCCCGTCACCTCAATGACTTCATAGGTAGGCAACGGTAAGCGGCGCCCTTGTAGCCATTCCTGTAATTGAGTTTTAGGGTCTTTTTGACTGACACCGGGCTGAATTTTATTCAATCGCGCTTTATACCATGCCAGTACCAGTTTTTTACAGCGTGCCATGTCACTATCAAGAAAGACAGCAGCAATAATCGCTTCAACGGCATCGGCCAATATCGACTCACGGCGAAAACCACCGCTTTTCAGTTCGCCAGGACCAAGGCGTAAATAGTCGCCCAAATCAAAGTCTCGTGCAATTTCAGCTAATGTTTGGCCACGTACCAACGTAGCGCGCATTCGGCTAAGGTCACCTTCTGATACTTTTGGAAACTGCGTATATAGCGCTTCAGCTATAAACATACCAAGCAATGAATCACCAAGAAACTCAAGGCGTTCATTGTGTGCTCCCCCCATACTTCGATGGGTTAACGCTTGTACTAGGTAATCCTGTTCGGCAAATTGATAATCAATTTTGCGTTCCAGTTTATCGTACGGGATATCTCTCATTATTATTATTGTCCAATTTTTCCAATACGTTCGGTTCTGATGCCCGACGGTATCCATGAAGGGATCCAGCTATCCAGAGGACGTTCAAATTCAAAACTCGTCCAAATAAAAACTGCTTTACCTACCATGTTTTGTTCTGGAACAAAGCCCCAGAAACGACTATCTAAACTATTATCTCGATTATCACCCATCACAAAGTATTCACCTTGTGGTACTAGCCATTCCCCCTGGCGCTTACCTGTTTGATTAAAGTATTCAGGTCGGCCGGCAAAGGCTGGGTTAAACAAAATGCTGTGCTCAATGCCCATTAAGTTTTCGTGCGCTTCAGTTAACGGATAAGAATCTTGAATAAAGTCACCTTGCGAAACGATATCCATGTCAACTGGCTTAAATTGTTTACAATCAGCGTTTTCCACACCATTTTGGTCAACACATGCTGGCTTAATATAAAGTTTCTTGTTGCGATAAAGTACCGTATCTCCTGGTAAGCCAATGACGCGCTTTATATAGTCGACATTAGGCTGTGGAGGATACTTAAACACCACCGAATCACCACGTTGCGGTTTGCCTGTTTCAATCACTTTATCGCGCGTTATTGGTAGCTTAACGCCATAAGCGTACTTCTCAACCAGGATAAAATCACCTACTAACAGTGTAGGCATCATTGAACCCGATGGGATCTGAAAAGGCTCATATAAAAATGAGCGCAGCACCAAAACGAAAGTAAGAACAGGGAATATGCCGCGGCAGTTTTCAACTAAAACAGACTCGCGACGAACCGCATCTTTCACTTTCTCTTCTATCTGCTCAGGCAAAGCCTCAACCGCTACTTCGCGTTTTGGCAAATAGAAAAAATGGTCGATTGCCCAAACAACGCCAGTAAACAGCGTAGCTAATACAAGCAACAGTTCAAAGTGACTAGCCATTCAATTATTCTCCAACTTTTAGCACCGCTAAGAATGCTTCTTGAGGCAGTTCAACATTACCAACTGACTTCATGCGCTTCTTACCAGCTTTTTGTTTTTGTAGTAATTTCTTCTTACGACTGACATCACCACCGTAACATTTTGCCGTAACATCTTTACGTAGCGCCTTGATATTTGTACGCGCTATAATTTGCCCGCCGATTGCCGATTGTACCGCGATATCAAACATTTGACGTGGGATAAGCTCTTTCATCTTCTCAACCACGGCACGACCACGTCGTTGGGCACTTTCACGGTGTGTGATCATCGCTAGAGCATCAACCCGCTCACCATTAACTAACATATCCACACGTACCATGTCAGACACTTGGAAACGCTTAAAGTTATAATCTAATGAGGCATAACCACGAGAAGTTGATTTTAAACGGTCGAAAAAGTCTAATACCACCTCAGCCATCGGTAACTCATACGTTACTGCGACTTGTTTGCCGTGATAAACAAGATTAGTCTGAGTACCACGTTTTTCTATACATAGCGTGATAACAGACCCTAAGTATTCTTGCGGCACAAGAATATTAGCTTCTACCATCGGTTCGCGAATTTCATTGATATTTTGTACCGGAGGCAAATCAGACGGGTTATCAACCTTTAGTGTTTCACCAGCTGTTGTCAGCACTTCATAGTTTACCGTCGGTGCTGTTGTGATCAAATCAAGATTGTATTCACGTTCTAAACGCTCTTGAATAATCTCCATGTGTAACATGCCAAGGAAACCGATACGGAAGCCAAAGCCTAAAGCGCTTGATGTTTCAGGTTCAAATTGAAGCGATGCATCATTGAGGCTTAGTTTGTTTAGCGCGTCACGGAAGTTTTCATAGTCATCAGAGCTTATTGGGAATAAACCAGCGTATACCTGCGGAGTCACTCGTTTAAACCCAGGTAATGGCTCTTTCGCTGAGTTGCGTGATAGCGTCAATGTATCACCTACAGGAGCACCGTGAATCTCTTTGATTCCGGCAATGATATAACCTACCTCACCCGCTTTTAGGAGCCCGGTCTCAGTTTGCTTAGGCGTAAAAATACCTACTTTATCGATGATATGAATATCACCAGTAGACATAACTTTCATTTTATCGCCAACTTTAACTTGGCCATTTTTGATTCGTACTAAACTAACAACGCCTTGGTAATTATCAAACCACGAATCAATAATTAGCGCTTCAAGTGGTGTGTCGTGTTCCATTTCACCTACTGGTGCTGGGACTTTCTTAACAATATCTTCTAAAACATCTTCAATACCAAGACCAGTTTTAGCACTACAACGTACCGCCTCAACTGCGTCAATGCCGACCAGATCTTCGATCTCTTCTGAGGCTGAATCAGGATCCGCTGAAGGCAGATCGATTTTATTCAGTACTGGCACTACTTCCAGATCCATTTCAATGGCGGTGTAACAGTTTGCTAAGGTTTGTGCTTCCACGCCTTGTGCAGCATCAACCACGAGCAAAGCACCTTCACAAGCTGCTAGCGAGCGAGAAACTTCATAGGTGAAATCAACGTGTCCTGGTGTGTCGATGAAGTTTAACTGGTAGGTCTCGCCATCTTTTGCTTTATAGTCAAGCGTAACACTTTGAGATTTGATAGTGATACCGCGTTCACGTTCAATATCCATTGAATCAAGAACTTGGGCTTCCATTTCACGGTCAGATAAACCACCACAAAATTGAATTAAACGGTCTGATAACGTCGATTTACCGTGGTCAATATGAGCAATAATAGAAAAATTACGTATATGTTTCATTTAAAGAATAGCCAACTTAAAAATTTAGAGACCCAAACTATTTATGGACGCCAATAATTAGCTATCCCAAAAGTTTTCGGTACGAACACAAAATTGCCGCAATTCTACCGTAAATAAGCCTCTCTGCCAAAGTTAATCGGTCTTAGCACAAAAAGAACATTCAAAAATGCGATATAAAGTGAATTAATCACGACAAAACCCCGTCGCTAATAATCAACTGCAATAATCTGAATATTTGGTTCGCTATCACCAAGCCGGTTTATCACTTTCCTTGCCAAACGAAAACTAAGATATCCACCAGCAAGTGAACACAATAAGGCACTAAAATCCGGAAGCGCTAAACTATCGACAAAAAGCCACTGACCAAATAACCCGGCGGCTAACAAACCAAATAGAGGGAAAAGATAAGTAATAAATGCCTGCGTTAGCAAACTGCTTTCGGCAGTGCCAATGGTCACCCACTGGCCGGGATTAAGGATTAATGTCGTTTTAATACGAATAAGTTGCGTTTTTCCACTAAACGCCTTTGCTACGGTGCCAACACCACAACTAGGTTCATTTGAACAGCCACTACAGGTAGAATTAAGCGCGCATTCAAGCTCAACCTCTTGGTCGAAAATTTGAGTCACACGCGCTTGTTGCTTTATCACTTTGTTACCTTAGTTTGCTTTTACCGAACGGGATATTTGCAATGCGGTGTCGTAGGGAATACGGCCTACGACCGTCACATCGACATTCCCTTGGCGGTGGTTAGCCATTGAAATACCGTTCTTAGTTAATGCTTTTTCCGGCAAGGGTAACTCGCCCGCTTTGGCCACATAAATTGATACATCTGACAAGCCATCACTTAATAGCATGTAGTCCACATTTTGAGCGGTGATCATCAAGCGATGATTATCACGGCTCTGTTGAGTATAGCCCGGCGGTGTCCAGGATAAGCGCCAGCGTTGTTCGCCACTTGGGGTAGTAGCACTTGCATCAATCCTTCTGGCATTTTTTAACTTAATCAAGTTTTCACTCGGCTGTTCACTAATGTTTAGACCAACGGCTTGGACTTGCTCGAGTAAGTTATTTTCTAGATCAAATAAATCGTAACGTAATACCACAGAGCTTTGCTGATCGAGCCATAAAATGTAATTAAAACGGTGGGTATCTTTAGACTTCAAACGAATCAATTGGCATATTCGCCCAGCTATTCGCCCTTTACCTAACGCGGTAATTGAGTAGTTTCGCTTAATTTGCTCAAGCTTCCCCACAAATTTCATTGGTGATGGGCCAACTATTTTTTTTGCATTAATACTGTAGGGTTTGGTTTCTGGTTCAACGTAGGTAACAAGGTCGTCTATGCGATAACTATGACGAACGGGACCACTTAATGAGGCAATATAAACAATTTCCTCTCCGTCAACCTGACCATGCTCAAAAGCATAGGTTTGGACATGGTCACGCTCAAGATGAATCAGCGGCAGCTTGAAATTTAACTGCTGATGAGCTTGCTCCATACCTTTGAGCCATTGCATTGGTGTTTTTTCAGCATAGCTAGATAATGAAGCCAACAGTGAAAAAACACCTAAAATCAAGTGATGCGTTTGCAAATGAGTCCCCTACTCAGGCTGTTCAACTTCGCTTTGTGATTTCAAACGTTGTTGTAATAAATGGTCTTTAATATAAGCGTTCATACGACGTTGTTGTTC
Organism: uncultured Gammaproteobacteria bacterium; assembly: GCA_937139475.1. GTDB lineage: Bacteria > Pseudomonadota > Gammaproteobacteria > Enterobacterales > Psychrobiaceae > Psychrobium. Next base: position 47,670 of record CAKZQF010000070.1, on the reverse strand, counting down.
AATACGTTGCTGTTGCTTTAACTCTTTGCTTAAACCATTTTGTGGCGCGGCTTGAAAACTAACAGGAGATGCATAACCACCCGTCGGAATAGTCTGCAATACAGGAAAGTGTTGTTGCGTTTCAGATGGCGAATTGTCTAACTGCTGAACACCGATAACCATCGCAGCAGCAACAGAAGCGGCAATACCGTACTGCCCTAATTTACCAAAGAATGGAATAACCTCTGCGGCCTTAGGCTTAACAGACTTAACTTTCTTATCAGCAGTCTGTTTTGGTGCAATAATCGTAGGTTCGGCATCAATTGCTGCTGCAACGCTGTCTGCAAAATTAAGGTCAAATGCGGGGGATACTTCATCGCGCATTGCATCACCAATGGTGTGGTAACGCTCAAATGTCTGCGCCAATTCAGGCGCTTCGTCTAGCGCTTTAAATAATGCATCGCTAGATAATTCCTCACCATCAATAAATGAGGACAATGTTTCTTTATTATTTGCCACTATAAAATACCTTCTATCGTTGCATTAGTGGTTCGATCTGCTTATCTAAAGCTTCACGTGCCCTAAAAATACGCGAACGAACAGTCCCAACAGGACATTCCATTACATTAGCGATATCTTCATAACTTAAGCCATCCAATTCCCGTAGCGAAATCGCGGTACGTAAATCTTCAGGTAAAGCTTCTAACGTTGTTATTACTACATCTCTCAACTCACTAGTCAACAGTAAGCGTTCTGGAGATGCGCTCTCCCTTAATTGATCAGCGTCGTCAAAGAACTCGCTTTCTTCAATATCAAGATCACTGCTCGATGGTCTACGTTTCTGTGCTGCCAAATGGTTCTTTGCTGTATTAACAGCAATACGATATAACCAAGTATAAAACGCGCTATCACCACGAAAATTTGGCAATGCGCGATAAGCCTTTATAAAAGCTTCTTGGGCAACATCCGGCACGTCACCTTGGTTTTTAACAAAACGACTAACTAAGCTAAGCACTTTGCTTTGATACTTACGCACCAATAAATCAAAGGCGGCTTTATTGCCTTGTTGAACCAATTCAACCAATTGTTGATCTGTCTTTTGCTCGCTCATTCAAGCATCGTCTCCAACTTCATCTTTTTACATCGATTACGAAACCGATTGCTTTACCTAAGCGCATAATCATAGACTGCGGTCTTTTGATAAAGTTCATTTCTTATAATAGTTTTTCCATTTTATTTGCTTAGACTTAAAATAGCACTACTTTCAACGACTTTTTTCTAGGCTATTAGGCTATTTTTAGCTAAAATCGAGAAACTGACTCTCTAGCAACTGTAAACATGACAAACGCTATCGAACACTCTTGTGATATTTTAATTATTGGCAGCGGCGCCGCTGGCCTAACATTGGCCTTGCAAGTGGCAAAGTTTTCTAAGGTTACAGTACTTAGCAAAGCCAAGCTAAATGACGGCTCAACATTCTATGCACAAGGTGGAATTGCGGCCGTTTTTGACAAAAAAGACAGTATCGAATCCCACGTCAATGACACCTTAATCGCCGGTGCGAACCTGTGTGATCGTAGTGTTGTCGAGATGACGGCAGAAAAGGCTAAATCTTCCCTTGAGTGGCTGATCGACTGCGGTGCCGATTTTGATCAAGAGTTATCCCCAAAGGGAGAACAACGCTATCACCTAACCCAAGAAGGCGGTCATAGTCATCGTCGTATACTTCATGCTGCCGACGCAACGGGTAAGGAAGTTCAGACGACACTGCAGGCGCAAGTGTTAAAACACCCAAATATCACTATTTTAGAACGCTACAATGCGATCGACTTAGTGACCTGTGAAGATAATGAACGAGTCATAGGTGCGTATGTGTGGAACCGCGAACAGGAACGCGTTGAAACCATTTGTGCAAATAATGTTGCGCTGGCAACAGGTGGCGCCAGTAAAGTTTATCAATATACCAGTAATCCAGATGTCGCTAGCGGCGACGGTATTGCAATGGCTTGGCGTGCTGGCTGTAGCGTAGCAAATCTAGAATTTAATCAATTTCACCCAACAAGCCTATATCATCCGCAATCAAATAACTTTTTACTGTCTGAAGCACTACGTGGTGAAGGCGCTATTTTAAAACGCCCAGACGGCACACGCTTTATGGATGACTTTGACAGCCGTGGCGAATTGGCACCAAGAGATGTGGTTGCCCGGGCAATTGATTATGAGATGAAAAGATTAGGAGTGGATTGCTTATATCTTGACATTAGCCATAAGAATAATGACTTCATTACTTCCCATTTCCCTACTATCTATGAGCACTGTTTATCCTTAGGGATTGATATTACCAAAGAAGCAATGCCTGTTGTTCCTGCGGCTCACTATACCTGCGGTGGTGTATTTACCGATAAGCAGGGAGCAACCAATATTAAAGGCCTTTATGCTATTGGGGAAGTGGCCTACACCGGCCTACACGGCGCTAACCGTATGGCTAGCAATTCGTTACTCGAATGCCTTGTTTTTGCCAAAAGTGCAGCTGATGATATAAAAATTCACCTTGATCAAGCTTACCCTGATGTTTCTATCGCGCCATGGGATGAATCACAAGTTACGGATTCAGACGAAGAGGTAGTAATTCAGCATAATTGGCATGAGCTAAGGTTATTCATGTGGGATTATGTTGGTATTGTGCGTACGGATAAACGATTAGCACGGGCCAAGCGTCGTGTTGAAATGTTGCAATGTGAGATAAAAGAGTATTACAAACACTTTAAAGTTTCTAATAACCTACTTGAATTAAGAAATTTGGTGCAAGTTGCTGAACTGATCATCGATTGCGCAATGCAGCGTAAAGAAAGTATTGGCCTACATTACAACTTGGATTACCCAGAAACACTACTCGATAGTAAACCAACGGTATTGACCCCAAGTAAAGATTAGGCGCTACCCATAGATAGCGCCTAAAGCATATGGTACCAGCAACTTAAAGTTGCGTTAACGCGCGTTCGCCCCAGCTAACCAATGCGCCTTGCTTAAAGATTAGTGGCGTACACTCATCCTTTGTTGTCAAGTCATCTTTATGCACGCGGTGTGTGCGGTAGAACAATACATGAATATTCTCACCATCTTTTTGATAGCTTTCATTAAAATCAGCCGTACCAAATCGACTGATCACTTCGTTGTAGCTCATTTGCGGGATTAATGTCGCAATGTTCTGGCGGTTTTGACTGGCGCGGTCATGGCTATTAGTCATATCAGAGTCGTGCTTGTCACCGTCAATTGCAATAACGCAACCAGATAGTCCTAACACTAGCGGCGCGCTAACGATTAAAGCAATAAGAGATTTTTTCATGTGGTTTATTCCATTGTGTAGTTAGTTTTATACACACTCTTGAGCAATAGTCGCGCCAAAACTGTAAAGCATTCATAAATATATATAAACACAAATAGTATGCTTTTATAATTAGAAAATTAACCATAAAGTAGTAGTTTTAACTAAAATTGAATAATTGTTCCGCTATATTTGGTTTCGAGTTAATCGAATTACGCGGCAAAGACGGCGATAATCGCAATCCCTGGCGCTATCTTTCCAAATTAATAAACGCTTAGGGTTGTTCTCGTGGTTACTTTTGATCCGCACCAGGCAAAAGAATGAAGTCGCATAGCTTTGTTCGCTAATATGCCCTCTCACCTTTAGTTGAGCAAGGTGGTCAAACCAAAAAGTTACGCTACCGGAATCAGTAAGAAGTAAGTTAAACGGTTTAATTCGAGGCAAAGGAAGTAGTAATAAGCAGAGTGAAAATAATAAACAGAAGATGCTACTTAGTTCGATTGAAAAGGCCAATGAACGAGCAAAAAAATAACTGCAGATAGCACCTGCTAATATCGTTACCGTAAGGACGATATTAGCAAAGCGCGAAGCGGGTTGAACAGTTACGTGATAAGTCGGCTTATAGCGCATTAAACCTTAACACGGTTTACAATGTAGGTGATCATTGCCTGTAGCGCTGGATCACTGCTCTTGTCATGTCCCATTGCCCATGCAAACAAGTCAGGGTCGTCACATTCAAGCAAGCGTTCAAAGGTCAATTTATCCGTTTCATTAAGCTCATCCCACACTTCATCAACAAACGGCATAAACAAGACATCAAGCTCTAACATACCACGACGGCATGCCCAGCGAAGTCTTGGCTTATCTAGTGATGTGCTTTTTTTACTGCTAGCATTATTGTATGTCATCAAAGTTCCTCATTAATATCCCCGCATTATACGATAACTCTCACGTAATTGTGCAAGGATAGATCAATTAAATGGCTACTGGCGCTTTAATCGCGTCATGCGGCTCATAACCTACAATCTCAAAATCTTCTAATTTGTAGTCATAAATTGACGCTGGCTTTCGGTTTAATTTCAGTTGTGGCAGAGCACGGGGCTCACGTGATAACTGCGTTTTGACCTGCTCAACGTGATTTGAGTAAATATGGCAATCACCGATTGACATCACCAACTCACCAACCTCTAAATCACACTGCTGCGCCAGCATATAAACCCAAAGTGCCGCCTGGGCTGTGTTAAACGGATTGCCCAAAAACATGTCATTAGAGCGCACCGTACACATTAAATTAAGTTTGTTATCAATTACTTGAAACTGGTACAACAAATGACATGGTGGCAGGGCCATCTTGCCAGCGCGAACATTGTCGTGTGGCGACATTTTTTCGCTTGGTAAGTCCGCTACATTCCAGCCATGAAATAGGATACGACGTGAATTAGGATTGTTCTTTAGCAAGTCAACAACGTAATCAATTTGGTTTATTGTACTGCCATCTTTGGCTTCCCATGCAGTCCACTGCTTACCATACACAGGTCCGAGCGAACCATCTTCCAGTGCCCATTCATTCCAGATTTTTGCATCCAGTTCATTAATATTAGTGCTACCGGAAATAAACCAAAGCAGCTCGTTAACTATCGACTTGAAGTGTACTTTTTTAGTCGTTAATAACGGAAAACCTTTTGATAAATCACAGCGAAATTGACGCCCGAACACTGACAAGGTACCCGTGCCAGTGCGGTCACCTTTTTGTGCTCCATTTTCAAGTACATCGCTTAGTAAATCTAAATATTCTTTCATGTTGCTCTCTAATTATTGTTCTTTGACTTGAGGTAACGGATTCTTAATTCCACGAAAAATCAAGAATGCTCCGGCTAACAGCATCGGAATAGTTAATAACTGCCCCATGCTTAAATTTAAGGTTAGTAGTCCTAAATGGGCATCGGGCTCGCGGAAAAACTCGATAATGAAGCGACAAACACCGTAGCCCAATAAGAACACGCCGCTAACCATGCCTAATGGGCGGGGTTTTCGACTAAACAAATAAAGGACCAAGAACAAGCAGAAGCCTTCCAGTGCCGCCTGGTAGAGTTGCGATGGATGACGTGCAAGCGGCCCACCATTAGGAAATACCATTGCCCAAGGTACGTCAGTAGTACGCCCCCACAGTTCACCGTTAATAAAATTACCAATGCGTCCAAAGCCAAGTCCTAAAGGGACCAGTGGGGCGACAAAGTCCCCTAACTCTAAAAGTTTTTTGTTGGTGGTACGAGCAAATATAAATAAAGCAGTGATAACGCCAAGTAAACCACCATGGAATGACATTCCACCTTCCCATACTTTAAATAAGTAAAGTGGATCGGCAAGGAAATAGTCAAAGTGATAAAACAAAACATAGCCCATCCGACCACCGATTATGACACCTAAAAATCCATAAAATAATAGATCACTTACTTGGTCTCGAGTCCAGCCAGAATTTGGACGGTCAGCGCGTGCATTACCAAGCATCATCGCCCCCATAAAGCCTAGCAGGTACATTAACCCGTACCAACGTAATGCGACTGGCCCAATGCTAAAAATAACTGGGTCTATCTGCGGAAACTGTAAAAACTCTTGCACTTGAATATCCTTAACCGATTAAAATCTTCGTTCCAACAATGAATAATAACACTGAAAAGCAGCGTTTTAATACTTTAACAGGCAGCTGTTTAGCTACTTTAACACCAAGGGGTGCAGTAAATAACGACAGGCAAATAATGCCAATAAAGGCCGGTAAATAGATGTAGCCCAAACTCCACTCTGGCAATAGTTGTTTTGTATGCAGCCCAGCCCATAAATAACCAAGAGACCCCATCGATGCAACGACAAAGCCGCCACTCGCCGAAGCACCAATGGTGCGGCGCATATCAAGTTTTTCAACTGACGTTAGGTACGGTACCAAGATAACGCCACCGCCAATCCCCAGTAAACTCGATAAGGTACCTATAATGCTGCTCACACCAACTAGCTTTGCCTTTGGCAATTGCGACAAGGGCCGATTGGTGTGCTCTGTTTTTTTAGCGCCCAACCACATTTGAAAAGACATCAAAATAACAAAACAGGCAAAAAACAATTTAAGTAGGTGACTTGGAATCGTATCAGCAAAATAGCTCCCGACAAGCGCACCAAAACCTATTCCACTTAAGATGTAGGGTAGTATTTTCTTGGGGATATTGCCCGACCGGTGATGAGCAATCAAGGTAGATATTGAAGTTAACAAAATCGCCGCAAGCGAGGTGCCCAATACCATCGGCATTAGCACTTGGTCGCTGACTTGAGTAAGCGGCAATAACACCAACAGAACAGGTACGATAACGAGTCCGCCTCCAATTCCAAGGAGGCCTGCCAAAAAACCCACCAAAGCCCCTAATAGCAGACAAAAGGCCAAAATCTGTAATGCAATATCCAAGCTGGACTCCGAGCATAAAACGTAAGCTTGTATTCTACTAGAACACCACCGCTTAAACTAATTAAACTATTAGATAGTTTAATTAGTTTAAGCGGTGCAAGGGGCTATTTATTAATTACGGTGAATCATTTCTTTCTTAGGGATTGGCATACAATGGCCAACAAGTTCTTTCATTGCACGGCGATACACATCACGCTTAAATGAAATAACTTGTCGAACCGGGTACCAGTAACTTACCCAACGCCAGTCATCAAATTCCGGATGATTTGAATGTAACAGATCAATACTCGACTCAGGGCTGACTAACTTTAACAAAAACCAACGCTGTTTCTGACCAATACAAACGGGTTGGCTATCATGTCTTATCATTCGACTCGGCAGTTTATAATGCAACCAAGATCGAGTAGAACCCAGGATTTTCACATCCTCAGGCCTAAGACCAACTTCTTCATGAAGTTCACGGTACATGGCTTGTTCCGGAGTTTCTCCTTTATCAATGCCACCTTGGGGGAATTGCCACGAATGTTGACGATAGCGTCTCGCCCACATTACTTGTCCGTGACCATTACATATTATAATGCCTACATTAGGACGATAACCGTCAGCATCTATCATGTATTACCTTAAAATCTGGGGTAGTGTAACTATGTACAATCTTATATCAGACTCGCCCCTAAATTGATACTTATACCCACACTAATGTATAACAATTATTGCTCATTACTTCATTCGTAGACTATTCTCAACTCATAACAGTCGATGAGTTAAAGCAAGTTAAATGTAAAATGCATTCCTAAAGGCGAAAAATACGACTTTACTCACTAAATAATGAGTCAGTACCTAGCACAAATATGAATAACTTTTATGCTAAGTTAATTTTATTAACAATAATTAGTAAAACATCCCCAAAGAGTTCATTTTTATTCACCAAATCTGTGGATATAATTATAATAACCTACCCAAAAGTACTAAAAATTCAGCATGGTATTGATAGTTATCTTATGACAGTGATAAAACCACCATGACAAGACAAAAACAAAATAACAATACAACCAACAGGATAGATAACTTATCAACAAGTTCTAAACGACATACTCAAATCATTAGCTTTCGCCGGGGACAATCACAATCGATACACAAAATAAGCTGAACACTTTTTAAGCACCAAATCAACATATCCACAACAGATGAATAATTTAGACTGTTTTTGCTGCAAAAATGGGATAAAAATCATTTTTCAAGCATTTTTTTTACGAGTGGCAATAGTTATCCATATTTTCTGTGGATATCTATGTTAACTTTCTAACTAAGCGATGATTATTACCTCAATTCTCGTCATTTTCATCGTAAAGCCATCGAAACAAAATGAGAAAACAAACGAAATATCAGTACGATACACCAAAGACAAGTTTTACACACAACAACCGAACAAAAAACAACCAAGCAAAGAAAATTGCGGTTTATAAGCAAAACAACGTATTATTAGCGCTTGCCTCAATAAAGGTTACCCATCTATGATTTTGCCACCTAAAAATTTAAGCGAGTTGTTAGCCCGTGCCCAACAAATAGCTGGGTTAAATCTAGCGCAACTTGCAGCACAAAACGAAATGAAGGTGCCTGAATCATTAGTGCGCCATAAAGGATGGATCGGAAACTTGTTAGAGTTATCTTTGGGCGCTAGTGCTGGCTCAAAACCAGAACAAGACTTTCCTGAGCTGGGCGTAGAGCTCAAAACCATTCCAATTGACCGCTTTGGTAAGCCGCTTGAAACAACCTTTGTATGCGTCACCCCACTTGTTGGAATTACGGGACTTACCTGGCAGCAAAGTAATGTGCGCAATAAGCTCTCTAATGTCTTATGGGTTCCGATTCTTGCGGAAAAAGCATTAGCTATCGGTGAACGGGTAATAGGCACGCCCTTCTTATGGCACCCATCGCCAAATGAGGAGCAGCAATTGCAAACCGACTGGGAAGAGATTATGGAAATGATCGCCTTAGGCCAAGTAGAAAGCGTTAATGCTAAAACAGGCCAAGTGATCCAGCTTCGCCCAAAAGGCGCAAACTCAAAGGCATTAACCGATGCTATAGGTCAAGATGGCCAACCGATTAAGACCTTACCGCGAGGCTTCTATTTGAAGATTAACTTTACTCATCAAATTTTAAAGCAACAATTTGGACTAGCTTAATACCAAGCTAGGTAAGTAACTGCTCTACTTTTTACGAGAATAAATTGATAATGACAAGGCATTTATACCAATCTGACTAAGTTAGATGAACTTGAAATAGAATAACTAATCCGTCATTCATCTGCCTTGCCTAAAGCCATTTCAATTCCCACTGAGTGGGAACTTATTTAGCCTGATTACTATTAACATCCGACCAGTTGAAATGCCTCACAACTTAGCGTAAAGTTAAACTAGCGTTTGAATTTGAAATTTCCGATACAGGAAATACTTTTTACACTGGTCATTTGATTTGTATTTGCCAGTCATCTTGGAGCTATTATGTCGACCAACACACCGAAAAATCCACACTTCCCACTCATGTTAAGCCCATTAGACCTGGGCTTTACCACGCTTAAAAACCGCGTGTTAATGGGATCGATGCACACAGGCCTAGAAGAAGAAAAAGGCGGTTTTAACAAATTGGCAGCCTTTTATGCAGAGAGAGCGCGTGGCGGTGTAGGCCTTATTGTTACCGGTGGCATCGCACCGAATTTCCGTGGTCGTATTGCCCCTCATGGTTCGCAGTTAAGTTTCTCATGGCAAACCAGCAAACATAAATTAATTACTGATGCAGTGCATAAAGAAGGCGGTAAAATCTGTCTGCAAATTTTGCACACAGGCCGCTATGCCTATCATCCATTTAATATCAGTGCATCGAATGTAAAAGCACCAATAAACCCATTCAAACCACGTCAAATGAGCGAACGCCAAATTAAAAAAACCATTAAGGATTTTGCATCAACCTGTCAGTTATCGCAAAAAGCGGGCTACGATGGCGTAGAAATAATGGGTTCTGAAGGCTACCTCATCAATCAGTTCTTATGTTCACGTACAAATAAGCGTAAAGATCAATGGGGTGGTAGCTACCAAAACCGTATGCGCTTTGCGCTAGAAATAGTTAAAGCTTCACGTCAAAAAGTCGGAAAAGATTTTATTATTATCTTTCGCCTATCAATGCTTGATTTAGTCGAAGAAGGCAGCACATGGGATGAGGTTGTAGAGTTAGCCAAAGCATTGGAAGATGCCGGGGTAACTATCATCAATACCGGCATTGGCTGGCACGAAGCGCGTATTCCAACCATTGCTACCTCCGTGCCACGCGCAGCATTTAGCTGGGTGACGGCGAAAATGAAAAAGGAAGTTTCAATACCGCTTATCACCACCAACCGCATCAATACACCGGAAGTTGCCGAAGAAATACTAGCGCGCGGCGATGCGGATATGGTGTCGATGGCGCGCCCGATGCTGGCCGATAGCGACTTTGTTAATAAAGCGGCGGCTGGTAATAGCGATCATATCAATACCTGTATTGCCTGTAATCAAGCCTGTCTTGACCATGTATTTAAGCAAAAGCGTGCCAGTTGCTTAGTTAACCCTCGTGCATGTTATGAAACAGAGCTTAACTTTGATAAAGCATCAAGCGCTAAGAAGTTAGCCGTTATTGGTGGAGGCATGGCCGGCATGGCATTTTCCATCTACGCTGCACAGCGAGGCCATGAAGTGAATTTATTTGAAGCGAAAGATCATCTTGGTGGTCAGTTTAACCTCGCTAAAAATGTTCCGGGTAAGGAAGAGTTTATTGATTCGCTGCGTTACTTCACCAGCGAATTAGAACGCCAAAATATTAAAGTCAATCTAAATAGCCCGCAAAGTGTTGAGCAGCTAAAAGAGGCTGGTTTTGACGATGTAGTCCTAGCAACAGGGGTTACGCCACGGATTCCAGCCATCGATGGCATTGATAACCCGATGGTTTATAACTACCAACAGGTATTAAAAGGCGAAGCTACCATGGGTGCTCGCGTTGCAGTACTTGGGGCTGGCGGCATAGGCTACGATATTAGTGAATTCCTCACCGAAGCAGGCGAATCACACACTGTTAATCTCGACTTATGGCTCAAGGAATGGGGCATCGATACTGAAGTTACTCACCCTGGTGGCATTGAAGGGGTCAAGCAAGTGAAGCCTGAGTCTGCTCGCCACGTCTACCTACTGCAACGTAAAGCCGAGCGTTTTGGTAAAACATTACAGCCAACGACCGGTTGGATCCACCGGGCCGCGTTGAAAAAGCGCACCGTGGATATGATAGGTGGTGTTGAGTACGTTAAAATCGATGACAACGGTCTGCACATTAAAGAGGATGGGGAACTTCGCTTACTTGAAGTTGATAATATCGTTATCTGTACAGGGCAAGAATCTGAAAAGTCTTTGCATCAAGGGCTAGAAGACGCAGGTGTCAGTGTTCATCTAATTGGCGGCGCTGATTACGCCGGAGAGTTAGACGCCAAACGCGCAATCCGTCAGGCAGCAGAGTTGGCGGCACGTATCTAATACTAATACCAATTAAATTAAGTAATGCCCCTCTGAGCGGGAAAAACTCAGCATAAACTTAGTCGGATTGGTATCGCACAATCTTATCTAGGGTGCATAATTTTGTGCACCCTACTCTCGCCTTCCTTTTTTTACAATTGATATCAAATTCACAAATTATTCTTTTTTATGACTAAATCACCGATTTCGTTAATTTAATCATGCTAACCTAAGCGCTAATATCAAGTTAAAATACTAATAATAAGGTTACCCAATGACCATAAAACATTACTCAATTTCCTTGCTTTGCGCACTTATCGCGACAAGTGCCATGGCTAAAAACACTGACATAATGACTATTCAGGGCAATGGCGCAAGTTCTCCCCTCGTTACCCAAGGTGCCAATTCCTCTTTAATAAGCGTTGAAGGAAGTGTCACCGCCATCCAGAAAAAGCCATTAGGTAAGGACGTTGTTGCAGGGTTTTATGTACAAGATGTTGTTGGCGATAATAGCCCATTAACTTCAGATGGTGTATTTGTTGTTGCTCAAAACACCCAGCTCAGCATTGGCGACAACGTAAAAGTAACTGGCCATGTAAGTGAAAAGTATGGTTTAACGCATATTCAGGCGAGCAAAGTTAGTAAACTAGGTAGCACAGCAACTATACAGCCTATTGAGCTAGTGCCTCACCCCACGGACAAAGACTTTGCGGCAACGTTAGAACGTTATGAAGGTATGTTAGTTACTATCACACCTAAAAGTAATATGGTTGTTTCCCGTAGCTTTGGCTTTGATAGAAAAGCTCGGCGCAATAATATGGCACTTTCCTATGGCAAGATTAATCATCAGGCCAACCAATTTGACTGGCCATCATCTAAACAATCGATTGCCCAATATCATTCCAACTTAACTCGTAATTTAACGGTGGAGTCTCAGGTCAAAGCGCGTAGTGGTCTTATTCCTTGGTATAAAGACTTTGCTAGCACCAGCAAGCACCATATACGTATCGGCGATGCCATCAAGCAACTAACCGGTGTGATTGGCTTCTCCCATGGACAATACCGCTTATATGTAACACAGCCTGCAACGGCACATAGTTTTGTCCATAGCAATCCACGAACCAGCACGCCGCAATTAAAGCAAGGCGATGTTAGCGTGGCAACGTTTAACGTACTTAATTATTTCAACTCGCCCTTTGGCGGCGCACAAAACCCGACCAATAAAAGCCGCGGTGCAAGTAGTAAGAATGAATTTACCCTGCAAGCGAATAAAATCGTCAGCGCAATTACCGCACTGGACTCCGATATTATTGGCTTAATGGAAATAGAGAATAATGGCTACGGTAAAGACTCAGCGTTAAACGATTTGGTTACTCGAATTAACAACAAACTCCCACCACATAAGCAATATCGGTTTGCGCAAATCCCTAATAAGAATTTCATTGGCTCAGGCGCTATCACCAACCAGGTTATATATCGTCCTGATACAGTGACCTTAAATGATGTAACACTTATCGCAATGCCAGTGCAACGAGCGCCAGAGGTAGGAAAAGAGTCTGGTAAAAACTTTATGCGCGATGCACTAACTCCAACCTTTACCTTAAACAAAAGTGGCGAGAAACTTACCGTCTCAATAAATCACTTTAAATCAAAAGGCTCCACCTGTTGGGAGGATGTCGCTTTGCAGCAAGGGCGCGATAGCGATCATCAGGGATCGTGCGAGCACTTCCGCGTATCTGGTGCTTACCACCTTGGCCAACAACTCGCCCAAATAGATGGTCATAAACTGATCATTGGCGACTTAAATTCCTATGCCAACGAAGATCCCCTATTAGTGCTAACCAACCGCGATAACTTACCATCAAGCTATAAGATAGACGCAGCACGTGACACCTTTGTTAACAATCAGCCACTACATGGCAACAAAGGCGCTGTAATTCATAAATCATTTGGCTATATCAATACGGTAGCGGCCAAGCACCCTAACGCGTTTGGCTATTCGTATAAGAATGTCGTCGGTACCTTAGATTATATCCTAGCCTCGCCTTCTTTGAGTAAACACATTGTTGATGCCGTTGAGTGGAATATTAATTCACCAGAGTCAACGTTATTTGAGTACCCAAGTAAGTACACTGGAAAAATGAAAAAATTTAGCGATCCGTATCGTTCATCAGACCATGATCCGATTATTGTTTCATTAAGCTTTAAATAATACCAATCAGACTAAGTTTATTCCCACTCAGAGTAACTCAGGGCATTCAGTTTGGGCGCGATGATTTAGGAATGGTTATTCCCTTTCAAATTATCGCAACAACAAAATGATTGTCCTGAGTTCCTCCCGTAGGGCGGATTTGAAATGACTTTATACTGCGTTAGATGAACTTGAAATAGAATAACTAATCCATCATTCATCTGCCTTGTCTAAAGCCATTTTAACTCCCGCTGAGTGGGAAACTACTTTATCTGATTGGTATAATACGATGAAAAATACGAGTGATCATTGGAACACCATTTTTACAAGCAAGGATGCTAGAGATCTTGGATGGTTCGAGCGTGATTTATCACCGACGCTAAGATTGATTGAGCAAGCATGCCTTGCGCCAAACAGTAAGATATTCCTGCCAGGTGCAGGGACATCCCAACTAGTCGATGAGCTCCTAGCTCAACAGCATCGGCTGGTGCTTAATGACATAAGCGATAAGGCTTTGGCAATACAACAGCAAAGGTTAGGCACCGTCAATTGTGAGTACCTACACCATAATATTGCCCAAGAGCTGACCGCTAATTTCGCCATCGATATGTGGATAGATCGCGCTGTATTGCATTTCTTATTAACAGAGCAAGAAATAACTGGCTACTTTGATAACTTAAAAAGTGTGGTAAAGCCTTTGGGGTATGTGTTGCTGGCTCAATTTTCTAAAGGGGGATCTACTCGGTGTGCAAATCTAGATATTCACCAATATGATTTGAAAGAAATGCAGCAACGCCTGGGTAACGAATTTAACCTCATTGCCAGCAAGGATTACGCCTTTATAAACCCATATCAACAAGAGAAACCCTATATTTATGGGTTATTTCAACGCCAAGGTTAAGTGAGTTTTTGTTTACCAAGCACCAGCGTAAAAAAAGCACTATAAGGGTCTTCACTATAATCTGAAAATGGTGGGCACGGACTAAAACCAGCTTGTTTGTAAAGTGTTTGTGCCGGCAAAAATTCAGGCGCGGTTCCTGTTTCCAGGCTGATCCGCTGATAGCCACGTGCACGCGCTTCATCGGTAATATGAGCAAGTAACTTAGCGGCAACACCTTTTCTTAAATGATCATGAGCGGTGCGCATCGATTTCAATTCACCGTGTTGAGCATCAAGGGCTTTTAACGCGCCACATCCGGCGAGTTCACCGTCAATCCACGCACTCCAAAAGGTAACATCAGCGCTTTTTAGGGCAGATAAATCTAAAGCGTGCACACTTTCAACAGGCGAGTGACACAACATATCATCTTGATGCTGCTGTAGTAACGTGGCGATTTCAATGCCATCAAGGTTATCTATTTTTATTTTCATTTGTGCCTACGCGTTATGATTCCCCGCTATCATAACGGATCTGTCAGTCTCGCAACAGCGCAACTTGCTCATCGTCTAGATGACGAATGTCTTTACCCTTTATAAAATAAATTACATATTCAGCAATATTTTGCACTCGGTCACCAACTCGCTCCAGTGCCCTAGCCGCCCACATAACTTCCATCACACTTGGGATAGCGCGCGGATCTTCCATCATATAGGTCATCAGCTCACGCATCATGCTTTCATATTGCAAATCAATTTTTTTGTCTTTTCCATGCACATCAAAGGCACTATTTACGTCCATGCGAGCAAAGCAATCAAGCACATCATGGAGCAAAGATACACAAGCACGGCCAAGGTTTTCAAGGCTTACCAGTAAATGCCCTTGTTTGCTGCTATTTTTTTCCAACGCAACACCAGCAAGCTTTTTGGCACTATCACCAATACGCTCAAGATCATTAACGGTTTTTGATATGGCAAAAATCAAGCGTAAATCCCCTGCCGCGGGTTGTCGTTTAGCGATAATACGTGTGCACTCTTCATCGATAAGTACCTCAAAAGTATTCACTTTCCTATCGTTTTCAATGACTCGATTCGCTAATTCTACATCCAGGCTACCAATGGCTTCGATAGCATCGGTTAATTGCTTTTCAACCACACCGCCCATCATTAATACACGATTGCGGATATTCTCAAGTTCACTATTGAATTGGCCAGAAATATGACGTTTTAAGTTGATATTGTCCATGTTGATTTCCTATTAACCGTAGCGACCAGTGATGTAGTCTTCAGTTTTCTTTTTCGCGGGAGTGGTAAATAACGTATTCGTGTCGCTATATTCAATCAACTCACCCATATACATAAAGGCGGTATTGTCTGACACCCGCGCCGCTTGTTGCATATTATGCGTAACAATTACCACGGTGAATTTTTTCTTTAATTCACTAATTAACTCTTCCACCACCAGGGTAGAAATAGGATCGAGTGCAGAGGTCGGTTCATCAAGCAATAACACCTCTGGCTCAATGGCAATTGCCCGCGCGATAACCAAGCGTTGCTGTTGCCCTCCAGATAGTCCTAGCGCATTGTCATGCAGTCTGTCTTTTACTTCTTCCCATAGCGCGGCGCCACGTAGCGAGTCTTCTACCGCTTGATCCAAACGACGACGATCTTTAATCCCTTGCAGCCTTAAACCGTAGACAACATTTTCATAAATTGACTTGGGAAATGGATTGGGCCGCTGAAACACCATGCCAACTTTGCGGCGCAGCGTGGCAACATCAACACTACGGTCAAAGATGTTGTTTTGCTCAAGCAGAATATCCCCTTCAATACAACAATTATCAATCAAATCATTCATACGATTTAAGCAACGTAGCAACGTTGATTTGCCACAGCCAGAGGGGCCTATGAATGCAGTTACTTGTCCTTTGGGGATCCGCATTGAGACATTGCTCAAAGCCTTCTTATCACCGTAATACAAGTTCAAATCATCAATGATAAATGCGCTTTCACTGTCGCTTAGGCTCGCTAAGTCAGTGGCAGGCTTATCGTGTTCAAACTCGTCAAATTGTAATGATTCTATATTTATCATTTTATGTACCTAGTGCTCTAATGAGCGATATTTTTCACGCAAGTAATTTCGAATACCGATTGCCGTCATATTCAGCCCGACAATGACTGTTACTAATAAGAATGAAGAGGCAAATACCAAGGGTCTTGCGGCTTCAACATTTGGGCTTTGAAAACCAACATCATAGATGTGGAAGCCCAAGTGCATAAATTTACGCTCAAGATGGATAAATGGGAAGTTTCCATCAATCGGTAATGTCGGCGCCATTTTGACCACGCCCACCAGCATCAATGGTGCAACCTCACCTGCAGCACGTGCCACAGCCAAAATAAGTCCCGTCATAATTGCCGGACTCGCCATCGGAATGATGACTTTCCACAATGTTTCTGACTTGGTTGCTCCTAAAGCCAAACTACCTTGTCTTAGCGACATAGGGATCCGCGATAGCCCTTCTTCGGTTGATACAATAACCACTGGTAAGGTTAAAATGGCTAAAGTTAGCGCCGACCATAACACCCCTGGGCTACCAAACACCGGAGATGGTGCTGCTTCTGGGTAAAGCAATTCATCGATACTGCCCCCCAATATATAGACAAAGAAGCCTAGACCAAAAACACCATAAACCACCGATGGCACACCAGCAAGGTTGATAACGGCAACGCGCACAAATTTAGTTACTACGCCCTTCTTAGCATATTCGTGTAAATAGATAGCAGCAATGACGCCAAAGGGTGTCACAATGACTGCCATAAGCATTACCATAAAGATGGTACCAAATATGGCAGGGAACACGCCCCCTTCAGTATTGGCTTCACGCGGGTCATCAACAACAAAACTTGCCATGGCTGCAAGCCAATGCAGTACCTTTTCCACTAGGCTCATTTGATTTGGCAAGTGTAGGTCGAGTAGCGATGACAAATTTAATGACACCTTCTCACCGCGCATATCACGTACCACAACACTATCTCGAGTCATCTCATTACGAATAGCAAACAAGCTTTTTTCGTGAATTAAGTATTGCTCATTTAATGTTAATCGTTGTTGCTCAAAGCTAGCAATTGCCTGGCTGGTTAACTTATTTTCAATTTCAAGTTTACGCTGTGCCAGGCGAATCTTCTCTAACTGATAGTTTATGCTACTAATCTCATTGTTTTGCAGGGTTAGCGCTTTAGCTTTAAGTTGATCTACGCGTTCCATCGCAACGAGTAACTGAGGGCGTATGGTTGCTACATCGCCAGTAACCACCTGACTCCCCAAATTTAGGCTATCGATGTAGCCATAAAAATTGCCATTCTTGTTACGTTCAAACACTGCCAGATCAGGGTGTGCGACCTTTGCTGTAATAGAGGGAGAAAGTAACCAACGAAAATCTAGCTCAACATATTCACGGTTCCCCGTTTTAACTAACAACGAGCCAACTTCCTCAACTCCAGCCGCAACAAAAGTACCGTTGTCGCGCAGGCGTTGTGCTGCAATTGTATCTTTTTCATATACCTCACCTATCACTTGTTCAATCACTCCATCAGGGTGAGTTAGTTCAAAATGATAAATAGTCGCCGGCCAGAAATAAGTTAAGCCACGCCATGCAATTAGTGAAAGTAAACCAATAACAGCAATGAGTGAAAGGCTTACCGCGCCCGAGGTCAGCCATATCCATGGTGAGCCACTTTTATACCAATTACCCATGATACAACCCTGCGTTTAATTGAAAAACTGAACCATTAAACATTATAAAGAACCATACTTTTCGCGTAAGCGCTGGCGAACCAACTCGGCGATTGTGTTAAAAAAGAAAGTGAATATAAACAGCACAAATGCCGCTAAAAACAATACCCTATAGTGGGTTGAGTTAACTTCCGACTCAGGCATTTCTACTGCAATATTGGCAGATAAACTACGCATCCCCTCAAAGATATTCCAATCCATAATAGGCGTGTTACCCGTTGCCATTAAGACAATCATCGTTTCGCCAACTGCGCGCCCCAACCCCATCATTACCGCAGAGAAAATACCCGGGCTAGCAGTGAGTAACACCACACCAACGAGGGTTTGCCAGCGCGTTGCCCCCAGTGCCAGAGAGCCATTACTTAAATGTTTTGGCACGCTAAAAATGGCATCTTCAGTAATTGAAAATATGGTTGGAATAACAGCAAAGCCCATGGCCAACCCGACCACCAATGCATTACGCTGGTCAAAACCGATACCTAATTCAGTGCTAATAAACGTACGAGCATCACCTGCCATTAGGCCATTTTCTATGATTGGGCTAAGCCACATGCAGCCATAAGCGACTAACAGCACCACCGGAATAAGAAAGACAACACTGTATTCTTCATTGATATTGCTTCTTAAAGCCGCTGGCAAATAGTGATAAGCCAACGCGGTTAACACGATAGCAACAGGGATTAGTATGATTAGCAAGAACACAAAGGGAAGATTATCTTCTACAATAGGCGCTAACCAAAGGCCGGCAAGGAAACCAAGAATAACGGTCGGTAGCGCTTCCATCGTTTCAACGGTTGGCTTAACCACCTTGCGCAAACGAGATGGCATAAAATAAGCCGTATAAATAGCCCCAGCAATAGCGATTGGCACCGCAAATAACATCGCAAACAATGCCGCTTTAATCGTACCAAACGAGATTGGCACTAAAGAGAGTTTAGGTTCAAATTCATCACTGGCCGAAGTAGACTGCCACACGTAATCTGGCTCTGGATAGCCTTCATACCACACTTCTTGCCATAACGCGCTCCAGCTAACTTCCGGGTGCTCATTTTCTAAATGGTAAAAGTTAATCTGCTCATCGGCCAGAATGATCATGCCGTTGTTGCGTGGAGAAAAGCGTAATGCTTGGGCATTGATCTTTAGCTGATAACTTAATAACTGCGCTTCGCTGGTGCTGTGAAACAGTGATACCTGTCCTGTCTCATTAAGTACCGCGAATGTTTTTCTACTTGGCTCGGTTTCAATTTGTTTAACGCTACCATCAACATTAAATTCGCGAATTTTGGTTAACCTGCGGCCACGCTCTCCATTAACTTCAAACCACTGACTAATCACACCATTACTATTACCCACTAGGATTGAGCTACCGCCTGATAGCAAGGCAATGGTTGTTACATCGGCGTTGACTTGATTAATATCGAGTAGCTGTAGCGGTGAGTCAAACTCATCACTTAATAAATCATAGACATAAAGCTGGTTACCACTGCGAATAAACAGTAGGCGCTGATCCGGCGTGAGTAAAATTTCACTGATGATCTCAGGGGTATTGTTGAACTCTAATTGCTCACTAACCCACTCGAGCTCTTCCGTCATCATGTTTTCTTCGGCGCTAAGCCGCGTTAACAACAAGCGCTGATCACTGGTTAACGCCACAACAGAGGTTTGCTCCTCATCTATCTGCAGGGCAATTTTGTCCAGCGGCTTCTGTTGCAGATCGATAAGCAACTCAGGCTCTGACAATGGAAAGCGCACGTCAGCGCTTATCTGGCGGGTGCCACTTGAAAAATCTAATGAAAAGCTTGGCTGGGCTAGTAATACCCGACCATTATTGAGTCCAAGCGCAAGGGTTGCACCCGATTTAGAATCGCTCACTACAGCGCCGGAAATAGGCAGTGTGACTTGCGTCGCCGCTGGACTATCTTTCCCTAATGGATAAAAGTTAACAATCGCTTGGCGGTCAACAAAATAGCCAATTTCATTGAGTTCATCGCTACCAAAGGCAATCGCTTGACTGGCAACGGGCTGCTCCTGTGATAAGTCAATTTTAGCGCTACGAAATATCGGCTCAACAACATATAGTAAATAGCCAAAAATCATTAACAATGTCATTAGCACCATTAAGCCACCCAAAGTAATGCTATACCTCGTGAGGCGATCCTTGAGCTGACGAATAGGGCTATTAGCAGCTAAGCTTGCTGATGGCATGTTTATTTAATTCCTAAGATTAACGATATAGGACAAATTGTAGCGAGACAATGTGACATTAATGTGACATCAAGTTGCGAAAGTTCAAATGATTATCTGGACAAATTGGTTTAACAAGTTAACACTGTAAAGGAAGCTCACTCAGTGTTAAGGGATTTTATGAAAAACGTAGTAGTCACCTTTATAGGTAAAGATAAAGCTGGTTTAGTTGACCAATTGGCGCGCATTATTTTTGACCACCAAGGCAACTGGCTTGGTAGCTCCATGAGTCATCTTGCAGGCCAATTTGCAGGAATCGTTCAGGTAGAACTTCCAGAGTTAGAACTGGCTAAATTTAGTCTAGCGATGGGTAAACTTGATGACTTGCAGGTAATGATTCAAGAAGGCAATAAAACTTCTGGTGAAATAGAAGCGGAAGATTTATTAAATATTAATGTTGTATGTAACGATCGTGCCGGTATTGTGCAAGAATTAACAAGAGCACTTCACTCGGTAGACGCCAATATTGAACAGCTTGGCAGTCAACTTGAAAGCGCACCGACGACAGGTAGTCTACTGTTTCGTGCCAGTGTTACCGTGCTGCTGCCAGAGCACTCCTCAATTGAGCAACTAACTGACGCCATTGAAGAACTCGGCGATGATGTGATGGTCGATGTTGAGTACGGCTGCTAACTCAGGCTGATACCAATCCGATAAAGTTGTAGCGCGCTTGACGGGCGCTACAACCAAACCATCCTTGGCAGGCTTTAGTAAAAGCCGACTGTTCCTGATACCCTAAAAATTCAGCAATTCTTCCAAGCGACAAGTTTTTTTGGCACAGATAATATTGCGCTAACTCTTTTCTCACCTGATTTTTAACTTTGACGAAACTAGTGCCCTCTTCAGCCAACTTTCGATGCAATTGCCGCACACTTAAGTCGAGCGCAGCAGCAATTACTTCATTAGAACATAGTTCAAACATAAGCATTGCCTTAACCAATACTTGTACCTGCTTGGTCAGGCTCATTGTTTGCGTGCTACAGTGTTTTTCCAAATAAGCCATCGCCGCATTGGCAAGGTGATTTTGTTGGCAATGCACAGGCATTGCTAAATCAGCTTTGGCCAAAACAATCGCGGCCATTGGCCGATCACCAAATACAGCGCAGCGAAACACCTGCTTTGCATGCCAAGAACCAGGTTGATAAGAATGGGGGAAATGCACCGCATTGATGTGACACTGTCCATTACTTAAAAAATTAGCAAATTGACAACCGAGCGCGACTGTTAGTTCAAGTGTTTGTGTCGCCTTTTGAGATGGTGAAAGCGCGATGGCCATGCTTAATAAGACTTCATCGCTATTTGGTAGTTTCGTTAAACGAACCTCTAGGCCTGCAACATGAAAGTGAATATATTTCACTACCCAGCTCAACGCTTCCTCCAACGTCGTTGCCTGTTTGGCGGCCAGTGCAAGGGGACCAAGAATATCAATATTTTGCTTTGCCGCTAAGCGAATACCAAAATCAGGACAATGCAATTGTTCACTAGCGGTTTCGAGTAGGCGAATGTAATCGCTGTAAAGCAAAAAGCCACTTTGAGCAATTAGGACGTCATTTGACAGTCGACAACTAGCGAGAACATGCGAAACATCGCCGCCAAGTTCGTCGATAAGTTGAACAAACCCATGTAATGATTCGCGTCGTATTAATTGAGCCATCGATTAGTTCTTTATCATTTGGTCAGTAGTCATGTCCAAAAATAACAAGTTTTATATTTTTTATCTAGGTATAAATACACTAAACAGTTGACTAAGTGGACAAAATGATGGCAAAAACATTTGATTATATTGTAGTTGGCGGCGGCAGTGCTGGTTGTGTGATGGCTTCACGACTAAGCGAGAACCCCAACATATCGGTTTGTTTACTAGAAGCAGGTAAACGCGACACGCAATCATTAATTCATATGCCAGCAGGTGTTGCTGCTTGTGTTCCCTATGGCATTCATAGTTGGCATTATGACACCGTGCCTCAAAAGCAGCTCAATAATCGCTTAGGCTTTCAGCCTCGCGGTAAAGTGCTCGGAGGTAGTAGCTCAATTAACGCCATGGTTTATATTCGTGGTAATGCCTGGGATTATAATAACTGGGCCGCACTTGGTAATGACGGTTGGAGTTTTGATGAGGTGTTACCCTATTTTATTAAGGCAGAAAACAATCAGCATTTTGTCGACGATCCACTCCATGGCACCAACGGCCCTTTAATCGTTAACGAATTAGTTGCGCCGAGTCATTTTAATGACTACTTCCTTAATGCTTGTGCTGAACAAGGGATAGCTCTGTCTAATGACATTAATGGCGCGGAGCAGGAAGGCTGCCGTTTAAGCCAGGTAACCCAAATTCAGGGTAAACGCTGCAGCGCCGCAAGAGCCTATCTCACCCCCAATATGGATCGTCCAAACCTAACCATCATTACCGGCGCTCATGTCGAGCGATTAGAAATTGTTAAGCAATGCGCCAAAGGCGTACATTACTTACAAGGCGGAAAAAGCCATTATATTAGTGCCAATGATGAAATCATATTAAGTGGCGGCTCTTATGGCTCGCCACAGATATTGATGCTATCAGGAGTTGGCCCTAAAGATCATTTAGACAGTGTCGGCATAAAAACCACACTCGACTTACCCGGCGTGGGCAGTAATTTACAAGATCACTTAACCGTTGTACCAATTTATCGCACCAAACAAACTACCGGGACTTTTGGCATTAGCGCTCGTAGCTGTTATGAAATTCCAAAAGGCGTAGCGCAATGGGCCATGAAGAGTGAGGGAATAATGACTTCAAACTTTGCCGAATCTCATGCCTTTGTCACCACTAACCCGAATGAACCAGCCCCAGATATGCAGATTGAGTTTGTCATTGGCTTGGTTGACGATCATACTCGCAAGCTTCACTTAGGTCATGGCTACAGTGTTCATGCCAGTTTAATGCGCCCTAAAAGCCGCGGCACCGTGCGCCTGGCGAATAATAACTCGACAACGCCACCGCTAATAGATCCAAACTATTTGAGCGACGATCGCGACCTGGAATCATTGCTTATTGGTTTAAAGAAAACATTAGATGTCATGGAAAGTCCCGCATTTGATGAAGTACGTGGAGAGATGGTTTACCCTGTTGATCGCAACGACCGCCAGCAGATGATTGATTTTATCCGAGCGACAGGCGACACCGAGTATCACCCCGTAGGCACGTGTAAAATGGGCACCGATGATGATGATATGGCAGTGGTCGATAATGAGCTAAAAGTACGCGGAATTGCAAACTTAAGGGTAGTAGACGCTTCGATTATGCCCGCGCTGGTAACAGGGAATACTAACGCACCAACGATTATGATTGCAGAGAAAGCAGCGGATATGATGTTAAATGCGAGAGGTTAGTCGTGGTTTTACAATAAATTTAAGCTACTTCAGTTTATATGATGTGCTTATTAACTTGCTCTCTTTAAGCGGCGTTTGCATAAGCACACCAGTTACTTTTCTTTGCTCCGGCAAATGCTAAAAATCGTCCCTGATTTTTCATCGGTCAATTCGTAATTCAAGGCGATAAACAACGGGAGACTCCACGCTGATGAGCCTCCACTTCTAACACCTTTTTCAAACGAACGATACGAATAAGAATTTCAAAATACTACAGTCCCAACTTAGCCAGTTCTCTTTCTGCAACGCGGGCAGATAGCGGGATGTAACCATCTTTCTCAACGATCTTTTGCCCTGATTTAGACAGTATCATCTTCACAAATTCAGCATCCATTTTAGCTAATGGCTTATTAGGATGTTTGTTTACATAAACATAGAGGAAACGTGATAGCGGGTACGTGCCCTTTAGTGCATTCTCCTTGGTCGCTTCAATATAGTTAGTGCCCTTTTTGGCCAGTGGCACTGCTTTAACACTTGATGTTTTATAACCGATACCAGAGTAACCTAACGCATTGAGGGATGAAGCCACAGACTGCACAACTGATGCCGACCCAGGTTGCTCATTGACCTTGGTATTAAAGTCACCTTTACACAGCGCTTTTTTCTTAAAGTAACCATAGGTTCCGGAAACAGAGTTGCGACCATAAAGCTGAATGTCTTTACGCGCCCAGTCACCAGTTAAGTTCAAGTCGCCCCATCGCTCAATCGTTTTGCCGCCACACTTGTGAGTAATCGAGAAAATACTATCAACCTGCTTTATGGTTAATCCTTTAATTGGATTATCTTTATGGGCAAAGACAGCAAGTGCATCAATGGCAACGCGAATAGCCGTTGGCTTGTAGCCAAAACGCTTTTCAAATGCTTCAATCTCTTTTGACTTCATCTTACGGCTCATCGGCCCAAACTGAGAAGTACTTTGCGTTAGCGCCGGTGGCGCAGTCGATGAACCAGCCGCTTGGATCTGAATATTAACGTTTGGGTAGTTACGCTTAAACTCTTCAGCCCAAAATGTCATCATATTAGCTAAAGTATCTGAACCTACTGACGACAAATTGCCAGCGACTCCTTGGCTTTTTTCATAGCTTTTTAAGTCGCTATCTAATGCCACAGCATTGCTTGAGAATGCTAATGATATCGCCAGGCCAAGCGAGCTAATTAAAGGACTAAATTTCATGTAAAACTCCGTTAGTAGAATAAGTAAATGTATTTAACATGACTTACTTTATCTTGCTTAAATGACGCTTGGGTTACGCTAAAATGAAGCTTTTATTACACCCATATATCAATGACATTAAGCTGAAATAACTCGTTCATCGTTGATAATAAAGCTAAAACGACTACCCTGATTCACTTCACTTTCAATTTGTAGGTTAGATTGGTGATTGGCTAAAACATGCTTAACTATCGACAAGCCAAGGCCACTTCCACCATCTTTGCTCGAACGAGAACTTTCAATACGATAAAAACGCTCGGTCAAGCGGCTCAAGTGATGAGGCGCAATACCAATGCCATTATCGACTACCGAAAATTCAGCCCCTCTCGCTACCGCTTTCCACGATGCAGTAATCGTTGACCCTTCAGGGCAATAACGAATGGCGTTAAAGACCAAATTGCTACAGGCGCTAAATATTTGCGTATCATTCCCCGTGATGTCTAAGTGGGGATCGACTTCAAAGTTAATGGTCAGCTTACGCTGGCCAATAAGATTAATTGCATCCTCTTTAAGCATCTCTAGTTGTGCGACCATATTAACCGGCGATGTATTGGACGCCACTGCCCCAGATTCAATTTTTGACAATGACAATAACTGCTCAACCAAGGCTTGCATGCGCTTTGCTTGCTGCTCCATCGCCAGGATCGCTGGTGACGGCTCATCACTCAATAGCTCCAAATAACCCTGCAGCACCGTTAGCGGTGTTTTAAGTTCATGGGAGACATTGGCAACAAACTCACGCCTCATTTGCTCTAATTGGTGAATACGCGTTATATCGCGCGTCACTAATAAGTATTGATCGCTACCATACTCAATAATGCGATTTTCGATGAGCATTTCATCATTAATCGGTGATGGTAATAGTAACACTTCATCGAAGTCCTCTAGCGCAAGGTAGCTTGCAAACTGCGGGTGACGAATCAGGTTATCTAATCGTTGTCCTTGATCTGTTGGCCACTTAAAACCAAGCAATAAACGCGCCTGACGGTTACACCAAATTATTTCATGACGCTGGTTATAAACGGTAACGCCATCTGGTAATGCATCGGCACCTTGCCTAAATTCACCTACTGAATCAATTAACTGACGACGACGCACCCGGTTAGCACGCTGTATTTTTTCAACCCCATAGTAAATCTGATCCCAATGATTGGAACGACTGACATAGCGTTTGTGGGGCGAGCTCCAGATCCAATTGAGCAAGGCGATAAATTCTTTTATGTTGACAATAAGTATCGCTAACGTAGCGACAAACAACACTAAGGTAAGCTGTTCTAGCCACATTCCGACAATGGTTAGCACGCCATAAGTTACCGCGAGCTTACTAACCATTGTCCGTAATTGATGCTGATTTAACATGGGTTATACTCGAGTCGAAAAGCGATAACCAGACCCTCGAACGGTTTGTACAAATTGCTCATGACCATTACCAGAAATCGCTTTTCGCAAGCGCCTTATGTGAACATCGACGGTACGGTCTTCCACATAAACGTTGGTTCCCCATACTTGATCCAGCAACTGTTCGCGGCTATAAACCCTGTCCAGATGCGTCATAAAAAAGTGTAGTAATTTAAATTCTGTCGGGCCAATATTTAGTGGTTTATCATCAAGAGTAACACGATGGCTTAATGGATCTAACTTTAACCCTTTTACCTCAATAGTCTCTTCAAGGGCGGTTGGCATAACACGGCGCAATACCGCTTTGATCCGAGCCACCAGCTCTTTTGGAGAAAAGGGCTTAGTCATATAATCATCGGCGCCAACCTCAAGCCCCCGCACTTTATCTTCCTCTTCGCCACGCGCGGTTAGCATAATAATAGGAATATCCTTACTAAATTCGCCACGCTTAACTTCTTTGGCAAAAGTGATCCCGCTCCCTCCTGGAAACATCCAATCAAGTAGAATTAAATCAGGGTAAGGCTCAACCAAACATTTCACCGCGGAGTCAAAATCCTCTGATTCAATGACTTCAAAGCCTTGCTGTTCCAACACAAAACAAAGCATTTCTCGAATAGCGCTTTCATCTTCAACTACTAATATCCTTGCACTCATATCCATCAACCTTGGTTAATCATCACTAGGCATTATCTTTAATCTTTATGACAGTTATATGACTAAAAGCGCCTGATTTCGCTTTATTTTCATTCTAACAAATTAAAGACAAAAAAATACCGCCTTAGTGGCGGTATTTTATTGATTCGACGGGGATTAGAATTTGTATTCCATACCCAACGCCAGATGACTGGCATCTGAGTTATCAGCAAATGAAGTGTCTGTATAGAAACCAAATACTTTAACGTTTTTAGCCAGCTTGTAGTCAGCACCAAGCGTTACCATCTCAGCCGCTTGCTTAGCCTTACCGTTGACATCATCACTGTCTTGATATTGCAGCTTCAGGGTAGTTTTTCCAATACCGTAGGCGGCACTTACCAGATAACCATCACCTTTTTTGCCCGCTTTTTCAGACTCATTCCACATAGCGCCCAATTTAACGCCACCGACTTTACCATTGATAGTAACGCGAGTTGTATCAACACCTTTAACGTCGGCATCATGTGCTAGCGCTGCATACAGTGATGATTTTTTCAGCTTTGCATCACCATACATTAATGCCAAACTTGTTCCGTTTTCATCACTATTACCTTCTTCGGCAATAAAAGTACCTGCAACACTAAATCCGCTAAATTTAGGAGAAACATAAGTTAAACTGTCGCCCATGCGGTTTTCACCACTAAATAGCTGCTTTATATCACCGTTTAAATCACTAAATAGATCAACCTTGCCTTGTGATTTCTTTAGCGCTGTATCATTTCGGCCAATCATTACTGCACCAAAGTTGCCTTTTAGCCCAACCCACTGGCTACGTGCACTAATATTATCTGACTTACTTTCATCTGATACATCTACTTGCCATTCAACTTTGTAGATAGCTTTTAGATCATCATTTATCTTTACGCCACCTTTAATACCAACACGAGACGCGTTAGATTTAATATTCGTTTCTGATTCACCTGTATCATCACTTTGAACAGTTGCATTTACTTTTCCGTAAATAGTTGCCTGCTCGCCAGCAAGTACGTTGCCTGAAATCAATGCTCCAGCCGCAATTAGAGCCAGTGACGTTTTCTTAAATGGTACCATTATGTATTCCTTGATTAGCTAAGTTTGTTTTAATCTCTGTATTTTTTATAGTGTGCCGCATCTGTATTACAATTGAATGACAACGATCAAATTTGCGATTATTTTTTATCGCGCCAATAACTCGATGCTGCTTTGACCACTTCCATGAGCCGTTATTTGAATTCGTGTTCCAACGCGTTCAACTAATCCTTGCACATGCGAAATAATACCAATCTGCCGACCGGAGGCCTGCAACGAATCCAAACAACTTAACGCTATCTCTAGCGTGTCAGGATCCAAAGTGCCAAACCCCTCATCGATAAACAAGGTATTAATTGAGGTTTGCAGGCTGGTTATTGATCCCAGTCCAAGTGCTAAGGCCAAAGAGACTAAGAAGCATTCCCCGCCCGATAAGCTATCAATAGACCGTACTTCATCGCCCATATCTAAATCGATGACCTGTAAATCAAGCTCACTACTCGGTACGGCTTGAAGTTGATAGCGTGGAGCCAGATCAATAAGATGGTGATTGGCACTAATTAACATTTGTTCAAGGGTCAGGCTTTGCGCAAAAGTTCTAAACTTTGCACCATCGGCGCTGCCGATCAGCTCTTTCATATCTAACCATAATTTAGTTTCAACCGTTTGCTGCTCAATTTCTTGCTGTAATTGACCAAAACGCACCATCGCTTGATTATGTTGTTCAAGCTGACTGCGATAAGTAAACTGCTCCTCAGTTAAGCACTTTAAACTAGCACTTAACGACTCAGCCAACATCTCACGTTGCTTAGTCGTACTCACTGCTGGCTCAGGGGCTAATTGTGGCAGGAGATTAAGCAACATTGGCTCTTGCTGACTTAGCTTAAGGTTAATACTTTCTATTTGACGCCTTAACTGCTCTATTACCGCTTGATGTTGATGAAGGCTTTGCATTAACGCTGCATATTGCTGTTTATTTTCAACAATCCAACTAGACTCATAACTAAGCAACTCAGTTAGCTGCTTTTCATCTAACGATAGTTTCTTTTGCCAGGCCAACCAGTCGTTCTGCAACAATTCAAACTGCTGGGATAAGTCAGCTTGCTGCTCTTGGCACTGCTGTAATTTACTTTGCAATATACTTAATTCACTATTGCCATTGAGTAAGGCGTGCTGCGCATTTTGCCACGCTTGATTCAGCTGGTTTAACTGTTTCTCCAACATTTGTTTATGTGCGCTTGGCTCGACACCATTGGTTAGGCTTTGTATTTCACTTTCCCACTGAGCCAGCGTTTGTTTATCTTTAGCCAATTGCTGCTCTAATGGCTTGATTTGGTGCATCAGTTGATGCTCTTGCTCAGCTAGCATGACCTTGCTTTGCTCAAGCTCTCTCAATTGGAGGTTTAATTGCTCATGCTGGTTATTTTTTTCGATAAACTGTTCAACGTCACCGGCTAATTTCGATCGGTAATCATCGAGTTGTTCATTGTCTTGCAACAACATTGGCCAGTTGGCCTGAGGATGGCCCTGACTAAGTGCTTCGACAGTTAGATTGAGCTGCCCCGAATATTGAGTTAAATACTGCTGCTCCACAAGTTGTTCCGACTCTATCGTGGCAATCGCATTGTTAGCATTGGTGATGGCCTGATGAGTTAACTCTAATTGGTGACGCATTTTAATTAACTGCTGTTCAACCTGACGTGCTTGTTCTGCTTCATTTACAGCTTGTTGATACTGCGTTTTTGTCTGTTCAATCTGTTGCTTTAGGTTGGCAATATCTTCTTCAAGTTTTGCCTGTTGTGCCAACGATACATTCGCATACCCCAAGCCATTTAACAGCGATGTTAGTTGCTCTATTTCTTTGCTAATAGTCTGCTGCAATGCGGCTTGCTCTTGCCCTATCGCATCGAGTTTTGTCAGTTGATTGGTAAGTTCATTACCTTCTTTAGTCAACTGCTCAAAACGCTGATTTAATTGTTCAACAAGTAATTCACCAACCGCTTGCTCTTTCGTGTACGGGTGTTCCAGTGAGCCACACAAGGCGCATGCTTGACCGTCAACGAGTTGCTGGCGGTGGTCATGCAGTGACATGACATTACGCGCTTGATTTAAGCTATTAGCGGCCTCTTCCAATGCTGGTTGATGAGAATTAAGCGCCTGCTTAATTTGCTGATACTGACTTCTAAGTTGCTCTAGGTGAGCAACGATCTCTTGCAGCTGTTGCTCTTTTTGACCAATCATCACTTGATAGTCTAAGCCCTGAACTACCAGCTGTTGTTGACTAGTACAATCGGTTAGTCGCTGTTGTAATTCGTTTTGCTGACGCTCTATTTTTTCAAGACTAGCCTCTTCAAACATACGTGCATATTGTTGAAGCTGTTGATTTAGCGTATTTATTTGTTGTTGCTGAGTAATTTCTGATTGCTTGTCAGTGCGTAGCTGATTTTGTAATGAAGCGAGCTTGTTATTGCCCTGTTCAATTTTAAGCTGATACTGCATGCAACTTTCGTTAAGTTGTTGGTAATCTATTATGCCTTGCTCCAGTGAGGCAAGATTATTAACCAGCGGTGCTATTGCTTGGTGCCCAGCAAGGTATTGTGCTATTTCTGTTGAGGTTTGCTGCTGTTGCCTTAGCTGCGTGACATTGTGTTCAAGTTTACCCTGAACTTGCTCTTTTTGGGTTGTTATAAGCGTTATTTGCTGACTATCTTGATTGATTTTCTCCAGCAAATGGGCGATATCATTTTGTCTTGTTATCGCAAGTTCAATTTGTGGCAATTGTTTATCATAATCCAATTGCGCTTGTTGCTTTAGCTCATCAAGCTGTTGCACTTGCCCTTGAGTATCCCCCACACGCTCGTTTTGCTTCTCAACATCTTGGTGCAACGATGAATGTTGGTGAGTCAATTGCTGTGATTTTTTGATGTTTTGAGCCAGTTGCACCTGAGTAAACTTAGCATCTTGAGCGAGTTCAATTTGTTCTAGTAACTGATTGGTATGCGCTTGTTCATCACACTTTTTCTGTACCAGGCTGAGTTCATGCACACCTTCATCAATCTGTGACTGTGTCGTGTTTCGTTGCTCAAGCGTCTGCTCTAACCATTGCAACTGTAGTTGTTGTTCACCAACTTTAGCCACCGACTCATTTACTTTACTAATTTGCTTCGTTAGCTCTTGCTGGGCATGTTCTGGCAGCAAGCTTACTTCACCGAGTTTAGACTGTAATAACTTCAGCTGTTGTTCGCTTTCTTTGGCGGTGGTAAAGGCCAACTTGGAAATCGTTGAATAGAGTTCCGTACCAGTAATACGTTCCAATAAATCAGAACGTTCTTTTGCAGGCGCCTTTAAAAATGCAGCAAAGTCGCCTTGTGCAAGGAGAACAGAACGCCTAAATTGCTCGTAATTGAGGCCTATCAATGTCTCAATTAAGGCTAACACCTCCGTTTTTTTTACGGCTAACACTTGCTTAGACGAACAATCAAGCAGTTCCATTTCCTGCGCCTGAAAACGACCATTGGCGCTATTTCTGGCCCGTTTCAATGTCCATGTCGCTTGATATCTATTACCATTATCGAGTTCAAAAATGACCTGAGAGAAACAGCTTCCCGCGCCCCGCGTCATGATATGCCTAACATCATTACTTTTAAGGCGTTCATTCTCATCACTTTGTGCATGCCCTATTGCTGGGCCGCGGCGGCTGGTGCTAAATCGCGGCATTGCATCAAACAAGCTCAAACAGATTGCATCGAGTAACGTACTCTTTCCTGAGCCTGTGTTACCGCAAATAGCAAATAACCCAGCGTCAGCTAATACCCCTTGCGCAAAGTTGATGCTAAAAGGCGCAGCTAAACTAGCGAGGTTCTCACCACTAAGTGAAATAATCTTCATTGATGTTTCGGCTCCAAGGTATTAGCCAGATAGTTTGGTTTATTGTTCATCAGCATAGCTTTTAACAAGCAGGTCATTAAATGCTGTCACATAGCGCTCAGGTGCATCACAATTAAACTGCTGTTGATATTTCAGTTTGAACACCTGCTCAGGTTGAATCTGATCAAGGTTTTCATTGAACTTAATCGGTGCCTTATCTTCGCGCTCTAGATAATGGCTGGTAATTTTCACCAAGCGAACGGATTGTCCTTCAAGCGCTTTTACAATCTGCTGACGTAGCATCGATTGTGGTTTTTCCAATAAAACGCTAACTTCCAACAGGGGTTGCTGATGTCGCTCTACTGAGGGTAACGATAATTGCTTTAACTGTTGCAACACCTGCTCCAGCGGTTCCGGCTGCGCGGGGATTTTGAGTAGCTCAACCTGGCGCGGAATAATCACGCTTTGCACGCTGTTTAGCTTCCCCGATTCAAATTCCATCACCTTCACCTGATGCTTATAGTTTTTCTCTGACAGAGACATCGGGATTGGGGAACCACTATAGTGAACTGGCTGTCCTGCCAATTGTTGTGGTTTGTGGAGGTGACCGAGCGCCGTATAATCAAACTGACAAGCAAACTGCTCTACAGGTAGAGCATGCTGGTTACCGCCTAAGATACGCCTTTCTGACATTTCACTAATTTGACTCGAGACAAGATAGGCATGTGCTGTTGCTATGCTCGCTTGCTGCGAGTTATTTAGTTGTTCAATGCGCTCACCTAACTGGCTATATATACGCTGCACGCCAGCAACCAACTTATCTTCAACATCGTCTTCAATGCTTGAAAGGTCTAAATCTCCCGGACGAAGAAATGGTACAGCAGCCACACGTGCAGCAACCTCTCCTTCACCATTAGTAAGCTCGATGATTAGCTTGTCAAAATCAAGAGAGTTATCACTTAAGCGCGGCAAAGAGCCTATCAGGTGAATATCAAATGCTTTGAGTAAATGGTCTGGCGCATCGAGTTTGCTTGGCGAGTCATGGTTGCCGGCAACCAACAGTAAATCGAGCGCCGGAAGCTGCTGCTTTACTTTAGCTAAAAACTGATACAAAAGACGCCATGCCCATGCGGGAGGATTTGCGCTATCAAAAATATCCCCGGCAACAATCAGGCTATCAATTTTTTGTGACTGCAATTGTTCAAATAACCAGTTGAGAAAACATTGCTGTTCATATTCTCTTGATATGCCTAGCAACTGGTGCCCTAAATGCCAATCGGAGGTGTGGAGTATTCGCATGCTGGCCCTTAATAACCATTACAACGTTGCTATTTTAAAGCCTTTAAACTACTTTTAACAGACACTGAAAAAAAAACTAATCACTTTGTTTTTTCTAAACAAAAGGATGTCTTCGAATGGCAACTGAAAGCATCTCGAAAAGGCTTCTGCGTACCGTATTGACCTCTTATGTCTTGCTGACTATTGTCATCATGAACATTCATCTTTTTTCAACTCACCTGATGGTTAAAACAGAAATATCAGAAGAGATTCAACAATTAGAAAGAACAATCAGTGTCAGTCTTAGTCAGGCAATCTGGGAAATAGATAGCGAACAAATTATCGCTATTGGTCGTGGCTTAACCGAGATGAGTTTTGTAAAGGCAGTTTTTATTTATGATGAAAACGAACAAATTATCTATCAAAGCGAAGGCTTGGATGAAATGCCCCTGCTTAGCGATTCCCTAGGCCATATTCAATATCAACACTATTTTGGCTACCTCGCCCAGCTAAATTTTTCTTTTTCCTCTGGTAGCAGCCCTACAGGCCCCAACAATATCGGTTACATCGCTATTCTCTCAGATAGTTCAATCGTTTTTAATGCGATGCGCGTTCAAGTGTTATTCTCCATGGTGAGTGCCTTTCTTAGTATCATTTTGATTTCCTACTTAATCAAATACCTATTTCATGTGCTATTAACGACTCCGCTAAAAGAGTTGAGCGATAACATTACTGAAATAGATCTTGATAACTTAACTAAGGCACAAATTAATGCACCGACATTACACAAGGATGAGCTGAGTCTATTCACCCGATCGTTTAACTCAATGTTGGAAAAACTGGATGAATACAAGCAGCACCTTGAGAAGACTCAACGCCAGTTAATTGAAGCCAATACGCTATTAGACCAACAAAACACTTTTTTAGAAGTACAGGTCTCAAACAAAACGGCCATTCTAAGCGATACCGTTGAAAAGCTCGCCACACAAAAAAGTGCTTTAGAGCATAATGAAAAGGAGCTCATAAAGTCTTTGGAGCAACTTAAAAAGACTCAGTCTCAGCTGGTAGAATCAGAAAAAATGGCTTCTTTAGGAGGGTTAGTTGCAGGAATATCACATGAAATAAATACACCTGTTGGTATTGGGGTTACCGCCGCCAGTTACTTACGAGAATGCTTGAAGACACTGGAAAATAAAATCAGAGACAAAGCGTTAACGCAAGCCGATATGAGCAAGTTTATTGATAATGCCAACAACTGTAGTGCCTTATTACTCACCAATCTGGATAAAGCATCACAACTCATTCAGAGCTTTAAAGATATTTCAGTTGACCAAACGAGCGAAGCAAGCCGCGATGTGGATCTGGTTTACTATTTAAGAGAAGTGTTAGTTTCGCTACAGCCTAAGTTTAAACGAGGGTCACATCGGGTGGTCATTACTGGCGATGAAAAGCTAGTGATTTATTGTCAAGCAGGTGCCATCTCACAAATTTATACCAACCTTATCTTAAATTCGCTTATTCATGCATTTCCTAACAAAGATAACGGCATAATATCGTTCGACTTTTCACATGACCAGGAAATGGTCTATTTGGTTTATACCGATGACGGTGTTGGTCTCTCCCCCGACAACCTTGAACATTTATTTGAGCCATTCTATACCACTAAGCGAGGTCAAGGTGGTAGTGGTTTAGGGACACACATTTTGTATAACATCATTACCCAGGGATTTAACGGCAAAGTAACCGCCGATAGCAAGATTGGGCAGGGACTAAAATACACGATAGAGTTTCCGATCCCAAAACGCTAACCTCCACCAAATCAACTTCACCAGAGCATGACAGCGATTGCCAATTGCTGTCCTTTTGCATACACTCTTTGTCATTATCAATCTTCGCCTCGACTATTGTTGAATAATTAGCTTGGCCTTTTCTTACAAAGAAGTGAATATTATGTGGTTTAAGAACCTTATCGTTTATCGTTTATCGACTCCCATTGAGCTTAGCAGCGACCAGCTCGAAACACGGCTTGAAGAATTTGCCTTTCGCCCATGTAACAGCCAAGAACAAAGTAAGTATGGCTGGAGCAAACCAATGGGGAAACATGGGAGCTCTTTAATCCATGTAACCGATGGCAATATTTTATTGTGCGCGCGCAAAGAAGATAAAATGTTACCAGCATCAGTTATCAAAGAAGCACTTGATGAAAAGGTTGAAATGATTGAGCAAGAGACAGCTCGCCCAGTCAAAAAGAAAGAAAAAGATGCCCTTAAAGAAGAAATCATTCACACACTATTACCACGCGCTTTTTCTCGTTTAGGTTCTACCTTCGCTTATATTGCCCCAAAGCAAGGGTTGATCATTGTTGATGCATCTAGCCACAATAAAGCGGAAGACTTACTCGCGTTATTGCGCAAATCAATCGGCTCACTCGCTGTACTTCCGGTGCAAAGCAAAACCCCTGTTGATCAAACAATGACGCAATGGCTGACTGGTGAAGAAAGTACCGCGCCATTTACCTTACTTGAAGAAGCTGAATTAAAAAGTCCGTTAGAAAACGGGGCGGTGTTACGTTGTAAGAATCAAGACCTTTTATCGACAGAAATTCAAGCGCACATTGAAAATGGCATGTTTGTTACTAAGGCAGCGTTACAATACGGCGATTCAATGACGTTTGTGTTAAATGAAGACATGACAATTAAACGGGTTAAATTTACCGATGTTGTAACAGAGCAGCAAGAAGATCAGGATAAAGCAGACAAAGCAGCTTGCTTTGATGCCGACTTTGCCATTATGACTGGGGAATTCGAGCAGTTTATTCCGGCCCTTGTTGACTTATTGGGTGGCGAAGAAGCTAACCTATAGCCTCTAAAACGAACAAAGCAGCCAATAGTATTTTTTACTGTTGGCTGCTTTTTTTATGCGACAAATAAGTGAATGTCTAAATTAACCTTACGCTATTTTTTCTTCGCTTTTGGAAAATCAACACCTAACCAAGCTTTGAAGAACGCTTTCTGTGCGCGAGTTGGCTTCTTAATAGCCTGAATCAAAGGCTTTTTATCTTTCTGCTGACTAAGCACTAACGTCTTCTCAACAAGGCGGTCACGTCTAAACACACTTAAAGTAATTGATTCGTTTGCTTTGTATTGTGCTAAGCGAACTTTAAGGCTTGCCGGCGTCACTTTCAGGCCATTAATCGCAACAATTTGATCAGCAACGTTTAAACCAGACAGCCATGCAGGTGAGTCTTTTAATACACGCGTTAGCGTGACTAAGCCATCTTTGCTCGTACTGTTAAAACCAGTCATTGCAATATCTTTGGCTTTCTTGGGGTAGGTAAACTCCAAACCAGCTTTATTCAAAAGGTTATTAAAATCAATCGCCAATGGCGATTCAATATTGTTTAGCCACCATTGGCTATAGCTTTTGCCTGTCAGTGATTGAGCAAGGTTTTGTACATCCACTGAGTTAAATGGCTTTGGCAGGCGGTGCTGATTAAATAATTCACGGTGCAGTTCACTATAACCAGCTTTAAGCTCGGAGTCAGATAGCATTTGGAAATCAAGTGCCAAAGACGCCATAAAACCTTCGGAGTAGATATTTACACTATTGTTGTTCGCAAAATCACCTGGCATGGCAATCCAGCTTTCATGACTCGACTGTGCCACTGACTGCACTTTTTTACCGGGCTTTTTAATATGGGCATCGATACGCTTGGCCAGATCTTCAAAAAACTCTTTTTGCGTTATTAGGCCAGATTGTAATAGCAACTGACTTTGGAAATAGCTGGTTGAACCTTCAGATATCCACAACAAGTCCGTATAGTTTTCTTTCTGATAGTCATACTTAGCAACACCTTCTGGACGGTAAGCTTTTACATTCCAAGTATGTACAAATTCATGCGCAGCTGTTTTTAGGAAGCTTAAGTATTCTTTACGCGGAGCAAAGGTAAATCGCTTACGTTGAATAATAGTTGAATTTAGGTGCTCAGTTGCGCCGCGAGCGTCTGTCGTTGCATGAACCATAAAAACATATTTATCGAACGGGTAGCCCTGCCAAATATTCTGACTTGCGCCAACCATCTGTTGTAGGTCTTTAGCCATCTGTGGAGCGTTGTAGTTACCCTCCCCCCAAATAACCAATTGATAGTCCTTACCATCTTCTTTAAAGTCAAAAACTTCACTAATACCAGTTTCAATCGGTGAGTCAACTAACACATCATAGTTATCAGCAACAAAATGGTGAGCGCCTTTACGCTCCATTCCCGCATAACTGTTCCAATGCTTTGGCACGGTTAATTCAACTGAGATATCTTCGTCTCTGCGCTTAGGGTCATACATAAACAAGCCAGTCGCATCTAAATAAGCATGGCTATCATCAATATGCCTTGTCCGCACTCCGAGTTGGTTAGCATACACGGTGTAACTTACAGTAATTGGCTGTTTTGATGGATTACTAATCGTCCAGGTTGCCTTATCTCCATGTTGCCATTCCAGCGATTTCCCCGTAGCATTGGTTGCAGAAAATTCTCTTACACCATTGGCCAAATCTAGTATTTTATATTTACCGGTACGCCAAGCAGGCATCATGACATTAGCTTCGCTAGTACCGCCAGGTAATGTCATCGAAATTGTTGCCGTATGATGTTCTGGAGTTGATAAATCGATATGATACTTTACAGTCGCTAACGCACTGTGACTGCTCAATAATAGAGCTGATAAACCGATGAGTTTTTTCATTTTATTATTTTCTTATTTTATGTTGGAGATGTAAAAGCGAGCGCTATTGTATACTAATAATAGTATCCTTGGTTTTACAAATTATAATTTTAATGGCCCGAACTAATTCTAAAAGGTATTTCGCTAGCATCCTATTTGTATTGCTAGCTGGTGTTTTGCTGCCTAATGCGAAAGCAGAACAGTTGATTTTTGCACCTTCACTCTCCATCATCGAAACGACGCTGCCTACTGACCCCCAGAAAAAGACGGCAGCACTAAGAACCAAACTAAAAAGCCAAACAGGTTCTTCATTAGCTTCTGTCTTTTTGTTACTCGCAAACCAATCATTTAATGGCAAAGAATACCGCGCGGCATTAGATTACTCCAACCAAGGGATTGAGCTATTACAACTATCCGACGCACCATTTGAGCTCGCAAATGCTTATTATATCCGTGCGATTGTATCTAGTGTTGGTTTACGACAATATCCCAGCGCCGTCACCCAATTCGAGCAAGTCTTAAGCATTGCCCCCAATAATGCCCCCCCCCCGTTGGCTTTATTGCATGCCAAGGCTTATCAAAAGCTTGGTTCGTTATTAATGTTTTTAAAAAAGCCTGAACAGGCGAAGCGTTATATCATCAAAGCAATTTCAACCGCTCAAACTGCTGGCGCAGAAAAGATTGAAATCGATGCAAGATTAGATTTTTCAAAATATTATTTAGCTAGTCAACAAATAGGACAAGCCGAAGAACTGTTAATGGAAACTTATAAATTAGCCCATAACAATAACAGTATCTATTTACCCAAAGTGCTGATTCAAGTGTCCCGGTTTTATCGTAAAGCTCAAAATTATGAATTAGCGATTAAGTATGGGGAAGACGCAATAAAGTCGATTAAGGTATCGCAAAATCAGATCCAGCTAGCCTGGGCGCATAATAATTTAGCGATTGCCTATGATGAGTCTGGCAACGACAACATGGCTATCGTGCAATTTTTGAACGCCCTCAATAATGCCAAAGAGCAGAAGTCATTATTCGTCGCGTTAGCGACACATAATATTGGTTCAATTTACCTTAAACAAAAAGACTTTATCAAAGCGCAAGAATACCTTAGCCGCGCTAACGAGATGTTTCGTGCTGTCGATCATCCCTACAATTTGATGCATAGCAATTTCAACCTTGGTAAAAATCAAATTGAGTTAACTAACTACGATCAAGCGATAAACTATTTGGAGCAGGCACTCCAAACGGCTGTTGAACGTAAAGAAATTAAGCTGAAAAATGATATTCGCGAGCTGCTAGTCTTAGCTTATACACAGGTAAAAAACTTTGACTTGGCTAATAAACATAGCCAAGCATTAACTGATGGGTTACATCAACAAATAAGTGATTTGGAAAAACAACAGTCACAACAAAAGCAGGCTAAATCAGACAGTCCTGCACCAGATAGCTTACAAAAGACCATCATTGCTAATGAGGTTAGGGTTGCTAATTTAAATCAGCAATTAAAAGATTCACGCAAACAACTGGCGTTTACTTCAACGGCACTGGCCATAATGGTAATAGTATTCCTTTTAACACTGATTGTAAGCTGGCGATACATAAGAGGAACCTCAAAGAAAGTAACGAGATCTCTTACAAACTCTAATCAGCGCTTGCCTTCACTCAATTTAGTCGAATCCTTGGTGTCTACGTTTAGTCTGCACTATAGAGAGAAAGACTTTCTATTGGCAATTAATTTACCGCTAATACCAAGCCTAAACCAATACTTTAATCCTGAACAGGCGCACCAATTACATCAACAGTGGTTAACGGGCCTGTCAGAGAAGCTTAGTGGTAAAGTATTTTCCCTAAACGATTCGACAATCATTTGCGCACTGTCAAATGAAGTGGGAACAACGGAAAACTTCTTCGAATCAGTAATTAATGATGTTATTACCTGCGCGCCATCACAATGCCAACATCTCACGTTAACTAAGTTTCCAGTACAAATTGGCGCAGCAAGCTTGCTCCCTTTTTTCCAGTCCCCTAATGACAATGAAGCAAATAATACACTAAATTTAGCATTGGCAATGTTGGCAGGCGTTCAGTCTAGTGTTCCAGCGCCCACTTATAGTCATTGGATACTGGCAAAAGCCAAAGAAAATTCTCAAAGTAGTATTTTTAATTTTTCATCTCGTAGTGAATGGATTTACTCGATTAAAAACAATCTAATAACTCTTGAGTCCAATGGGCATTCCGCTGTAGACTGGGACAGAATTACCTTTAAGAGTAAGCCGGAGTAAGCAAACAAGATGATTACGCAGTTATTGCATGAGGTCTACCAGGTAAACCAAGGCCAGAGTGACGCTTTAGACCATGAACTTTCTTTGCTTATCGCTAATATTGAAAAAGAAGGGGTTGATAATATCCCTCCTGAATCATTGGCTACTATCGTAAAATTGCGTAAAAAGCTCCATAAGGATATCGTAAAACAAAAAGTACGGTTCGATAAACACAATGCCGAGCTACTTTCTTTGGAGTCGTTATCTACCGATCCATTAACGGACGTGCCATTAAATAAAAATGATGTCAGTACAGGCTCCCTGTTACGCCAAGTTATTTTAGTCTTAGAAAACTATCGCGCGGCCGTAAAAGCCCTTGAGCATACATCTAAAGTCACGCTCACTGAACAATTTACATTGTTTGACCAACACAAAAAATCTTTCATCGATTTATATCAAGACATTCATGTAAATATTGCACATAAACCACAACTACAAAAATTACACAGCGACCTAAATGCAACGGTCAACATTGATGAACTACTAAGAAATAGTAAGGAACTAATCGCTTTACTGTTAAAGAATATCAACAATGAAAAAGAGACATCTGAATATTTTCTACAGGCGCTAAATGAAGCGCTTTCCAATGTAAAACAGATTGTCGATGAAAGCTCGGATCAAAATAACTCAACAAAGCTGGCCCGTGAGAAATGGGATCTTGATATTCATTTAAATGTGGATAATATCCAGCGTGCTGTTGATGATGGTAGCGATACTATTAGCTTGAAAAAACGCATTTCAAAAGAAATAAGTAATATCGTTAAAGCAATGGCTTATAAGCAACAATTTGATCAGCAGGAACACGAAAAGCTAGCCCAGCAACTTAAAAGTATGGCAGAAAACCTGTCAAAAGTGGAAGCTCAGGCGCAAGATTATAAATCTCAGCTTGATCAACAAAAGCAGCTGAATTTAACAGATCCTTTAACCAAGCTTCCTAATCGCTCAGCACTCAATCAACGTTTTAAAAGTGAGTTCCAAAAAGCTAAAGACTATGACAAACCGTTATGGGTTGTAGTGGCAGATATTGATCACTTTAAACGAATTAATGATACCTATGGCCACAATGCCGGTGATAAGACATTACAGGTCATTGCATCCGCTATCAGCCGCTCTTTGCGTGGCAGTGAGTTTATTGCCCGTTATGGCGGAGAAGAATTTGTCTTTTTGATCCCGCTGGCGACCAAGGTTGCCGTAGACCAGATACTCAACAGAGTTCGCGAAAACGTTAAAGCGATTCCGTTTAAGTTTAAACAAAAGAATCTTACGATTACTATTTCATTGGGTGCTACCAAAGTTAGACTCGAAGATCAAAGTCCGGAATCGACATTTGAGCGAGCAGACCAAGCGTTATACAAAGCTAAGAACTCTGGGCGCGACCAAGTCGTTATTAAATAACCAGCATCAGTGACAATGGCATAAAATGACCAACTCAGTACATAGCCGACAGATCCATCTTGTACTCATTGATGCCCTCAACCTCATTCGCCGAGTTGAAGGGGGATTACAGTCAATACCCAACCAAACAAAGGTTGATCCCCAGCAGTTAATCGGATTGACCCAGCAAGCAATAAACAAACTTATCCGAGGCCATCAGCCTAGCCACCTAATTGCCGTTTTCGATGGCGACGGTGATAACTGGCGTAAAGAGATATACCCACAATACAAAGAAAACCGCAAGCCAATGAGTACTGAATTAGCGCAATTATTGCCTCAATTAAAAACATTTTGGCAAGCAATGGGCGTGCATATCATCCAACCCATACACGACGAAGCTGATGATGTTATCGCAACACTCGCACACAAAGTTCGCCACCATAATACCAAGAACAAGTGCACGATAATTTCGACAGACCAGGGCTACTTACAGCTACTTCCTCAGGGGGTCGCTATTTGGGATCACTTTAAGCAACAGTGGCAAGATGAACTATTTACCCAAAATAAATTTTCAGTTGCTCCTTCTCAGCTACTCGACTACTGGTCTATTGTCGGACAAAGTGGCAATAAAATTCCCGGTGTTGTTGGGCTGGGCCCCAAGGCTGCCTTATCATTATTGACGCAATTTGGCACACTAAAAAATGCATTGACGGCTGGTGAGCAAGAGCAAAGCAAGAATATTGCTAAACTCAAACAAAATATTTCACAAGCTCAGCTAAGCTATCGACTAGTGCGATTAAAACAAAATATTCAACTAGGTGGGTCACTTAGTGACTATAAATACACCTTTTGTGGAGATTAAATAAACGTGGCCTCACCAGTAATGTCTATTGCACAGTTTATGCTTAAGTTGAGAAATCAATTAAATAACGTATTAAGCGGCTTTGACGGAAAATCAGCGAGCACCACCAAGTTAAAAGCACAGATCGTTATTACCTGCGAGCAACTCAACTCACTATCACCTGACAATAAGTCGCTGCTGCTGGCGTTAGCCATACGCCCAACCACACAAGTATCGCCACAGACTCATCATGCATTTTGTGCTGCAGTTATCCTGAGTAAGTTAGCCCAGCAATTTCATTTTCACAGTTACTACACATCCGAGCTAATCAGCGCAGCATTAGCCATGCGGATAGGCTTAGACACTCAAGGGCATCAGCTATCTACTGCCATATATCAACGCCAAAAGCTTAACCCAGCCCAGCAAAAACATTACTGGAACTATCCACTACACAGCGCAAATTACTCATATAAATCAAAGCTTATGCATAAGAACTCTATCTATGCGATTATGCAACACCAAGAGCTTTTAGATGGTAGTGGTTATCCAAAAAAATTAAAGTCCCATCAAATAAGTCACAGTGGCCAACTGCTATCATTGCTCAATAAGTTTGTTGAACTAATCACTCCTCGCCATCAACGAGCACCTTTTACAATTAGCCAATCATTAAGCTACCTTGCCAGACGGCCTCAGCTATATAGCGCACATTGCCTTGAGCAGCTAACGCAATGTTTAACTCAATCCAGACTCGGCATGATCGTTAACTTGCCTCCTCAGGGTATTGGCCTGATCACATCAGTTAATACGCTCGGTGGCAGCATGTTAGTGCAGCATTTTGATGAGGTAGAGGGTGCGCTAAAAATAAGCGCTACATCACAGCGAGAACTACCACACGAGAGTATAACGCTACAAAGCTGCCCAACTAGCATTGCAGATGCCACCTTGTTTAGTCTATTAGAAGAACACACTGTAAATAGAGGGAGTGACGCTTGCCACTCAGTTGGTCGACTCAAGCCAGTGCCTGCCTTAGCCAGTTTATTTGAATCATTAGACAACTTATATCCAGAGCAAGATGAGATTGCACGTAACATCAATGCATTGCCAGCTTTAGGGGACAATCTAATCGCCTCATTAGCGAGCCAATATCCCGGACGCCGGTTCAATAACAGCTTCCACGCGCTGCAAATGGCTGGGTTTGTTCAATCAAGGCCGCTACTTGCTATCTTAGCGCTCCGTCAGCAACTGGCTTGCTACCAGTTTCCTGCGTTGGCGATATTAGAGAACCAAGTTGACTCATTACTATTCATCGCTCGCCATATTAGTGAATATACAACAGACGTATTGCCTGACCAGCTTGCAATGTTTGTTTTGTTAAATGTGGCACCACTGTATTTTGACCAACGCATCCATCAAGTAAGTCCGAATGAAAAAGTCGCTTTAAATGATATTAACCCGCTGCACGCCGCTGGTTTATTTGGTTTGACTAATAATCCCAAACAAACGCAAATAATCAATACACTAGCTAGATTTTGGGAGGGTAATAAAGCGATTAAACAGCTGCTGCTAAAAGAAAATGATACCCTAAAGGGCAACAACCTCTTTCAGGCTGAGCTTATGGCAGGCTATCAGTTATCCCTAATATTGACTCAACATATCTATCGCGGTGTCGGCTTTAAAGATCCTAGCGTTAATGCTCACTTAAAATCAGTTTGCCGTAAATTAAAGATATCAGCGAATGCACTTGAGGAGCTCTGCCAGCTAATGCTTACAAGCGCTCCTCGTTGCCCGCTAGACTAATGTTAGCGCTAGTGCTATTTGATTATTTGAACTGCAACAGTAACTTCTTCTCTATCATGGTATAAATGCTTGCACTGTAGTTCATAATTGAACCCGGCACGGCGTAGCTTGCTCTCGATCAACTCAAGGCATTTATACACTTCGACAAAGCGCTTTTTCATCGGCAATTTTAGATTAAATATGGTAGCGCGAGTCCAGCCTTTAACTAACCAGTCTGACATTAAGTCGGCGACCATAATCGGCTTTTCCACCATATCACAGACCATC
Organism: uncultured Gammaproteobacteria bacterium; assembly: GCA_937139475.1. Taxonomy (GTDB): domain Bacteria; phylum Pseudomonadota; class Gammaproteobacteria; order Enterobacterales; family Psychrobiaceae; genus Psychrobium. Next base: position 3,096 of record CAKZQF010000070.1, on the reverse strand, counting down.
CAGTCGACTGATTTTTCCGGTTGAAACTTAAAGCCATCTTCCATGTAATGAGTTACCTGTCCGGTATCCATTAACGATTGAGCCATCGGCCCATTATCGATGGCGCTAACAAACAAGCCTCGACGTACTAGTTGATACGTCCAGCCGCCGGGGCATGCGCCAAGATCGACACCAGTCATTCCCGAATGCATCCGTTGCTCTATTTGATGCTTGGGTACAAACAACAAAATGGCTTCTTCTAACTTTAGCGTCGAGCGACTTGGCGCTTCGCTTGGGAATTTAAGGCGCGGTATCCCCATAAAGAATGGCGAGTTATTATTAGGGTAGGAATAACCTAAAAAGCCAGTGCTTGAATCAAGTAACATCAAGTGCAACACCGGTTTCTTACTGTGCTCTTTAGCCGTTAGTATTTCTCTTTTCCGCAGCGCGCCACGAAGCGGCACCGTAAATTTTCGACAAAACCCGAGCAGCTCTTTAGCTTCATTAGTATCGGGGGTTTCGACACGTATATCGCCACACAATGGCATTGACTCACTCGCTGCTAAAATAGCAGACACACGATCATCACTTGGTAAGTCTTTAAGCGCTGAGGTGATCACGAACATTTGTCGTGCAAAAACTAACTTATTAAACGAAATACGCTTGGCTAACTTATCTGCTTCTGCCAAATCACTGGTAATGTACGTAACATAGCCAGAGTTATCGCTAACAACGCAATAGCCATAAACTTCTTGATCAGTTGCTAATTGCTGGATTTCTCCAGCACATTCTTTCTCAAAACCACGGCGGCAATACAGCAATAAACCATTATTCATTCTTTATTTCTCACTAAACTGAGTCAACTTATTTAAGCGCCAAGCAGCAATACCAATACTCAGCCAACCCAAAATAAAACAAACACCCCCAAGAGGTGTTAAAAACCCGGCAATTTTAGCGCCAGTAAAGGCAAATAGATACAAGGTATAACTAAATAACGTGATACCAAGCGCAAATAAGCAGCTAGCAACTAACCAACTGCGCTGCTGCGTAAAATAAGCAGTTAACGCAGTCACCAAACAGGCAAGGGTATGCACAAAATGCTGACTATTAGCCTTGCTAAATATGTCCAAAAGATAAAGCGGCCCCTGTAAGCTTGGGTAATGACTGGCAACAGCAGCTAATCCTGTCGCTAACGCCCCATTTAGAGCAGCGAAAATAATTAAAAATTTTGCCATTAACTTAATCCCATTGGCATTTGGCTCATCGATTCCTCTAATTTGAATAGACTTAACATCCACTCTCTAAAGACTTTTATTTTTCCCAGCTCACTACTGCTCTCTTCTGATACGATGTAATAAGCATCCTTACTAAGCAAAAACTCTTCAAATGGACAGACTAAGCGCCCGGCCTCTATTTCTGGTCGTGCAAGTACACTATAGCCTAGCGCTACACCTTGACCATATATTGCTGCCTGCAAGACTAATGAGGACAAACTAAAAATCGGCCCCTGATTAACATTGACACTAGTCACCCCCACTTGCCGACACCAAAGCTTCCAATCTTTACGAGACATATCATGGAGCAATGTATATTTATTAAGCTCCTTTGGGGAGTTGAGCCCCTCACCCTTGGTTAACAGTGAGGGCGCACAGACAGGGATAAGGTATTCGCTGCGCAGTTTATCTGAGCGAATACTCGGCCAATTACCGCGCCCGTAATAAATGGCGACATCCACATCATCGGTTAACATCCCTTCATCCAAATCGATTGCTTTAATCCGCACATCAATCTCAGGGTGTAATTCACTAAACTGAGCAAGCCTTGGCACCAGCCATTGAATAGCAAAACTTGGCGGCGAAGCAACAGTTAAGGCACCGCTGGCGGTTTTAGATAATAGCTTTTCTGTTGCATCAGTTAAATTAATGAAAATATCTTTGATATCGAGAAAATAACTCTGCCCTTCCTCGGTCAGTAACAATGCTCGATTTTTACGACGGAAAAGCTTGATCGACAAGTTATCCTCAAGCGACTTGATCTGGTGGCTTACTGCGGCCTGCGTCACAAAAAGCTCTTCTGCAGCCTTAGTAAAACTGAGGTGTCTAGCCGCTGCTTCAAAAACTCTTAAAGCATTTAAAGGTGGTAATCTTCTGGACATCCGCGCCCCGACTTATTATTAGTTTTTCTAATGCGAAATATTACATTTTATCGTTTGTTGACGCAAACTTTATTGATTACATTATCACCATCTTAGCGAAGTCGCTAAATTACTCAGCTAACCAATTAGCACAACTTATAAAAGGAACCATCATGAACACCCTAATCAAAATCGCCCTTGTGATTTCAAGCGTAGCAGTAACTTTTGCCGCAAACGCCACACTGAAAAGTGAATCACAAGATACGCTAGTATTAAAGACTTCTGAGGTAGTTGTAATGCTTGGTGATGGATTAAAGGTGAACACGATGGCCCTAAGAAACGACATTAAATTTAATGCACCGCAGATAAGCCAGCCATTTATTGTCGCTAAGCACCGCAGTCGCCTTGCTTACCTTGGCCAACCGCCAATGATTAGAACAGTGCATAAACCACAGTAAAACCGAAACTTGATGAGTAGTTGAGACAAATAACCTTATTTGTGCTCTCACTCGACTACTCATGATACACTGGCTTTTTCGACAAATACGATAACGCCATGCCCCTGCAACACAACAGCACTACCCCCAGCGAATTACTCAAACAGCTTGTCCCTTTACTAGCCCCTAATAGCCATATCCTTGATCTTGCCTGTGGCAGTGGTCGAAACGGTCTGTGGTTGGAATCTCAAGGCTATAATGTGACTTATCTGGATAAAAACAGCGAAGCGCTGGCTGGAATAGTTGAAAAAAATCATCAGGCAAAGATCATAGAGGCAGATCTTGAAAGCAATACACCCTACCAGCTCGCCGAGTCAGCTTATGATGCAATCATTGTTTTTCGCTATTTACACCGCCCGTTAATGCAAAAGCTGGTTAAGGCATTAAAGCCCGGTGGGATTTTAGTTTATGAAACATTTACCCATCAACAAGCCACTATTGGCCGACCTAAAAATCCAAATTTTTTATTGCAAGATAACGAGTTAC
>CAKZQF010000069.1 GCA_937139475.1 uncultured Gammaproteobacteria bacterium | reverse complement strand
TCGCTTATTTTAATACACCAAAAGCCGCTATCTTGCTTTACGTCATCAACTCGCAACTGACAGGCTTCTGAGGGTCTGAGCCCCTGATATAGCATCAGTAAGGTAACCCAATTAAACTCATTACTCTTTTGTTTATATGCTGGAGCAGCCACCAATGTTTTGATTTCGCAATTTTGCCATCGCTTACGCGCTGAATCTTCGCCATCGATTGATTTGTTGTGCAGCTTAATATCTGTAAAAGGGTTGGTTTTGATGAGCTGCATCAAACGAGACCATTTAAAAAACTGCGAGACAGCAGCCAAATAATCCTTATTAGTTTTAAGACTTCGCCCTTGTGATAACAGTAAGTCACGGTAGCTTAATGCATGTGCGCTAGTTACCTCACCGACTCCGCTGACATCGGTGCTATCAATAAAATGTGTAGTGCGTTGTTTTAGCTGCTTAACTGTAAGTGGCCGCACATCTTCTTTTTCTTTAGAAACAATAAATCGCTCTAGTGCCTCCGACAAGGAAATGCCGCTGCCTGTAGTTACCATTGGTTTTAATTTTAACTTGCTTTTCGCTCTGGTAGGTAACGTAACAACCTCTGCTGAATCAAATGCTGAGCGGAGTTCATCGACCACCTCATCCGTACATTCTTTGAAAGTGTTAGGATCAATATCAGGCGTTACGCCATCAATTTGACTCATTATTGCATTGGCAATGGAAAAATTACGCTTAACAGCCACCACACGTGATTTTGTAAGTAGTGAAATTTTCACATCAAATGGAAAACCACGTTCTCGTAAGTTCTTAGGTAAACAGATGCGGGTGTAATAGGTACAATTTAGGGCGCGAAAAAGGTACATTGTCTCAGTCAATCCTATAGTGGATTGGCTTGATTTTCTTGAGATACAAAAAACCCGCTAATTTTCATTGAAAATCAACGGCTTCTTTATTTTGAATTAGTGGCGGAGAGACAGCGATTTGAACCCTAGCATCAGGTGTGGAAATAAACCGTTGCATTACCTTAACTAAGTCTTGAAAAGCAAAAAGCCCGTCAACAAATAAATGTTAACGGGCTTTTCTAAATAAGTGGCGGAGAGATAGGGATTTGAACCCTAGAACGGGATAAACCGTTGCCGGTTTTCAAGACCGGTGCATTCGACCACTCTGCCATCTCTCCGCAAAGTTCGAGCAGGATAATACAAAGATAATTCAGCCTTGTAAAGCCTCTTTTTAAAATAAACCAATCAACTGACCAGCAAACACACAACCTGTATATTTTCTGATAACTAGCAGGTTAAAAGAATCCATAATCTGGTGCCATGGAATTAATGAAACAACAGAAAATTTGAGGCCTTATGGATATTACAACCAACGCCTAACACGTTGGCAATAAACAGGGTAATCTTGCGGAAAAATTTGGCTAAGTTTACGCTCTTCTGGCGCAATCTGCAGTCGATTCATTACCAACACAAAGACTGGCACCATCACTATTGAACTCATGGCGCCAAGATATAAGCCACAAGCACAAATAATTAATAACAAGCCTAAGTACATCGGATTGCGACTAAATTTATACATTCCGGAAACAACCAACGAAGATGCCGATGGCTGTAACGGATTGACGGTTGTTTTGGCCCGCACAAACAAATAAACAGAATAGAAGTCGATTAAGCCACCGATAACACCAATAAACACACTTAGGTGTATTCGATATGCAAAGTCCAACTTTGCAAGTGGCGCAAAATGCGCTAATGCCATCATTACTGCAACGGTCATCAGCGCCCAAACTGGCGGTGGTACTTTATGCTCTAGTCTGCTTAGCATAACGATGTTCCTATGGTGCTAACCGGCTTCGCTTCCAACCATCTTTTGTTTGCGTAAAGTAATAGCGATCATGCAGGCGGTCAGCTCGCCCTTGCCATAACTCCATATGAGTAGGCACCAATTTGAACCCTCCCCAAAATGGTGGCAGTGGAATATCCTGCCCTTTGTATTTCACTTCGAGTTCTTTAACTTTGTCGGCTAGTATTTCACGACTATCAATTTCACTACTTTGATAAGATGCCCAGGCACCAATCTGACTGCCGCGAGGACGCGAATGAAAATATTCCAATGACTCTGCTTCACTAACCCGCTCAATAGCACCTTCTATTCTTACTTGACGCTGTAGAATATTCCAATGAAACACCATTGCCGCTTGTGGGTTTTCGGTCAGCTCTTTGCCTTTACGCGAGTTATAATTGGTAAAAAAGGTAAAACCACTTTGATCAAAGGATTTAAGTAAAACAACGCGTGCTGAAGGCATGCCTGTTTTAGAAGCCGTTGCAATGGTTAACGATTCGGGTAATACAATACCCACTTGTTTAGCTTGCTCAAACCAATCGCTAAACATCGCTATCGGATCATCTAGTACATTAACTTTAATATTAGAGCCTGCAACGCCTTGACCTGCAGTGATTAGACAACGTAACTTGGTGAAAAAAGACATTATTTACTCATTAAATAGTGAATCAAATATTAAGCGCAATTATAGCGACTTACCTAAGCCACACAAGCACATTATCGATTCAATTTCTTGTTCTGTTAGTGAGCGTTGTTGCCCCTGCGCTAAACCATCCAACGTAATATTGGCAAATGAAACCCGTTTTAGGTCATCAACAACAAACCCCTGACTTTTGGCCATCTTTCTAATTTGTCGATTAAGGCCCTGAGTCAACACAATTTTAAATACATCATCTGCTAATATTGCGACTGAACAAGGTAGTGTCATTTGCCCATCAATTTCTACACCTAAGCTTAATGCTTGTATAAATTCATCATCAAGTGCTAGCCGGTTTTGCGCTATGCGCCAAAACGCAGGAGACACCTTAACGATATATGTTTTAGGTTGTTTATAGCTGGGACTTAACAGTCTATGGCAACATTCGCCATCATTTGTAAGGAGTAACAAGCCTCGTGAGTCTTTATCTAAACGCCCAACTGGGAATAAGCGCTTGGATGGTAAGGTTTCTATATGGTTTATTAAACTAGCGGGATCATTGACATCAAAATTACAGTCGATGCCTATTGGTTTGTAGTAGGCTATGTATTCTCGCTGGCAATTCAAAGATACCCTCTTGCCCGATACAACAACGTCATCCTTTTCACTGACAAAGGTTAGATGGTCTGCCAGTGCGCCATTGACTGCCACCGCTCCTGCGTCAATAAGGCGAGAAGCGGCGCGGCGAGAACATTCGCCGCTTAGGGCAATAAACTTAGCTAAGCGCAAATTAGCTCGCTAAAATTTTAAGTGGAAGAGACAATGCATCATTACCGGTTTGGCCTAATATCCAGATAATGGCACACAAGCCAGCAACAGTAATGACATACCAAAGTGCTGAGACGATTTGACCGTAGCGGTCAAGTGGCAGCAAATCGCTTAGGTGGCGACGCTTGTACTCAAGCACAATCTCAAAGCTACCGATGGCCAGCAAAAAGCCTAGTAAAGCCAATCCAAAATGATAGCTAATATACACCCCTAACAAAGCACCTAAGACACAAGCAACAATACCGATTTTTGAATTAACCGAAAAGGCGATACTCTTAAGTACATGGCCGCCATCAAGCGGCAATACAGGCAATAAGTTAAACAGATTAAGCAACGCATTAAATACAGCGATGCCTGCAAGGATTTCAATATCAGTTATCCAATAACCAATAAGCGCGGCAACAGATAAAACAAGGCCAAAGAACGGGCCCATGATGGATATAACAACATCTTGCCAACGGGTGTTTATCTTACTGTCACTTAGTGCCAAACCGCCAACGAATGGAATAAGGTAGATGCCCTTGGTTTTTAAGCCAAAGTATTTCATTGCCTTGATGTGACCGTATTCATGAAAAACTAAACAAAGGATTAAGGCAATGGCAAATTCGATCGAAAATAACCAGCTGTAGGCAGCAAGGCTTCCGGCAGCAAATAGTACTTTAATAACCTTGGCGCTTTTTAGTAGTTTTAACGCTAAGCCACCAAGACCAATAAAACTAAATTTGGTTGGCTCCTTGACCGCTGGCTCTATTACTTCGCGCTGCTCTATGCTTTTTTCATTTAAACTATCTTGAGTGACCAGATCACCATTAACTCGTAGTTGATAATCAAGGGAAAATGGCTGCCATGAAATGCCAACATCTAAAGAAACGGTAATTTGCTGCGTTTGAACTTCAGCCACGTCAACATCATCAGGATTAGCTGGAGTTTGTTGTTGCGCGGTTAATTCAAAATGATGGGAAAATTGGGATTTGTCACTTTCACTGGCCCGTGCATCTATCTGACTTACACATTGATCGCCCCAAAACAGTTGCTGCCACCCTGCCATTGAACCTTCTAGTCGCAACGGTTTGCCTAATACTTCTGTTGTTAACAAATGCAAAATTAACACTCACTCAATTAAATCTAAATAATGGGGATGATTATCACTAGATTTTACAATTGAGCAAGTGTTAATTGTGTTTATACATGGCTATATTTTTAATCGACGACAGCTTTTTGTTGTGAATCTAATGAGCTGCGGGTACTGATGAGCCAGCGACCATAAATCACCAAGCCGATTGTTGATAACACCCCAACCATTCCCATCACGAACCACACTAAACCGATATTGTTTGCCTGGTAAAGAACGCTAGTCATCTGTTGGGCGCTTTGGCCACTGACGGCTACGAGGTTGGCAAAGTATTCACCCTGTGGAATATTATTTATTGCACTTTGGCTCAACCCATAATCCTGCTGTAATAGCGATTTTGCTAAGGTTTCTTTGGCGGCATACTTATCATAAAGCATTGGTCCAAAGTAACTCTCTGCAACCCAGCCAATGCCTAGTGGCAAGTCTTTAAAGCCTAAGTACATTGCTTTCTTGTCATCAGGTGCAATGTTAGCGATGAGTTTGTAAGATGTCGGGCTAGATAACATTTCCCCGACACTAAAGGTGAATATAGCCAATAGTAAGAACCACGCGCTATTAACGCCTCCAATGATAAATAGTGCGCCACTACATAACAATGTGCCAACCACCAAACTACGCATTGTCCCTAAACGCTGAGCTAACAGCGAGAAGATGAAACAGGTCAGCATTATCATACCAAAGTTAAGGTTCATCATGCCCTCTGGCAAGATATTCATACCCTCACCATCTATTCCTAACGCAGAGCGCCATGCAATGGAATCAGTGCCCCCATCGCCAAATAGTGCAGTAACGATAGTACTGGTATCTACCCAATCACGAATATGTACCGGCAATACATCAAATAGCGCCATAAACATAAACCAGAAACCAGAGAATATAACGGTGTAATAAATTAGATGAGGTTGCGCAAATTCTTTTAACGAAGCACGCCAAAGAGATGACTGCTCAACACCATCAGCCTTTTCTTTCGCCTTTGCTGCCAAGCGCTCTTCTTTACCAGGTTCTTTATACATCAGCAGCAGAACAAAGTTTAGGCTGATGATCGCACTGCAGGCAAAAAATACATTTTGCCAATCTAAGATCCTCAGTTGCGCCGCGATCAACGGTCCTATCCAGCCACCAATATTGACCATCTGATAAAATACCCCCCACGCCATGGTGGAGTTTTTCGCATTGGTTGATTTTACCAGTGTGCCTTGAATCCCGGGTTTAAAAATACCTGTTCCCAACGCCAAAACAATAGCGCCTGCCATAAAGCCCCAATAAGTGGGGAAAAAGGCCATTAATAAATAACCGAAAATCTTTGTAATGGTCGACAAAGCAATGGTTTCTTTATAACCAATACGATCTGCCAGACCGCCGATAAACACAGGGACAAAGGATTGAGTTAGCGCCCATGCCATTAAAATGGTGCCAAACTCCGTCATCGTAACGCCAAGGCCACCTTTTGACACGGGGTCTGTCGCATATAAACCAGCGACCGTTTTAACACCGTAATAGGCGACGCGTTCAATAAGCTCCATGCCGCCGACAATCCAAAAGACATAGCCAAGGGAAGATATTGAGGCTAGTAAGCCGAGGCGTTTAAGGGATGTATTATCGGGAGTTTCGTTTATATCAGGTGATGATGTGTCTAGTGTCTGGCTCATGTAAGGCTCTTGTTGTTATTACCATGAACCTTACACTAGCGTATATTGTATACAAAGACAAGCTATAATAGCTGCTAAAGCGCGAGTTGTTTACCGTCCATTTGGCCACGGGTTAAGGTATCTTTAGCTGATTTATTTCGCTCAATAATCAGCAATTCACCTTTTACTGCGTTCTTAATTGATGTATCTATGGCGATAACTTTGCCATTAAAACGAGTTTCTACCTGCTGCTGCGATGTATGCCCGACAACAATATGTTTTACTTCTAGCTGTTTTAGTAGGGAGTCAACGTCCTGCTCAGTTAGCTCACCCTCTTTAAAATAGCCGCGATACCAAATTGGTCCAGTACGACCATAAAGTATCTTGGTGTAGGGGCCTGCTTTAAGCATCTTCTTTGACTGCCCAATCGTTTGTCTAAACATCGCATTGGCATGCTCTAGTGACAACCCCAAATCAAGAAAATCTTGATGAATACCACCGTGCATAAACACATATTCATTTATTTTTATCACCGTAGACTTACTGCGTAGCCATTGTCCCAGCGTGGTGTACTCATTGAATAGGGTTTTCAGATCCATTTTCATCACGCCGAGGGTCTGCTTGTATTTGTCGTGAATATAGCGTTCATCACCGCGAAGTACCATATATTCATGATTACCCAATAAATAATGCAGCTTACCACCAGCAGCTTTAGCTTGTTGCTCTAACTTAAATACAAGCCACAACGCTTCAGTAACCGTATCACCTCGGTCAAAAATATCACCAGTAATAACTAAATGGCCTTTGCCCCAACGCCAATTAAGCGCATCATCTATCACACCATTGTTTTTTAGCAGTGCTTTAAATATGTCTACCTGACCGTGAATATCACTTATCGCAGCAATCTTGGCAACGCCTTTGTATGTGTCACTAACTGCAACATTAAAATGGCTTACTTCCCCTAGCCCACCAGCATATGGAGAGACGGTTAGCTGGTTGTCGCTAATATCATAGCGTTGCAGTTGCTTGTTCTGCTCAATTAGATAGGGGCCATCAGAATAAAGAATATTGGCGTTAGCATAATTTGGTGACAGTAGCATTGCTACGGCAATTAGAAGAAAAAGGGAAATCGAACGCACTGTTAACTCGCAATCTAATAAAAGGAGCTATATAGGAACAGAACAGCACAAAGGATGCAAGCACTCAAGTCTCTACTTATTGTCTATTTACAATCTTTTTTGAGTGCCCAGATATAGATCTAAACCTTTTAGAACAGAGCCTTAAGATCCGTCCAGCAGTTTTCAACCAAGGTTCGGTCAAGCTGACTTAGCTCATTCTTGGCAAATGCCCCCGCAAGACTTTGCTCCATCAAAAGCATAAACTCGTCAAACGATTGCTGCGCTTGAAAGCAACCTTGTAGAATCAAATCAAGGTGCCCCTGCAAATAACCGCTGGCAAATAGCTCGTCATCACTGCCGTTTTCCAATATATCGGCAATAAACTTATTAATTATTTGTTCTGCTTGTTCAAGACTCATTTTTAAACGCAACCACTCTATTTAAGTTGGCTGTATTCTCCCACAAACTCATTTAATCGCCTAGTACAAAGGAGGCTATCTTGGAGTTTTTCCAAGGCAAAAAAAAGCACAACAGTATGTTGTGCTTCTTATCTCAAGTAATAATGATTTATTTAAGATGTTCATCCAAGAAATCAACCATCAACTTCATCGCTTCCTTACGATTAGTTGCATCATTTAAATGATGGGTGCCATATTTAAATAACTCTATTTCTACCTTTTTACCGGCTTCCTTAAGTGCATCATACATTTGCTCCGATTGACGGTAGCTAACACGGGTATCTACCTTGCCATGAATTAGTAACACAGGCGCTTCAAACTTCTCTGCATGGAACGCGGGTGAAATCGACTTCATACTTTCACCTACGTTCTTGATTGCTTTATTAAGGAAACTTTTCGAGGTACCACGACGTTTCTCGCGCGAACGTAATGCATCCATATCACCAATCCCTGCAATACTCACAATACATTTATATTGTTTCGGCGTCTGATAACCAGCCGCTAATGCAGCGTACCCACCATAGCTAGCACCGGCGATACAAATATTGTTTGTATCGGCCAATTTTTGCTGCTTTACCCAATCAACCGCATCGACTAGGTCTGTTTGCATCGTCTTTCCCCACTCACCATAGCCAGTAGTTTGATAATAGTTGCCAAATCCTCCGGAGCCACGGTAATTGACTTGTAAAACTGCGTAGCCACGGCTAGCCATTAACTGCACGAATGGGTCAAAGTATTGATAATCACGAACACCGTACGGCCCACCATGTGGAAAGACGACAAGAGGCGGATTTGAAATTCCTTCTGGGAGTGTAATGTAACCATTGAGCTTCATCTCGTCACGAGCTTCAAACTCAAATGGTTTAACCGATGGCAATTTCGCCTTATTAAGCCCTGGAAACTGTCCATACCACGGTGAAATTTTGGCTTTTGATTTATCATATAGATAAAATTTCGGCGCCTTATTATCACTAAGGGCAGAAATTATCACGCGATTCTTTTTCTCATCTCGACTATAAATTCCTGCCTGTAGGCCACTTTTGGCAAATAAACTAACCAATTGTTGGCTAACTTTTTGACTATTTGGGTCAAAATAGACGCGCTTTGAAAAATGCTCTGTATAGCGATAGCCAACAATCGTATAACTATCATCATTACGCTGCCAAATAGGGCCATCTATATCCAGAGTTCCAGGAGCTTCCCCTAATAGTTCATATTCACCACTATCAATATAGTAACGCCATAATGCCAATTTATTAAGCTTATGATCGCTTGAAACGATTATTGAATTCGTTTCAGGTTCAAAAAGTTTAGGTTGGAACCTTTCATCCTCAAAGGCTTCAACTTTCTTTACTAG
>CAKZQF010000068.1:7500-9001 GCA_937139475.1 uncultured Gammaproteobacteria bacterium | reverse complement strand
TGCCGCTGCTGCGGCCTGGCTCCACCCCCACTTGGGCCAGAGCCCTATACACTGGTTCAAATCAAACCTAATACCGGTCTCCTTTGGGCACCTGAAGGTCTGCCTCACTGACTACAACTAGCTTTCACTACCAGTCATAATACCAAGTGAATCTCGCTCCCGATTTCTACTTGATGAATTTGGTGAAAATTTCGTTCTCAAAGACCACAACATACTCAGATGCCACCGATACCGCCTTGTTTAAGCCTGGGGAGACCTACACGATGAACTGACAACATACAGCCGCCACCCTTGCGATCTTGACCTCATACTTCTAAATTTTCTCTCTCGTGGCCACCATCACGATTAGCACTGACATGCCGCTGCTGCGGCCTGGCTCCACCCCCACTTGGGCCAGAGCCCTATACACTGGTTCAAATCAAACCTAATACCGGATCCTTGGCAGACTTGAAGGCGTCGATCAGCAAAAAAATAATTCAGCCGTGGCAATACAGTGAATGTATGGCTGCTCTGTCTTGTATATGTATATCAAAAAAAAAAATAAATAAAAAAAGTAAAAATCTTGCTCAAATATTTATAATACCAGAATAGGAGAGTTCTCGCATTAGGGCATTATGATTTTCGGCAGAGTCTCGTTATGTTAAACGAGACCCGGTAGAGGATTGAACCATGGGGTTTTTCAGAAGACTTGGGAGGGACACAGCTGACATTTCACATGAAAAAAGAGTAAAGTGGTTACTTAAATTAGATTTGGTGTGTTTAGGCAGAGGAAAGTAAGCGCTGCTGCGGCCGGAGATGGTGCACGGATGAGAGTAGGCTGTGGAAGAATACGTGTTGGCAAACCCATACGTGTTGGCAAACCTGTGCGGCACCAGGGCACCTTCGGTGCCCTTGGCACCTTCGGTGCCTTTGGCACCTCGGGTGCCCCTCTGCCGAGCACTTCAAAAAAAAAAAAAATCAAAAATTACAAATGTTACAAAAATAATTTGACCGTTACATAGCGATATAGGGTGTATAAGGGGGGATTCACGGATTTGGCCATAACTATTGAACCGCTGGGAGTTGATCGGGCGGATAAGGTCTAGGATAGAAACATTGGTATGGCGGACGCGACTGTATCAATTCTCGCGTTGCGGAAGCAAACTGCACGTCGATTTTTCAAAATTCACCCAGGAAAAAAGGTGACCACCGTCAGTAAAAGTGAGAAAACTCTTGAACCACGGTGGAGTTAATGCTGCTCCATACAGCAAAACGCTCCGCACGGGTACTACGGTCATGACGCTACCCATTAGCCCGATTCAATCAAAAGATAACCGCTTCAATTTTCGGTTTTTGTGCGAATGGTGTTAATAATAAAAAATGTCGAAAATACAAAATGACCTCACACATTGTCCAAAATAGGTGTATACAAAATGTGTTCGGCCAAAAAGAACCGCATGGACCAGGCGGAAAGAATGGCGCCAGGTAGAAGGGCATCCGAGCATTGGTTCGTTCAGGAGGT
>CAKZQF010000067.1 GCA_937139475.1 uncultured Gammaproteobacteria bacterium | reverse complement strand
GAAACAAAGACTGAAACTTATGGCAAGGGCATTGATTGTAAGGCGGCTTCAATAGGCACCTATAAGCTATACAGCCAGTGGACCAAAGAAAACACCCAAGCCACCTTAAAGCTAGATACATGGAAAGGCACACCTTATATTGGCTTGTCGTTAGTTCCAGCCACGAAATAACCCAAATATGGGGATAATTAAGTTTACTGAGAATTTAAAAGTACATCCGCATATGCAACCGCGCGGCTATCCCCGTCGTTTATCGCCTTAAATTAGAAATTGGCCAATGAAAAAATCAGGGATGATTTTTTAGTATTTGCCGCAGGACGCGGATCAAATACGGTATTGAAAAGGCAATTTATCATTTAAGATCAGCGATAAATTAACGGGTCGCCTTTGCAAATAACGCCCCTGTTATTTGTCCTTCGGACCAGCTTACGCTGTCTTAATTTTTTCCTGAAAACTTAATCTTTTGGTTACTTTTCTTTAAGAGGCACAAATTGGTCTGGAACCAATTTGGACAGCCAACGGCTGGCCCGCAGGGTGAAATACATGGATGTATTTCACAGAGAAAAGTAACTGATGTGCTCATGCAATACTGAAATAAAAAGATCCAATTCATAAGCACATCAAAAAATTCGCCAAAGTACTAATTAACTTACTGACTCTTTTTAGGGAAGTAGATAAACAATCATTCCCTACTTCAAACCTTTTAATACAGCATATCCAATCCCACAACCGACACTAGCCAAACACTATTTAGCCAGTGACGCTTCATCCACCTGCCCTAACAGGGCGGCCATTGATAAAGGTCCTTCAACATAGGTGGTGGTATAGCTTTCAACAAACTCATTGAGTTTAATCGTGTAGTTATAACCAATAGGTAGCCCACGTTTTTTGCCTTCTGCTTCCATTTCATGTTCTTTGGCGTTGTTAAATGGTGCGCTTAGCGATACATAATCATAGCTGTCGCCTGATATTTTTCGATACCATAACATTGGCGGCAGCCCAATCACTTTGTAAACCTCTTCCCATGCTTGCATGTACTTAATGAATTCAACGTGCTTACCAGGGTGGATTTTCCACACCGTTAGGGTGTGGACTTTGCTTTGCTCGGCGACGGCATAAGCTTGCTTATTAAACCCGATAAGGCAGGCGATAACGAGGCTAAGGCTAATGATGAGCTTGTTCATTGGTATATTCCTAATTTAATTTTGTCACTTAGTGTGAGCAGTAGAAATGAAAAAGCCCCGAAGCTTTCACAACGGGGCCTTAACAGAGAGAGCTGTTTAGAAGTTATAAGTTACAGTAACACCCACTGTACGTGGTGGCTTATAAGCGTTGTAAACCGTGTCATCGTAGGCAGCGTAAAGTGTTGTTGATGCAACATTTAGCTCATCTGTGATGTTTTTAGCCCACACCTGTACTGACCAAGTATCATCGAAGCTGCGTAACATCCATACCGCATCCAAGTTCGTTTGCGAACCAACCTTAGTCAATGGGTTGTTGTCGTTGTCAAAGAAGAAATCACTGGTGTACTGGTAACCTAAACGGAAGCTTGATTCACCCAAATCAGAAACTTCCCATTCATAGGTAGCATTCAAGTTGAAGCTATGTTTTGGCGTACGACGCATGTCGTTGCCTTTATAGTTTTCACCATCGACAATAAAGTCGTCGGTAAACTCAGTTCGCAAATAGCCGTAGCTACCACTCATATGAAAGTTCTCGGTAAATAGCGCTGTCGCCTCTAATTCAAAGCCCTTTGCTTCACCCGTACCGTTAAACACCTGTAGATTATCTGGCGTATTCTCGCCTGTTTCTACCCATACCTGATTCTGAATATCGGTATACTCAGTGAAAAATACGGCGCCGTTTAGGCGTAAGCGATCTTCAAACGATTGTGTTTTGAAACCAAATTCGTAGTTCCAGGCTAGCTCAGGACGGAATGCCACGATAGCTTCCTCTTCCTTTTCCATGCCCTCACCGTTATAACCACCAGACTTGTAACCTTTGGCAATCGAGCCATAGATAAATACATCATCTGTTGCTTGGTAATCGATATTCAGACTAGGTGTCCATTCATCCCACGAATCTGATGTGCTAAACGCATAGCTTGCTACACGGTTGCCATTGATATCTTCATGAAGGTTATCCCAGTTGTCAAAGCGACGGCCAGAGGCAGTACCACTAAACTCTTTTTCGTCTTCGCTCCAACGCAGGCCCGCGGTTATCGATAACTTATCGCTAAGCTCGTAAGTCGCCTGACCAAATACCGCGACACTGGTGGTTTTATTATCTGTGGTGTTAGATACACGTCCGGTTGTTGTTCCCCATTGCGTATCAAACCAGTAATCAACATCTTCAGCACGCTCGATGTCTTCTACCATGTAGAATGCACCTGCAATCCAGCTAAAATCCCCTTCCGCATTAGACGCTAGACGGAACTCTTGAGAAACCTGGCTAGACTCTTCTGCTTTACGAGATAGCCATGCATCATCAGGTTGTAGCGCAGCAAGTGCCTCAGGTGAAGCAACAGTGTTGTTTGCTGGATCGCCCCACGGATCAAAAGTTTGTGAATGGTCTACCAATCCCGCAGCAGCATTCTCGAAAATATCGTATTCATTACTACGATAAGCGGATATAGAAGTTAGTGTGACGCTTTCAAAGTTAGAGGTAACTTGCATGCTAAAGCTCGAGCTATCGGCGTCTTCAGTATTATCAACGCTGCTTGCATCATCGCGTGGATTAGCGCTAATAAAAGCCGCATTACGCCCTTCGCTATAAGCGATATGCTTCATTCGCGGCGCGCCCTCAGTAGTTGACGTTGCTGCAGTTAGTAGTACTTCTGTTGCGTCACTTGCATTAATCAGCAATTGACCACGGATAGATGAACGCTCGCTCCAGTCAGCATCATTACCAGTGTGAGTGTTCTTGCCGTAGCCATCGCGTTGTGAGGTACTCAGGGAGATTTTACCTGCCACACTGTCACTGAGACCGCCAGAAACAAAGCCTTTCGCCTCAAACAAGCCGTAATCACCAAAGGATAGCTCGGCACTTCCTTCGGCGTCACCGTCTGTAGGACGTTTGGTGATAAAGTTAATCGCTCCACCAACCACGTTTTTACCGTATAGCGTCCCCTGAGGGCCACGTAATACTTCAACACTCTCCAGATCGAATAAGTCCATCGCGCTGCCAGTACCACGTGAGATGTAAACACCGTCAACGTACATGCCAATTGCAGCACCCGCGCCAGCACTTTCAATATCACTGCCGATACCGCGCATAAACAGCTCAGGCTCTGCTGAAGTATATGCGTTCATCTGGAAACCTGGAACACGGCTTGAAATATCTTCCAAGCCAATAATGCGCTCTTCTTTAAGTTGGTCTGCGCCAAAGGCAGATACCGCTACAGGAGTACTTTGTAAGCTCTCAACCTTATGACGGGCCGTCACTGTGATTGTTTCAACCGCTAGCTTTTTCTCTTCGGTTACTGGCGCTTGCTCATCTGCGGCCATTGCGGGTAATGCTGCTAAGCCAAGGCCTAAAGCAACGCTCATTGCAACTGGGTTTAATGCATTCTTATATGTTGTGGTTTTAACCAAACTCATCGTTGTACTCCTCCCTAAATGTAGGGTATCTGATTCTTATTATGTTACGACTACTGTTAAATTGTTAGTGACGTCTTTTTGCATACATGTAAATCACCG
Source organism: uncultured Gammaproteobacteria bacterium (assembly GCA_937139475.1). Classification (GTDB taxonomy): domain Bacteria; phylum Pseudomonadota; class Gammaproteobacteria; order Enterobacterales; family Psychrobiaceae; genus Psychrobium. Next base: position 6,568 of record CAKZQF010000067.1, on the reverse strand, counting down.
TGTATTCAAATTACAAAAATGCAACATATAATAAAAATAATTTATCTCGTGACTCCTATAATAAAAATCATATACCGATAAAACTATCACAAAAGACAACAAATCAAACAAAAGACAATAACAATCAAACACTTAGTTAAAACAAGACCTTTCATATCAGCTAACAATATACCGAAATATTTACAATTTGTTATAGCGATAAATGAATATCTTATAGGCAAAAAAGGCAGCCACCTGGCTGCCTAAACACACTGGAGAACAATTTATTATTATAAACCGCTGATTAGTACGGCAATTACTCCCACTGGGATAATAAACTTAATCAGGCTCAACCAAGGGGTAAACAAAGCCGTTGATTGTTGGCTAAATTGCTCTCGCACCCGTGCCTTGGGCAGTATCCAGCCACAGAAAAGTACGATTAATAAGGCATTGAGCGGGATCATAATGTTAGCCACACTATAATCCATCAAATCAAATATCGTCTTGTTGCTAAAGGTGTCAATAAAGCTCAATGGTTTAAAGTCACCTAAGACATTGAACGAGAGTGCAGCGCCCAAGCCTAAAACTGCGCTGCCACTTGCTGTGATAGCAGTTGCCTTAGGGCGTGTAAATCCATATTTATCGGTGAGGAATCGAACAAGACATTCCAGCATCGACAATGCCGTCGTTAGGGCAGCGCCCGCCAGCAGGAAGAAGAACAGCATACCAATCCACTGCCCCCCGGCAACTTGTCCAAAGGCAATCGGCAGCGTTTCAAATATCAAACCAGGACCGCTACCTGGCTCAAGTCCAAAGGCAAACACAAATGGGAATATAGCTAACCCCGCAAGTAGTGCAACGCTGGTGTCGGCAAAGGCAACTACCAGCACCGAACGCGGAATTGAAGCGTCTTTAGATAAGTAGCCGCCATAAGCCATCACACTGCCTGCGCCGACCCCTAAACTAAAGAATGCTTGTCCCATCGCGGCCAATACAACATCGGGCGTGATTTTAGATAAATCAGGACTAAATAAATAAGAAAAGCCGCGCGCAAAGTCACCCGCATAAGCAGCGTAGGCCACTAAAAACAACAGAATAATAAATAGCAGCGGCATTAAAAACTTAACACTTTTCTCCAAACCTTCTTTCAGGCTTTTTGAAATAATAAATGCTGAAAAGGCGATAAAGCCGAGATACAACGCCCCCGTTAGCAGTGGTGATCCAGCTAAATTCATAAAATAGTCATTGGAGCCTTGCGCATCAATACCATCAAAGGTATTCACTGCAGAGGCAACGGTATAATCAACTGTCCATCCGGCGACAACGCTGTAATAAGACAAGGCGACAAAAGGGATCGCTAAGCTTAACCAACCGATTAGCTTCCATCCTTTGCTCGCGTCATAGCGGCTAGTTAGTGCTTCCATCGTTGAAAAAGGATCTTTTCTCCCTTCACGGCCAATGATAAGTTCGCTTATCATAATTGGCGCAGCAAAAGCTAACAGGGTAAGAATATAGACAAGGACAAACGCCCCGCCGCCATTAGTACCAACAACATAAGGGAATCGCCAAATATTACCAAGACCAACGGCAATACCGATGGTGGCCAATAGAAAACTAGTGTTTGAAGACCAAGTAACGGCCTTTGAGGTTGCGTGACTCATAAATCACTCCACTTTTATTATTATCTTTGTGTTTTACAAAAAAGGGAAACTTCGCAAAGTCTCCCCTTAGTGTTGTTGCAATTAAGTCACTGCGTGCTTTTTGTTGTACTCAGCCTCTTTGTAGGTTTGCTTAACCATAATGTCCTTAAGCTGTGCTACAGCATTCCACACATCAAGGTAGGTCAAAAACAGCGGCGTTAAACCAAAACGTAATGTATCTGGTGCACGGAAATCGCCCATCACACCATGCGCGATCATCGCTTGCATTATCGCGTAGCCTTCGAAGTGCGTTAGCGCAACTTGGCTACCACGACGCGCGGCGTCACGGGGTGAAATCACTTCAAAGCCAAATTCACTACACTCCTGGTCAACAAGCTGAATAAATAGATCCCCCATTGCTTGGGACTTTTTGCGGATTTCATTCATATCGGTGCTAGCGGTAATATCAATACCCACACCAGTCACAGCAAGGCTGATAATGCCTTGAGTACCAGTAAGCATCTGATCAATATTTTCGCTTGGACGATAGTCGCGCTCAAACGCAAACGGAGCAGCGTGTCCCCACCAACCAGTTAATGGCTGTTGCACTTTGCCTTGATGACGCTTAGCCATAAAGACAAATGCTGGGCTACCCGGACCACCGTTATAATATTTATACGTACAACCAATGGCCAAATCCACGTTGCAGCCGTTTAAGTCCACTGGCAAGGCGCCGCCACTGTGGCATAAATCCCAAATTGAAATAGCGCCCACCGCATGAGTCCTTTCGGTGATCGCTTTCATATCAAGTAATCGACCTGACTTGTAATGCACTTGAGTCAAACAAACGACAGCTACCGACTCATCGATAACATCGTATAATTCGTCTTCTTCAGCAAAAACCAGCTCGTAGTCATCGTTCATTAGCTCAAGTAAGCCTTGAACCACATAATTATCTGTTGGAAAGTTTGAACCTTCCATCACCACTTTTTTACGTGTTGGGTTTAAACGCAATCCCGCCGCAACAACTTTTGTTACATTAAGACCAGTCGCGTCAGTCACTACAACTTCACCTGCATCTGCCCCGATGGTGGGCGCCAGGCGGTCGCCTAAGCTTTGACAAAGATTAAACCAACCGTGAACATTCCAACTAGTAATAAGACTTTTGCCCCACTCTTGCTCAACCACTTCCTGCGCTTTTGCCATGGCATTCTTAGGCATCGGACCTAACGAATTACCACACATATAAATCGTGTCTTTTGGCAGCGTAAATTCTTGTTGGGTGTGCGCAATAACATCATTGTTATCTAACTCTTGGCAATATTCTTTTGTAATAAGGGTCATATTTGTCACTCATTTGATAGCTAATGACTCGCGTCGATAATGGTAAGGTGACGCGAAATTAATTTTTTCTGTCGATGATACTAGCGGACTTTGTAATAACTTAAAAATAGTATCTTTCCGCCCAGCTATCACTTTTTTAATATACCAACATCTCACTAAAACTAAAAAGCCGACCAATGGTCGGCTTTTTACCTAGTAAACGAAGTCAGTTATTTGCGACTTGGCCAAATTTCGGTTGGCGCATCAAAACTTGGCTCTCCAATAAGCGGCGTCGATAACGCATAGAAGCCGTGATTGGTGAACAACCAAATAAGGTTACGGTCATATTCGATATAAACACTGTGAGATAAGTTACCACGAGCATATTCAACCACACGTTCTGTATTAAATGGTGGCACAAAATAAGCGGCTACTTTTGGGTTTTCCACATCGTTGACATCAAAGATTTGTAAACCGGCATTGTAGAAGTTAAATGGCAAGATGCCATCAACGGCTGTTCCCGGTTGAGTGTAGTAACCAGTGCGTTTTGGCCCAAAGCTACCACGACGCTGACAAAAATCCGTAAATTTAGCATCCGCAGGCGCTGCTGGACGAGGAAGTACACCAATTTTCGTCGGATTCTTTGGATCGCTAACATCAATCATGTGTACGTCTTTATAAGGTTCGAAACAATCTTCGTTTAGTGGGTAGCCACTAAAGTAAACAATACCTGTCTTTTCAACTTGTGAAACATCAATAAAATCACCTTCAGTACCAGCAACACTCGGCTCAAAATTCATATGACTGACTATTTTCAGATCACTTGAGTCAGTGATATCTACTACATAGAAGCCTAAACCACCCATTGCGGCATAACCATACTTACCACCGTCTTCAACAGGAGTAGGAATAAATAACGACATCCGTGCGCCCATCCACGAGGTACGGTTACCTGCGCGAGGATTTTCTTTGAAGGCTTTTTCGTGTTCAGGGTCAAAGGCGATTTGTCCAGGCACGGTGAGCATATCCAACAGTTTAGGATTTGATGGATCTGACATATCCCATGACTGGTAACCCGCAGAATATAAATCATTTGGGTATTCAGTCAGTGAGTACTTTGCACTTGGCGCGGCGGCTACATACATGGTGTCACCACCAAAATAGGCTGGCAAGTCACGCACACCAGAGCCTTGTTGTTCACCAATAGGCGCATTAGGGGTTTCAAGATCGGTAGTACGCGTTGCAATGAGCTTCCAGTCCTGTGGCATTGGGCCATTCATTTCATAGACTTTAAAGCCTTTTAAATGCTTTGACTTACGAATGGCTTCCACTTTATCTGGCTGAGTTCGCTTGTTTTTCAGTAGGCCAAAGCGACGTATTTCATAACCCTGAACCATAATATTTTTTTGTAGCTTTTTATTCCACTGGATAGAGGCTGCACCAAACATCTCACCTTCTGGATAAGGGTTTTCGTCAACCTCTCCAGCGCCATTGGCTCCCCACGTATGACCGCGTGTTAGCAACAGCTTGACGTCCTTTGGATTAGTAATATCGAAAATCTTAAGGTCACGGCGTACATATTGATACAGGTAACGTTTTCCATCAAAATCTACGATGTTTTGCCAGGTATGAAACGGCTCCACAGTAATTGGGTAATACGCTTCTACCTTCATATTCTTGATATATGACTCGGTATCCCAGTAATCAAGTTCGCCTTCAAAGCGCTTATTACCATGATAGTCACGCGTAGCAACAGGATGTTTAAACACGCCGGTTTTTGGATCAAGTCCGTAATCGCTCATCTGTGGATCAGGCGGTGTTTTGTCTTCACTCAAACTATCAGCACGAGCAACCCATTTGTCACTAATAGCAACCTTTTGCTCGACATGATGGTCATCAGCCGCAGCCTTTACTTCAGGTTTAACCTCGGTATTTGCACCACACCCGATCAAAATGGATGCAGAAAGCGTCGAAATGGCCAGTGGTTTTAGCCACTGCTTAACACGATCAACAGATTGATTAGTCATACGTCCTCTCAGCGTTTTTAAATGCCTGAATCGCGGCACTTCAATTATTATTTTTTTGATTGTATGAGTTCAAGGCATAACAAGATAATAACTTTAATTCTACTTGATATATCCTTTTGAATATACCATAAGTAAGAATGCGCTCGTATTATGGTGTAATGTTCAGCGCTGTGCAGGGCCTTATCTTTCTCCTAATAAGGGCTAAGATTGATTGTATTTTAGGCAATAGCCGACGACTATACGGATACATGGAAGAAATAACTTATGCATGCACTATAGCGCAGAGGTATAACGATAAAGATTAGCAGTACCGTTATTTAATGTTGTTCGTCATTTCAGCAAATTGTCCTTTCATGTCGCGGCTAAATTGTCGGTAAAGTAAATTATCGTGCAACATGATAAAGAATGGGTCGGTAGTCAAGTGCTTCTCTCTGCCAATCATGTACTCGTATTCTAACCCCTTGGGCCGCGACTTAATTGCAATGGTAATAATGTCTAGCATTGAGTGTTTTTGACTTAAATACAGCACCGACGGGCACATATAAAGGAACTGTTCGGCAACACAATAATCGTAAAGCCATTGACTGCCCTTAAATACTAACTTGGCATTGTCAACATCACCGGAGTTTAAGCTCAATAAGCCAAAAATATATAATCCCGTAGAGCCCAACGAGCGCCTAAAATAAAAGTTATCCATTTCGCTGATAATTAATGGATTGTGAACTACTTTACTTAAATAAGCTTGATAGTCACCACCAGTAACCTCAGCGATTAGTTTAATTAAATCAACATACTCAGGAGGAAGTAAACGCCAAACTTGTTCAAGGGTGTGATGCTGCTCTTGTGTCCAATGGTTGTCTAAAGAGTGGCGATAGAAAGTTGAAAGCGTAAGATGCAGATTAAAATCAAGTGGCGCTTGGCCTGCGCGAATAGCGATTAAATCAAGTGACTTATCGATATCGCTCGCCAGCAGATGCAACTGTGCCGTTTGATTAAGCAACTTCGCATGTCGGGTAACATCAACATTCTCTAGGTAATTCAATGTACCTTCTAAGTTTTTATTAATGGAATATTCCAGCGAAATGAACGCACTAGCAGTAAGGTTACTGTAGCGTTCAATTTCTAGCATTTGTTCTAATAACGAAAATGCTCGATCAAAACGACCACTGTCACGATATAGTTTAATCAGTTTCGCTCTACTGCTAAGCACTAAGGGGTTTAGTTCAATTGCTTGCTCTAATAATGCAATTGCGGCATCAATGTTACCACGGTAGCTTTGCACTAAAGCGAGCTGCTCTACATATAAAATATTAGATGGACTCATCTCAACCGCTTGACGAGTGAGTCGCTCGGCCAATGCGAAATCCCCTTCAAATACCATATAGAGACCTTTAGCAGCAAAGACTTCCGGCAATGCAGAATTCGATGCAGCAAATTCTCGATAGAGCGGCGCAAGTTGAGGATAGAGCTCCTTATAGCTAGTGCCTAGTAGCTCAACACTATGCCAATAGGTAAAATACAAATAAGCTTTTGCTTTAATATATTGTGGGTCAAGCGCTATAGCCTGTTTAAATTTATTTTCAGCAATGGTTAGTGAGG
>CAKZQF010000066.1 GCA_937139475.1 uncultured Gammaproteobacteria bacterium | reverse complement strand
ATTTGTTACCGCTTATGCCACAAAGCAGGCGCTCCGTTCAGGGTTATTATCGTATTATAAGCGTCCTATAACGACACAAACAGGACACTAGTGGACTAACATTAACGCCCGACTGACCATGCGGAATCCGCATTTAGTCACTTGTTAGGCACGTTGCTCTTTGCCCCGTTTTTTATTACCTATTGCTATGTAGTGTCCAATGAACACGCTCAAACAATAAGTCACGAAGCCAAAAGCAACCATGATTGAAAAATACTCTAGCCCTAGAAAGTAAACAAGAGGTGCAAGTGGGACTATATAATTAATCGCGGCTAAGGCCAGTGTATTAAGTGTATGGTCACTTGGAAGGCCTTTTACAAAGACATAAACAACGAACACCGTAATAAAGGAACCTATTAATTCTAATAACAAATAGTAGCCAAGTGGCTCATAAAGGTTATCCAATAAGAAGTAGCCGAATAAAACACCTAGGAGAAAGTTAGGTAAAAATAAAATAATGCAAAATTTTAATATTTTCATCCAATGCATTTGGTATTCCTTGAAATGCCTGACGCCCAGGGGCTGATAATTGTTGGCTAAAATGTGTAGCGAAGCGAAACCGAGCCAACTATTAGCAGTCCCGCTTGAGTTACTTGTAAGGGCTATTTATGCCAAACTGTAACTTGATACTATTTTATCAAAGCCAGCCTCGGACTCACTAGAATGCTCTACTAAATACTGACCAGAGATCAGGCTAGTTTTAGTATTAGAACAAACTCTAAAATAACGATTAATATATTTAACTTTTTGACGGAATAAAGTGCTGACGGTGAACTCTAGCTTTACCCCCTCAATTTTTGAATTTCGAGAAATTAGCTTTTCAATACTCCGAGTTGGTTCATCAATAATTTTGAAACCAAATGGTAATTCTTTGGTGAAGTGCTTTAAAGATCGCTCAATATAGTTCTCTATAGAAGGCGCTTGCTCAGAGTTATATATATCCATTGAGTAATAACCTTCATTAGGACATTCAACAGTTATTGCCCTGATAATATCATGATCATCGTCAACCACTTTCCAAGACTCAGGAAACTCAAAACATACTCCATTATGTTGATACATACTCAAAATCCTAGATAGCCCTAACAGCTATTTATCTATACCTTGCAAGCTATCCTACCTTACAAGGTAATAGAAAACAATGTCTCATCGCAGCAATAACTATCGAAAAAACTAATAAAATCAGTCGGTAATTGAGTGCAAATAGAAAAGTTGGTGACATTCAAACTAAAGGTGTAATACATTTTAGGCGAAAAAACACTTCACATATGGTTACGCTCAGTGCCCGAAAGTGGCCGTTAAGTGCCCCCTAAGAACGGGGCCAAAATGAAGCGGGAACAAACCGTTAGCTGCCCCGATTTAAACTCTTGTTAGCATTGCATTTGACCAACACTAAACTTCTACTTTTACAATAATAGAGGTGTAGCCCATAGCCTACTGGTAAATAAATTAACACCGGAACGAACATTCCCAGCATATTACCTATAAGCTCAACACTCAGATAAGCAAGATAGGCAAACACAACTAACGACAACAGGTTGACCCAGCTTGGCGTTTTAGAATTCGCAAACTCAGAAATTCGATTACAATTCTTGCATTTGAAATGATTGAGACGCACTTGCTTTGCCCACATCATGAAAGGCGATAATGGACTTCTGCAAGTTGGACAAGTTATTGGTTTAGAATGCACCGCTAATTCCCTCTGTAACACTAACGTCCCAATAATAAGTGAATCACTGACTGGCTATTTACTCACCAAATGGCATGACAGCCTTGGTGAATCTTAATTTAGAGTCTTGTTAATTGCCGTTTACTCGAACTCTAAATTTCCACTTCTTGAGAGTAATGTATTTGACGGCGTAATCAATGCCCACTCAGGATTTCCTTCAACTGTCGAGAACGAGCAAATCCATGTGTTATCAGAAAGTTCAACAACCAATTCAGGAAGTCTCGCTTGAAATGAAATGTTTTTGACAAATCGCCCATTGAGTTCCGCTAATAAGTCTTGAAACAAGGAATCGTCAGACCAACTCCCAAAGGATATCTCATTGGCTTTTTCAACACGCCAGCTCCATTCGATCATGATCGTTAAATCGTCAATCTCTAAAATGATTGTGCTTCCATGTCCCTGCCTAACATTCCGGATAATTTTTCCGATATATGGAGCAACAAAACTCCGTATTTCACTATCTGATAATTTGCCCATACTTCCCTACGGAATTTAACACGTTATTAATGTTACCTTGCAAGCTACCCTACCTTAAAAGATAGCGATAAACCAATGACCAAACTCGCCCACACTTGTGATAGCTACTGCTACTGCTTCCGCTTTTGGCCGATTGATTCTACCCCAATAAAGCACACCACCTAAAGCTAATAAGTTGAGTTATCAGATTTTTATGGTAACTTTGACGGCTGGGAGTAGACGGATATTACTGAAAAGTCTACATAAATTACCGTAATGTTCGAGAGGCAATCTGCCATGAAACAATATTTGAATATCGTTTTAATCACGTTTTTAATCCTATCGATTTTTAGTTGTGCCGCATTTGCCAAAGAAGACAAGAGCGCTTGGGATAAAGCCTATGACAGTTCAACAAAAAAGAGATTCATTCCTGTTGAACTGTTTACCGGAGCCAAATGGGATGGGAAGCATCAATTAACACTAAAAGAGACTTCTACCACTGCCTGTTCATCGTTCAGTGGTAGACCATGCGACAACTATTACATTACGGGTCCTTTTAAAACGGAAAGCAATAACACCAAAATTGAATGGGCTGGCAATGAAATTTCCTATTATCGAAGAGTATTTAGTACCAGGCGTATGGGAGAAGTTGAATCTTTTTTTACCATTAATAATTCAAAAGATGGACTTGTGAGAATTTATGATAAGCGAAAACAGTGGGGGGCCAGAACTTATGATGGATTGGGGAGTAAATTCCCACTTGGTTACTGGAAGCAAGGTGAAGTGCGCAGTTATGGATCTCGTATGCCAACAAGAATCGAAATCATAGAACTCAATGGCCCAAACCACTGCCTTACTTTTCGATGGGTAATTGGCAAGGGGGAACGTAAAAATATGGATAATAATTACACTTTTTGTCCTGACCGTGGATTTACAAAAATTAGCCACAATAACTAATGTACTGATTCCAAAAAGCGCTCTATGCTCTAGCACTAGAGCATAGAGCCCCTAGGCAACAGATCGAAAAGAATCATGTTACCGCTTTTTCACAAGGCCGCCCTTTTGAGGCGGCTTTTTAATTTCTATTAACAATCTGCTAAGTAACATAAGCGGTAACAAATCATAACGCTTATGCTCATAAACTAAGAATTGTTCATTTACATAATGAACAATTGAAAGTTCACTTTATGCAGCTCTCAGACTTTAATTAAGCTTTTACCTAAGGCCTGCAAGAGAGCGCGCAGCGAGTTTAATATCAGTGGTAAATCACAGGTTATTTTGCTTTGATAGCTGAAAATAACTCAATAGTGAAAGTACGGTAAAGAATGCAGGATCGCTCCATCCAAAGCCTACAAATATACCTTTTACCCCCGCGTAAACAGTGATCACTACTCCCAGTAAATTGGTCACTAATAGGGCGAGAAATAAATTTTTGGCCACTTGACCAGTTTCAATATCTCGTAATAACAAGCTGATAACTCCGATCCCAGCCAAAAAGATACTAGTGTGTTGCGATAAAAAATAAGCATATTGGTCATTTAATTCAACACCGTACATTGGCCATATAACATGGGGGATAAAAAACAATGCTAAAGCAAAAACCACGTAGATTACGCCATGTACGGTTAAAAATGTTCTACTGTTCATCATTATTTCCTTTCTTCAATTGACTGTGTAATTGGAGCCCTATTAATTGTTGATAGAGGCACATTAATATCAAAAATATGCCCTCTAACTTCTTCTACTCCCATAAGCTTCAGGCGTTGTGAGTGCATCTGCAAATAAGCTTGTGCATATGCTTCATTCTCAAACAGGTAGATTCCACCACCTAACTTTTCTTGCTGACTTTCAGTCCAAATTTTCCAAATCATGCCTGGTTCATTATTAATGGATTCAGCCAATCCAACTAACTTTTTCGACATTTCCTCACCAAACGGACCGGCAAAATCAAAATCTACTTGTAATAGTTTTTTCATCGTATTTCTCCAATTGTTTTATTAGCTACAAGGGGAGTGCTTAACAAAACGATATGCTCTGTCTTTCCCTCTTGCGATACATGCTATGATACCTTTATAAATTAGACATAAAAGTTCATAAAACTGCGGATAACTGTGGAGTAAATAGACCAATGAGGCTCAAGACAACACTGGATCAATGGTTAACCTTATTTGAAATAGATAAGGCAGGCAGTATTCAAGCGGCGGCAACCGAGATGAATAAAAGCCATACCACATTGATTTATGCAATCAAAAAGCTCGAAGCTCAACTTGATGTTTCCTTGGTAAAAGTTGAAGGGCGTCGCGCCGTACTTACCGACAACGGAAAATCATTACTACGTAGAGCACAATCAATGGTTGAGCAAGCTCAAACGTTAGAAGAAATCAGTCTTCAGTTGAAGCAAGGCGTTGAGTCAGAACTAATTATTGCTATTGACCATTTGTGCGACCGAAAATGGTTATATGAGCCTTTAGCAAATTTTCTTGCTCAAAACAGCACAACGTCCATTAAAATCGTCGAAACTTCACTATCAAAAACCTCCAGTATGGTGGAAAAAGAAGGTGCTGATATTTCAATCATTACGCTTCCTATAACTAACTACCCCTGTGAATCTTTTGGCACTGTTGACATGTTACCTGTCGTCGCGAAAGACCACCCACTAGCAAGTAAGTCTGCGCTTTGTTTGGCTGATTTGACGATGAACAGTCAGATTGTTATTCGAGATTTAGGAGAGTCTGATAAAAGAGATGTGGGTTGGTTAAGGTCGAATCAACGCATCACGGTAGATAATTTCGATCATGCCTGGCAAGCGATTAAACAAGGTTTGGGTTACTGCCGAATACCAAAACACATTATTGAAGATAATAATGATCAAGAGGTCGTTATTCTAAACGTTGAACATTCAAGCTGTTACCATGTGCCGTTGCACCTGACTTTACCCAAGGGGCCAAAAACTGGTCCCGCAGCTAAATGTTTGTACCATCTATTATTAGCATCGGTAAGCGATAGATAATAGGGATAGCCTGCAAGTAATGGAGCAATAACAGACAGCTGCTTTATTGATTAATGTTACGACGCAAACACGACGCTCAGTTTGTTCTCTGGTGCTTGCTATAGGTCGCTAACTCGCAGGATGCGAGTTAGCAAAAGTATACTGAAACCTTAACCTCTTGTTAGTATCCCCACTATCCCATCAAGATATGCTTATTAACTCTTACCGCTTCGACAAAGTCCTGATCATGAGTCACTAAAATAAATGCCCCTTTATAAGCACTCAGTGCTGCTGCCAGTATTTGCTTTGACTCAATATCCAAGTGGTTATCAGGTTCATCCAGAAGCAGCAATGGTGAATCAGCCACGTGACTAACCATCAGCATCGATAACTTCATTTTTTCACCACCACTTAAATGCGCCACCTTGCGATACACAGCATCTCGCCTAAACCCAATTCCAGCAAGTAAAATTCGAGCGTCACTTTCTGTAAGCCCTTCATTGCCCATGATTAAGCTATCTAACATTGATTCTTCAAGGCTCAGCAAGTCAAAGTGTTGATCCAAGTATACCGTGTCCGTATTCAGCTTGATCGCACCAGAATAATTCGAGTGCTCTGCGTGAATTGCTTTCAAGAGCGTGGACTTTCCGCACCCATTCACGCCACTTACATAGCATCGCTCGGCGTGAGACAAAGTGAAAGAGAGGGGTTTTCCAGAGCCATAATGCAACCGGCAATCTTCGATATTCAACAACACTCGCTTTTTAACTTGTGTTGATTGCTGTAAATGCAATGCCTGTGGTTTTTGCACTTCTTGTTGTTCCTCCAGAGAATTCAATTTGTCTTGATTACGCCCTAACTGATTCAGTTGACTCGTAACAGTTGTAGAACGGCTGCGCCCAGCTTTGTCCTTCATCGCATCCATTAACACCTTGGGCTGGCTGCCCGATTTCCTTATCCGATTGCCCTGAGATTCCCGTTGCTGTGCCTTTTCTTTAGTAGCCTGCGCTTGACGTTCAATCTTCTTTTTTTCCTTTTTTAAATGAGCAATTTGTCTATGTAATGCCTGGGTTTGGCTAGAGGACTGCGCTAAATACGCATCATAATTACCTTTGAAGAAATGTAGCCCCAAACTCGTTAGCTGATAAATACCATCCACATACCTTAAGAGACTTCTATCGTGACTAACCAAGAGTATCTGCCCTTCAAACTTTTCGAGCTGATTGACTAACCACTTCTTCCCTTCACAGTCCAAGTGATTAGAAGGCTCATCAAGCAACAATATTTTTGCGTCAGACTCAAACAATTGATGCAACATTAGCAGCGCTAACTGACCGCCGCTCAAAGCATGGCAAGGCGCATTTAGATCAAGGTCAATCCGAAGGGTTTTCAAAGTACGTTGAGTTCGAGCTTTTATATCCCAATCTTCACCAACCACCTCAAAGTGTTTCTGTTCACAGCTTCCTTGTTCGATGGCTTGCAGTGCCAACAACTTATCGCTAATACCCAAAAAATCCGAGATACGCATATCCCCCGCTAACAAGTTAGAAGGTAACTGCGAATAGTAAGCAACCTTACCTTGGCAAGTTACATTGCCTTGAGTTGGGGCAAGCTGTCCAAGCAGCAGTGAGATAAAAACGGATTTCCCAGCCCCATTTCGACCAACTAACCCAGTAAGGCCACTGTTTAAGTTGAAGTTTAAATTTTGAAATAGCCATTCCCCTGTATCGAGTTGAAATGACAGTTGATGTGTAATTAATGCAGGCATAAAAATACCTCCCCTTACGTAATATAAATGTAAAAGGGGTCGCGCCATTCTATGCAATTAGATTGGCTTAGCCGTTACTTAGGTGCAGTCATCGTAAAAGAAAAGGTGACTCAATTCTGCTACGGCAACATGTGCGTTTTACAAGATAAGAAATGACGAAAGTAACGCCCACTAACCCCGAGTGTCCAAATGATTGATATTAATTGGATGTCAGGAAGTTAGCTGTTCATTATGGCGTTAGCTCCAATAGAAGTGATGGATGGATTATAGCCATGAACCTAATTCAGTTTCAAGATACTTAATCAAATAGAGTGGCTATTGCTCCGGTCTTTTAACAAGTTGGGGCAGATATATCCACAGTTAGGGAAAATATTACGCCTCAAGAATATTCCGAGTAAAAGCTTGGACGTAGTTAGTCTCAAGGGCCGTTCAAATCAACAAAACGGCTGTGGTATAGCGGCATAACAGCCCAATCGATAACCAGCTTACGCCGAACACTGTGATTGGATAATGCCGAAACAACTGGTTGGAATGCTTTGCACTAGGCAACTAAAACAATTGATGAGTAAAGCTCATTAATCAATGAAATAAAATCAATTTTATTCATACAAGGTTCCAAGTATAAAACACACTAAGCTCTTAACTTTAGACACTATTACAGTTGATTCTTAGTTTGGCTATTTAGCAGAAATCAAAAAAGACTGTGAAGACTGCAGACTGGAAATATCAGCAAAGAAATTTGCAAAGCCCAGCAAGAGCAAGGAATTAACTCAGGTTTTATTACAGGAAATTGGATACCAGATCGCTATGAATAAAGATTTTACATTTACAATTAAGAACATTTGTCTCGACGAAAACTATCAACCTTCAGACAATACACGTATTACCACCAACTTTGCTAATCTAGCCAGAGGTGAGAGCCGCCAGCAGAACTTACGCAATGCTTTAAAGATGATCGACAATAGCTTTAATGCCTTAGCGTCTTGGGACAACCCCAAAGGCGATCGTTACTCCATCGAGCTTGAAATCATTTCTGTTGATGTCGATATTGAAGGTAGTGGCCAGGCCTTCCCATCAATTGAAGTATTGAAAACGAATATTGTTGATCATAAAACCAACGAGCGCATTGAAGGCATTGTAGGAAATAACTTTTCTTCTTATGTGCGAGATTATGACTTTAGTGTATTGCTGTTTGATCACAACAAGGGGCAGACGCAATTTAGCGTTCCAGATAATTTTGGCGAGCTGCACGGAAAACTATTTAAGTATTTTGTTAACTCAAATACTTATTTACAGCACTTTAAAAAACCACCGGTTATCTGTCTAAGTGTCTCGGATAATAAGACCTATCATCGAACTGAAAATCAACACCCTGTATTAGGTTATGAGTATCAGCCCAATGAATCTTCTTTAACTGAACAATATTTCAAAAAAATGGGCTTGCAGGTTCGCTATTTTATGCCACCTAAGAGCGTTGCGCCTCTGGCTTTCTATTTCGTTGGCGATTTACTTAATGATTACAGTAATCTTGAGCTAATAAGCACCATCAGCACGATGGAAACGTTTCAAAAGATTTACCGACCTGAAATTTATAATGCAAATGCTGTTGCAGGAAATTGCTATCAACCCAACTTGAAGAACTTAGATCATTCACTAACCCAAATTGTTTATGATCGAGAAGAGCGCAGCAAGTTGGCAATTAAGCAGGGGAAATTTGCTGAGGAGCACTTCATCAAACCATACCAAACAGTACTTGAGCAGTGGTCTGCAAATTACGCGCTTTAACTAACCCAAAGGTACGGCAGCATTTATTATGAAAACACTATTACCTACATCAACAGCAGGCAGTTTACCTAAGCCCTCGTGGCTTGCACAACCAGAAACGCTATGGTCACCTTGGAAATTGCAGGGTGAAGAATTAATTGACGGTAAACACGATGCGCTACGCATATCATTACAAGAGCAACGACAAGCAGGTGTTGATATTGTTAGTGATGGCGAACAAACACGTCAACACTTTGTTACTACCTTTATTGAGCACTTAACCGGTGTTGATTTTGAGAACCGTAAAACGGTTAAAATTCGTGATCGCTATGACGCGAGTGTACCGACTGTGGTTGGTGCTGTTTCTCGTCCAAAGCCCGTTTTCATTGAAGACGCTAAGCTTTTACGTCAGCTAACCAACAAGCCTGTTAAATGGGCCCTTCCGGGTCCTATGACGATGATAGATACGCTTTATGATGACCATTATCAAAGTCGCGAAAAGCTCGCTTGGGAGTTTGCCAAAATTCTCAACCAAGAAGCCAAAGAATTAGAGGCGGCAGGTGTTGATATTATTCAATTTGATGAACCTGCTTTTAATGTGTTTTTTGATGAGGTTAATGATTGGGGAATTGCTTGTTTAGAGAGAGCAATCGAAGGGCTTAAATGTGAAACAGCTGTCCATATTTGCTATGGCTATGGCATCAAAGCTAATACCGATTGGAAAAAAACCTTAGGAGCTGAGTGGCGTCAATACCAAGAAGTTTTTCCTAAACTACAAAAATCTAATATCGATATTATCTCGCTAGAATGCCATAACTCTCGTGTTCCAATCGAGTTACTTGAACTTATTCGAGGTAAAAAAGTGATGGTAGGTGCTATTGATGTTGCAACCGACACCATTGAAACACCAGAGGAAGTGGCCAATACCCTGCGAGAGGCACTTAAATATGTAGATGCTGACAAGCTCTACCCTTGTACCAACTGTGGTATGGCCCCTTTATCTCGTGAGGTAGCAAGGGGCAAATTGAATGCCTTAAGCGCAGGCGCAGAATTAATTCGAAGAGAACTCACAACCGAAAATTAACCAATTTAATGATGTTTAGTGGGGGCACTTTTTGCAACTTGATGGGGGTTAACTCCTTTTACCAAACTAGCTGCCCCTTACCAGCCCCTAAAAATAGTCGAGGGCACGCCATTAACTGTTCAACCACAGTTAACAGGAATAACCTATAAGAAAAGCTGCGCCAACATGCGCAGGCCAGTAAATAATAATACGAAGGCAAAGATTTTCTTCAATTTTGCCGCATCTAATTTAACGGCCAGTGATGCCCCTACAGGTGCAAATAATACCGTTAGCGGCACAATACAAATGAAACCAATTAGATTAACCAAGCCAAATGTACCAGCTGGTGCATCAGTGGGTGTACTGCCCAATACCAGCATGGTTAGCGCACCGGGCAATGAAATAATTAATCCTATTGCCGCAGCCGTGCCAACGGCCTTGTGCGTGGGATAGTTATAAAGGCTGAGTAATGGAACAGAGATAGTGCCGCCACCAATCCCCACCATCGAACTGAAAAAACCAATGGAAGTGCTCATAACCGTTTGTCCTGCTGAACCCGGCAGCTGTTGGAACATAGCAGACTTACTAGTTCTGAATAACATGTTGAGTGCAGATAATGTCGCTATCAGCCCAAACAATATTGTAAGCATCGTGCCTTCAACACGAGTCACTAACCAACTGCCAGCCAATACACCAACTAGAATAAATGCAGCCCATCGTTTGAGAAGGCCAAAATCCACATTACCTTTTTGATTGTGAGAACGAATTGAACTAATAGACGTTGGCACTATCGTGGCCAGTGAGGTTGCTGTCGCTACTAGCATTGCAGATTCTGCTGATGCGCCAAAGCTCTGGAACAAGAAGAATAGTACAGGAACGATTACGATGCCGCCGCCGACGCCTAACAAGCCAGCCAAGGTGCCTGCGAATACGCCTGTGGCAACCAACGCCCAAAAGGTAGAGATATTATTTGTGATAAATTCAATGATATTCATTAACTTCTACTTCTATTTTTAATAATCGACAAAGGCCGATCAATTCCAGGAAAAATTGCAGCCTAGAATTGACAGGTCTTTAAGTAAAACAACAGCTCTAGCATGGCAAATCAACTCATTTCTGGAAAATCTAGGATAACGTATCATCGTCAGTATCTATTGCTATTGATTTAATTGTAAACAAACTTATTTGATGAATAAAAGTGATATAATTTCATTAATCAATGAATAAAGTTCATTACTAAAGCGACAAAGAGGAGTTAACCGGTGTTGGAAAGGAACCATTTAGAAATACTAACCGCAATAAAAGAACATGGAACCCTAACTAAAGCTGCCGATTCATTGCATTTATCCCAATCGGCATTAAGTCACAGCATCAAAAAATTAGAAAGCCAGGTTGCTACTCCAATATGGCAAAAAGACGGGCGAAACCTGCGTCTTACCGCAGCTGGAGAGCGTATTCAAACGCTGGCTAATAGGGTATTGCCTCAGTTTTTACATACGGAATTATTGTTGAATCAGATCGCAAAAGGTGAAATGGGCTCGCTACGAATAGGAATGGAATGCCATCCTTGCTATCAGTGGCTACTGAGAGTAATTCAACCTTATCTAGAGCGGTGGCCAGACATCGATATGGATGTGAAGCAGGAGTTCCAGTTTGGTGCTTTAGGTGCATTACTTAGCTATGAAATAGATGTCCTTATTACACCCGATCCGCTCTTTAAACCTAAAATAGACTACATACCTGTTTTTGACTACGAACATAGGCTCGTGGTCTCCGCGTCTCACAAACTGGCCAACCAAGACTTTGTATTACCCGAGCAACTAAGCGAAGAAGTGCTGTTTAGCTACCCTGTAGAGCCACTGAGGCTCGATATTTTTAGCCAATTTCTTAATCCGGCAAAGTGTTCAGTTAAGAAACACAAAAATATTGAAACAACTGAGATCATGTTGCAGATGGTGGCCGCTGGCCGAGGTGTTTGTGCCCTGCCCGGCTGGCTAGTGGATCAGTATTCAAAATCAATGCCGATCAAGAGTATTCGTTTTGGAGAGAAAGGTATTGGTAAACAGATCTTTGTAGGTATTCGCAAGGACGAACAGCAGATTGACTACCTAAGTGATTTCATTACTCAAGCTAAAAACACTAAATAATCAGTTAGTTCAGACAGTTAAGGCAACATTCTACTCTAATTAAAATGGGGCTAATCTCCATCGGCATCTAGCCAAGTAAGCGCATCCTCTCTTTTGGAAAACACTTTGATATCCAGCCTCATCGAGCTTGGAATGTTTGCTGCAAAGTCGGCACTAAACTTAGCCATTTTAGACGGAGCAAAGACCGCTATCTTATCTATTACCGGTAGTTGGCCAAAACGGCTCAGCGCATCAAATTTAGTCGAATAGGAATTAACTTTATTAATTAATAATGAAAATGAATTAGTAAATAGGGAAAGTAAGAGTTCATGGAGCTCATCAACCATTTTAATATTGATATCTGCACCTTCATTAACGGTGATTTCCGCAAGATCGTGCCTGAGCACGCGCACTTTCCCAAATGAAAATTGGTGTGTGCCAAGCGTGTCTGTCAATATATCTTGATGAGCACTCGAGCATTCCATATATAACCCTAAGCTCCCTATACCGTTGCGACAAAGTTAATTAATAACTTTTGATAAAATCCCTATATTTCTTAGCATACACAAACATTAACCTTGGTTAAAACTATTTTGCTAAAAACTCGCATGGTAAGTCATGCTCATCAATTATTCCTCTCTTCTAAATTTTTCAATGGTATATCATACCAACCTGACTAAGTTTGTTCCCACTCAGAGTAACTCAGGGCATTCAGTTTGAGGCGCGATGATTTAGCAATGGTTATTCCCGGCAACTGCTCCTGCGTTGCCCTTATGTCCTACATCCATGTAGGAACCTTTCAAATTATCGCAACGAAAAAATGATTGTCCTGAGTTTCTCCCATAGGGCGGGTTTGAAATCGCTTTATACTGCGTTAGATGAACTTGAAATAGAATAACTAATCCGTCATTCATCTGCCTTGCCTAAAGCCATTTCAATTCCCACTGAGTGGGAAGCTACTTAATCGGATTGGTATCAAAGACTATGACAAGCACTAGATTCGCAAAGGAAACAAAACTCAAGAACGGATCAGACTATTGCGATTAAGCTTATTCTCACTCAGCGGGAAGTCACTTAACCGGATTGTTAGCATAAATCAAAAAAAAAGCCCCTGTCCAGGCTAGCTAAACAAGGGCTCTTTTTAGACGTAAATTTATCTAAGCTCAACAGGCACGGCGAACACGGTATCTTCAATGATACCTGGGTTTTCTACCACATCACCATCAGTGAGTTCGACAAGTTTTTCTATCACTTGGTTTACTAATATTTCTGGCGCCGAGGCACCAGCGGTTACACCAACACTAGCCACATTATCAAGCCATGAGGTGTCAATATCATTGGCATTGTCAATCAAGTGCGCGTGGGTGCCATTTTTTTCAGCTAACTCGCGTAAACGATTAGAGTTAGAGCTGTTTTTAGAACCAACAACCAATAGCAATTCTACTTTGGCTGAAATGTCTTTCACTGCATCTTGACGGTTTTGCGTTGCATAACAAATATCATCCTTACGGGGTCCCTCAATTTCAGGAAAGCGCTGGCGCAATGCCTCGATGATATTCTTCGTGTCATCAACCGATAATGTGGTTTGTGTAACGTAATGCAAATTACTTTCGTCTTTCACATTAAGTGCAGCAACATCATCGACCGTTTCGACCAGGTACATCGCACCGTCAGCGTTAGAGTATTGCCCCATGGTGCCGATGACTTCAGGGTGCCCTTTGTGACCAATTAACACACACTCAGTGGTACGTCTTGATGAACGCGCAACTTCCATGTGTACTTTGGTCACCAATGGACAAGTCGCATCAAACACCCGAAGGTCACGGCGTTTTGCCTCTGCTCGCACAGCCTGTGAGACACCATGAGCACTAAAAATAACGGTTGAGTCATCTGGCACTTGGTCTAGTTCTTCCACAAAGACCGCACCGCGAGCACGCAATCCGTCTACAACATACTTATTGTGAACAACTTCGTGGCGCACATAAATCGGTGGTTCAAACAAATCAAGCGCTCGCTCAACGATGGTAATAGCGCGATCAACCCCAGCACAAAAGCCGCGTGGATTAGCGCGTAGGATTTGAACACTCATTACTCATTCACCTCTATAATTTCAACATCAAAGGTAATTGTTTGGCCAGCCAGTGGATGATTAAAATCAATGGTGACTGAGTCACCAACAATTTCACGAATAACCCCAGGGATCTCATTACCATCTTGTTGTGAAAACATAATAATTGCGCCAACTTCCAGGCTTTCAGCCTCAAACTTGTTGCGGTCCATATGATAGATATTATCCGGGTTATTTTCACCAAATGCATCTTTTGCATATAAGGTGAACTCTTTGCTATCACCCGCTTTTAGTCCTTGAAGCTCGGCTTCAAAGGCTGGCGATAAACTACCATCACCCATGCGTAATTTTGCAGGTTTATTGTTTACTTTAGTGCTGTCAGCGGCAGAGCCATCTTCTAACTTCATGGTAACGTGAAAAATTATTTCGCTAGTCGTTGTGATCACGATGATGTTTCCTCTGCTTTGCCATCACTTTCTTTATTCGTAAAGGCATCATAAATTATTAAGGCTGCGCCAACGCAAATAGCGGCATCGGCAATATTAAAGGCTGGCCAACGGAAGCTTTCATAGTAAATATCTAGAAAGTCGATGACATAACCATAGGCTACACGGTCAATTAGATTACCAATCGCACCTGATAGCACTAAGCTATAAGCGATAGACATTAACTTTTCATTAGCATGTAAAGCGCGTAGCCAGTAGATAAGGATACCACTAATGCCTGTTGCAATAATGGTAAAGAACCAACGTTGCCAGCCTCCAGCTTCACTTAAAAAGCTAAATGCTGCTCCTTCGTTATGTACATATGTCAGGTTAAACATTGGCATAACACTAATTGATTCATACAAATTAAAGTTAGCTGCAACATACAGCTTAGTGACTTGATCCAGCACTAAGAAGATTGCAGCCAGCCACAGCCAGCGCAAACCACTTTGCGCTAGACTCGGCTTCTTGTCGGTAGAATTATGCATATTCACGTACTTCGCCGTCACCATCAATGTTGGTAATACAACGGCCACACAATGTTGGGTGAGCTTCATCCGCACCAACTTCTTCGCGGTGATGCCAACAACGTTCACACTTTTCACCCGTTGATGCTTCAACTAATACGCTTAACCCTTCAACTTCTGTCGCTACCGCTTCGCTTGACGCTTCGCCGGCTACAATAGTTACATCTGATGTGATTAATACAAAGCGTAACTCGCTAGCGATTTGGGTTAAGTTAGCCGCCAGTGCTTGGCCTGCGAACAAGGTAACATTGGCTTGAAGGCTGCCGCCGATAACTTCATCACGGCGCGCTTGCTCCATCACTTTATTTACCGCATTACGCACATCTTGAAGCTGCTGCCAAAAATCGGTATTTAGCGTTTCTTCTTCGCTTAGTGCAGTTAGTCCTTCATACCACTCACTAGTAAATACAAACTCTTCACTGTTTGGCAGTGACTTCCAAATTTCGTCCGCGGTGAAGCTTAGAACCGGTGCAATCCAACGCACTAGTGCTTGCGCAATATGATACATCGCGGTTTGACAGCTACGACGTGGAAGTCCGTCTTCTTTAGCGGTGTACTGTCTGTCTTTAATGATATCTAGATAGAAGCTACCTAATTCAATAGAACAGAAATGGGTTAGCTTTTGCACAACGGTATGGAACTGGTAACTATCGTATGCTTCGATAATTTCTTGCTGTACTTGATGAGCACGACCAACAATGTAGCGATCAAGCGCCACCATATCTTCGCTGGCAACGATATCAGTTTCGGCATTAAAGCCATTTAAGTTTGATAACAAGAAACGCGCAGTATTACGGATACGACGGTAAGAGTCAGCACTGCGATCTAAGATTTCGTCAGATACAGTCATCTCAGCGGTGTAATTCGCTGATGCAACCCACAGACGCAAGATATCAGCACCAAGACGATTAACTACCGCTTGTGGTGACATCACGTTACCTAGTGATTTAGACATTTTCTTACCGTTACCATCAACAGTAAAGCCATGCGTTAGCACTTGTGAATATGGCGCTTTGCCATTCATTGCAACAGAGGTCATCAATGATGATTGGAACCAACCACGATGTTGATCACTACCTTCAAGGTATAAATCAGCAGGGCCGGTTAGCTCTTCACGTGCATCAACAACACAAGCGTGAGTCACACCAGAGTCAAACCATACATCTAAGGTATCGGTAACTTTAACGTATGTGTCACCACCTTCAGGTAAGAATTCACTCGGCTCAAGATCAAACCACGCTTGAATACCCTCTTTCTCAATTAACTTGGCTACTTGCTCAAGTAACTCTGAGGTATTAGGGTGTAGCTCGTTGGTGTCTTTATTGATAAATACGGTTAACGGCACGCCCCAAGTACGTTGACGCGATACACACCAATCAGGTCGGCCTTCAACCATTTTCTCAATACGTTGCTGACCCCAATCAGGGATCCATTGTGTCTTTTCAATTTCGCCCATTGCTTGGCTGCGCAAACCGTTTTTATCCATGCTAATAAACCATTGTGGTGTGGCACGGAAAATGATCGGCGTTTTATGGCGCCAACAGTGTGGGTAGCTATGCTCAAGCGCATGGTGATGCACTAGTGAGCCATGCTCTTTTAACACTTCAACAATTTCATCATTGGCTTTAAAGATGTGCTTACCAGCAAATAATGGCGTGCCTTCAAGGTAAACACCGTTTGCGCCAACTGGATTAGCAACTTCAATGTTGTACTTTTGGCCGACAACGTAATCTTCTTGACCGTGGCCAGGTGCAGTATGAACGATACCCGTACCTGAATCAGTAGTTACGTGATCGCCCAAGATAACTGGTACTTCAAAGTCATAGAATGCATGCTTAAATTTAACTAGCTCTAACGCAGCTCCAAAACACTGACCAAGTACATTGAATTTATCAACACCGTAGCGATCCATTGCGCTATTCATCAAATCATGCGCTAAAATCAAGCGCTCTTGAACGCCGTCTTTTTCACATTGAATTAGTACATACTCAACTTTTTCGTGCATTGATAAGGCGCGGTTTGCTGGTAATGTCCAGGGAGTTGTCGTCCAGATAACGGTTGAAATGGGACCTGCGCCTGCATTGCTGCCAACGCCCATTTTCTCAAGAATTTCACTTTCATTAACGGCTTTAAAGCGCACATCAATAGCAGGTGAGCGCTTATCTTCGTATTCTACTTCCGCTTCGGCCAATGACGATCCACAATCAAGACACCAATGCACAGGCTTAGCACCTTGCTGCAAGTGACCGTTGTCAATGATTTTACCCATTGAGCGAACAATGTTTGCTTCAAAGTCAAAGTTCATTGTCTGATAAGGATTTGCCCAATCACCAAATACACCAAGACGAATAAAGTCTTTGCGTTGACCGTCTACCTGACGTTGCGCATAGGCACGACATTTCTTACGAAACTCTGCTTCTGATATTTTTTGCCCAGGTTTACCGTGTTTTTTCTCAACCTGCAGCTCTATTGGCAAACCATGACAATCCCAACCTGGAATATACGGCGCATCGAAACCAGCGATCGTTTTCGATTTGATAATAATATCTTTTAAGATTTTATTTACAGAGTGACCAATATGAATATCGCCATTTGCATACGGAGGGCCGTCATGCAGGACAAAACTTTTACGGCCTTTACGTGCCGCGCGAATTTTTCCGTAAAGATCCGATTTTTCCCATGCTTTAAGCATCATCGGTTCACGGTTTGCCAAATTTGCCTTCATAGAGAATGAAGTTTTTGGCAAGTTTAAAGTCTTTTTGTAATCACTCATTTATCATTACGCCATTTGTATCTAAATATTATTTATCCAAGCCAAAGAAAGCTTTAGCTTGAATGACATCCCTTTTGATTTGCTCTTTTAGCAGCTCAAAAGAATCAAATTTAATCTCAGTTCTAATCTTATGTAACACATGAGTATCTAGGCACTTACCATAGATATCTCCTTGAAAATCAAATAAATGAATTTCAAGCTGAATGCGGGTTCCATTCACCGTAGGTCGTTGACCTATGTTGGCAACCCCCTGGTATATTTCACCATCAAGGTCTACCTGAACCGCAAAGACACCTTGCACTGGGGAAACTTTGCGATCCAATGCAATGTTAGCTGTTGGAAAACCTATCGTTCTCCCTAGCTTTTGACCATGGCGAACGCGGCCACTAATCACAAATGGATGCCCCAACATTTTGGTTGCTTGCTCAATATCGCCTTCAGCCAATTTCGCCCGAACAAGTGTACTACTCACTCGCGCCTTGGAAACTTTTAAGCTTTGAGTGCTAATCACCTCAAAGCCAAATTCTAAGCCAGCACGTTTGAGCATTTCAAAATCGCCAACACGATTGTGTCCAAATCGGAAGTCGTCACCAACGACTAAGAACTTTACACCAAGCTTTTTAACTAATAATTGCTCGATAAAGTCTTGCGCGCTCATTGCTGAGAACTTCGCATCAAAGCGAACACATAATAAGCGTTCGATATCGTACTTCGCTAACAAGACAAGTTTCTCGCGTAAGCGTGAAAGCCTTGCTGGCGCATTTTTACCGCTAAACAGCTCTTGCGGTTGTGGCTCAAATGTCATTACCGTACTGGGTAAGCCAAATAGTTTAGCCTTGCTTTTCAAACCATTAAGCACTTCTTGGTGTCCCAAATGAACGCCATCAAAATTGCCAATGGTTAATACACAACCACGCACTTGCGGTGTGATATTGTGTATACCTCGAATTAATTGCATAAACCTAAGCTGTCCTAACGCGCCAAAACTGGCGGATTATATAATAATTTTTGTACTTTCGCAGCCAAATTCTACCCATTAAACGCGTAATTGTTTTGGCCTTAAGCCTAGTATCGCAAATAGTGAAAAATAACTAAATGCTGCAACCCCAATTAATAATCCTAATTGATAAATTTTTGCCATCAAGTCCATCTCAAACCACTGTGCCATTGAAGGGTTTAAATACACAACAATCGCCGCCATCACTAAAGCGCTAAAAAACGCCTTAATCGCAAAAACTTTGGTTTGATTACTAAAGCGGTAAACTTCATCACGTTTGAGCTGTCGATACAGCCAAAATGCATTACACGTTGCAGACAGCGCCGTAGCTAAGGCTAAACCTATATAGCCATATTCATAGCCAAGAGAACCTGCGAGCACCACATTAAAGCCCATATTTGCGATCATTGCTCTAATGCCTATTTTAACGGGGGTTTTAGTGTCTTGACGGGCATAAAAGCCAGGAGCAAGGACTTTAATCATCATAAAGCTTAACAAGCCGCAACCGTAAGCGACCAGGGAATAACTTGCCATTGTCACATCGGACGCTAAAAACTCACCGCGCATAAACAGTACCGTTATCATAGGGCCTGCTAGCACCATAAGGCCAACCATTGCTGGTAGCCCCATCATCACCACCATGCGTACTGCCCAATCCATTGTTTTGCTAAACAATTCAGGCGATTCGCCGCTATGCTGACGCGATAAGCTTGGTAAAATCACCGTTGCGATGGCAATTCCAAATAAGCCCAATGGAAACTCCAGTAGCCTGTCTGAGTAGAACAGCCAACTGACTGAGCCAGTGGTTAGGAAAGTTGCTATAACTGTATCAAATAATAGGTTTATTTGGCTTACCGAGACACCAAATAATGCAGGTATCATTAATGTTCTTATTTTAACCACACCGGGATCTTTCCATCCCCATTTAGGCTTAACCAGCATATTCGCTTTGTATAAAAATGGTAGTTGAAACAATAATTGAACCAAGCCACCAATAAACCAACCCCAAGCGATGCCAATCGCTGGCTCATCAAAGTGCGGTGAAATAAACACGACAGCACTAATAATGGCAAGATTTAAAAACACCGGGGTAAAAGATGAAACAGCAAAACGTCCCAGTGCATTTAAAATTGAGCCCGCTAAGCCAACTAAGGTGATAAACCATAAATAAGGAAAGGTTATCTTTAGCATGAGTGAGGCAAGTTCGAACTTTTGCGCCCCCTCGCCATCATTTAACCACTCAACAAACCACCCGGTACCAAAGATCATCACCAATAACGGCGACAATATAACCCCAGCAATTGCTACACACGTAACGATTGTGCCTAACGTGCCGGAAACACAAGCAATAAAATAGCGTATTTCATCTTTATCTTTTTGGGTCTGATATTCACTTAATACAGGAACAAATGCTTGGGCAAACGCCCCTTCAGCAAATAAACGGCGCATAAAGTTAGGGATTTTTGCCACGAAAAGATAGACATCCGCCGCCGGACCAGCCCCTAGCACTGCGGCGATAAAGGCATCACGAACCAACCCCAGCACCCGTGATATTAGAGTCATCGCACTAACAATGGCGCCAGAGCGTAATAATTTCTTACTCAAGTTTTGTCCTTAAAGAGAATTTAACAACGATTGTAGTTGGATAATAATGACCTAGTGTAAATGAACCGACGCTAAAAAAACGATACTATTTGATAAGTATTTGCGAGCATCACAACATTTTTGGCTTTATCTAAATTTATTGCCAATTAACACTAGGACTCGTCGTTAAATGTTGGTAGAATTCGCCCGTTATCATAACGGTCAATCTTTGGACTCGCTAGTTTTTAACTAAAATAGTGAACAAATTGCCAGTAGTGGTAAAAATTGACGTAGTTATGTCTATCTTTTAATAAAACGCGATTGATCTTAGGTCATTTTACGGGCATAATCCCCGACCTTTAAATAGTATCGCTATAGAACAGTTCTAGGAGTTTACCTTGGCTAACATCAAATCTGCTAAGAAACGCGCAATTCAAGCTGAAAAAAATCGTCAGCATAACGCAAGCCGTCGCTCAATGATGCGCACGTACATGAAAAAAGTACTTGCTGCTGTTGAAGCTGGAAACAAAGAAGATGCAACTGCTGCATTTGCTCAAGTACAAGTTATTTTGGATCGTTACGCCACTAAAGGCCTAATCCACAAAAACAAAGCTGCACGTCATAAGTCTCGCTACAACGCTCTAATTAAAGCTCTTTAATTATTAGCTAAGTATCGAAGCTGCTTAACGGCAAGCTTGTACGAAGAAACCGACATCACGCATGTCGGTTTTTTTATGTCTGTAGTTTTCTAAGCTACTCACGTAACGAGAACAATCGTTACGCCGCCCACACCCAATACAGGCCTAATCCACAAAAACAAAGCTGCACGTCATAAGTCTCGCTACAACGCTCTAATTAAAGCTCTTTAATTATTAG
>CAKZQF010000065.1 GCA_937139475.1 uncultured Gammaproteobacteria bacterium | reverse complement strand
ATCCGTCATTCATCTGCCTTGCCTAAAGCCATTTCAATTCCCACTGAGTGGGAAGCTACTTAATCGGATTGGTATTAGTATAGTTGGGAAATATGAAGTTAGTAATAATAAGAGATTACGGTGATATTGAGTGAGGTGAGCGCTATAGCGCGGTGATTAGTCGATTATTCTTGATCTTTTTTCTTAAATTTTCCCCACACCTTAGGCTCTTCTTTGCGAATTAACCTAATAATATTTGGTTGATGTCGGATAATGATCAGTAGACACAGCATAGCGACTGGAATGGTATATTGTGGTTTGATGAAGTAAGTGAATACCGGTGCAATAATTGATGCGATAATTGCAGCTAATGATGAAAATCCAGTCGCGAGTAATGCACATACCCAAGTCGCTAGTAGCATTCCCGTTAAGTCTAAACCGATTGGCATTAAGGAACCTAGTGCCGTTGCAACTCCCTTGCCGCCTTTAAATTCAAAGAAGATTGGAAATATATGCCCCAGGCAGGCAGCTATTGCAATGATGCCAAGGCTCACTGGGTGCAGTCCTAAGAAGTAGGAGCACCATACCGGGATGGTGCCTTTGAGTATGTCGCAAACCAATACTAATATGGCCGGGGTCGTTCCACCAATGCGCAGTACATTGGTTGCACCGGGGTTGCCCGAGCCATTTAAGCGGGGATCCGGTAATTTGTACAAGCGAGAAATGATGACTGCACTTGAAAGTGAGCCACTGAGATAAGCAAGTATCACCATTAAGATGGTTAAGGGGATGGCCATGTTAGTTGATTGTGCTCATTTGCTAGCTGTTTTCCTGCCTAAAATGCGTTATATTAGCGCCGCGTTTGCCGCTTGATTTATCTATGTAATATAAATCAGGTTTTATCATACGCTTTGCTGCTGTAAAAAGGTATCCGACCTTATATTTTTAAATGTAATTATAGTGCGTTAATTGACGCCATTTTAAATAGAGACAATAGTTATGGATCTAGTTTTTATCAATAAGTTAGTTGTAGAGACAACTATTGGTGCTTATGAATGGGAAAAAACCATTAAGCAAACTCTAAAACTTGATATCGAAATGGCATGGGATAATAAAGCGCCAGCGCGAGAAGATGATCTCGACAAAGCCCTTGACTATGCCAAGGTATCGCAACGTCTGACTAGTTGGTTTAGCGAGCAGAAAATTGAATTGATTGAAACAGCTGCCGAGCGAGTTGCAGCTATTTTGCTTGATGAATTTGCTATTAGCTGGCTTAAGCTGACGGTGCACAAACCTGATGCGGTGGAAAACGCCAGTGGTGTTGGTGTGACTATTGAGCGCGGGAGCAAGCGCTAATGGCGCAAATATTTATAAGCATCGGCAGTAATATAAACAAGGGCCATCATATTCGACAAGGTATCGCCTCGCTGGCCGCTATTCTTGATGACTTTGTTGTCTCTAGTGTTTTTGAAAGCGAATCGGTTGGCTTTGATGGTAGCAACTTTTACAATCTTGTCTGTGGCGGTACGACGCCATTACCAGTAGAAAAGGTGACTGAATTATTACGCCGTATTGAAGTTGATAATGGACGAGATCGCAGCGCCAAGAAGTTTAGCTCACGTACGCTTGATTTAGATTTACTGACCTATGATCAACTTATTATTGATAGTCCTGCACAGTTACCGCGTGAAGAAATTGATAAAAACGCTTTTGTATTGTGGCCTTTGGCCCAAATCGCACCTAACGAAATTCATCCTGTATTAAATCAAAGCTACCAACAATTATGGGATAGCTACGACAAACAACTCCAAAAATTATGGGTTGTTAAATTTGACTGGCAAGGAAGTTATTAATGTCAACATTAGAAATTATTGTACTATCGCTTATTCAAGGCTTTACTGAATTTTTACCCATCTCCAGCTCGGCACATCTTATATTACCATCACAAATATTGGGCTGGCGTGACCAAGGGCTCGTCTTTGATGTCGCTGTTCATTTAGGTACATTGCTCGCTGTGGTGATTTATTTCCGTAGTGAAGTCGTCGCTTTACTTAAAGCCTGGTTTGGCTCACTTAGCGGCAGTCATAATGGTGAAAGTCGACTCGCTTGGTGGATAATTGTCGGTACAATTCCAGCCGGTTTATTTGGTTTATTAGCCAAAGACTTGATCGAAATATACCTGCGCAGTGCATGGGTTATTGCGGGCACAACGATCGTATTTGGTCTGGTGTTGTGGTGGGCGGATGCCAAAGCGAAGCAAGTTAAAAGTGAATATGAACTTACACTATCAAATGCAATTTTTATTGGCATGGCGCAAGCCATAGCGCTAATCCCTGGAACATCCCGGTCAGGTATTACAATGACTGCAGGTCTGATGCTCGGGTTAACGCGTGAAAGTGCCGCGCGTTTCTCATTTTTACTGTCAATTCCTGTGATTATTATGAGTGGTGGCTATATGTCACTTGGCTTTTTAGACGAAGGGGTTATTGTTAATTGGAATGAGTTAGCCTACGGTGTCGTACTATCTTTCGTAAGTGCTTACCTATGTATCACTTTCTTTTTAAGTGTCATTAGCAAAATGGGGATGCTACCTTTTGTGATTTATCGTTTGCTACTGGGAGCAGGCTTAATCACCTTCTTGTTGTGGTAAAACTATCTTGAAATAATTAACGATTGACGAGCCACTGCATGATCTGTGTCAATAAATTTTACAGTTAAGGGTGATGAACTAACGAAAGAAAAAAAATATCTTTAAATTCAGCAGTCTTTGTAGTTTAATTTTGCGGGTTTTCGCATTGTTATTCAATTTTAATGAATAACAATGCGATTGAAGTGTGTTGAGTTAAGTGGTTATAAGTGAAGTCAATGTTGTAAAAGGATGGGCTTTGTGTTGTATCAAGATAGCTTTTTAGATTCGTTTCACCATACAAGTTTTCAAAATAATGTTGATCCAATGTTTGTCTTTAGTGGCAATAGTTTTGTTGACTGCAATGACGCTGCGGTCGCAAAGTTAGGGTTCATTTCTCGTGAGCAAGTCATTGGCCTTCACCCAGGTGACATTTCACCCGATACCCAAATTGATGGCATAAACTCTCACTCCAAAGCTGAGCACGCATTAGCTGTCTGTCATAAGCAAGGGAATCACCGTTTTCTTTGGTTGCTTAAAGATACTTTTGGCACTCCAATTGAAGTTGAAGTTACACTCACCAAAAACGTAATAAAAGGTATTCCCTATATATTATGCGCTCTTCGTAACGACTCAAAGCTTGCTTTAACTGACAACCAACAAACTAGCCAAAATTATCGCTTGCTAAGTGAACATAAGCGAGCCATTGATGCTTCTGCTATTGTCTCTAAGACTGATCCCCGCGGTGTTATCACTTACGTTAATGATAAGTTTTGCCAAGTTTCAGGATATAGTTCAGCGGAACTCATTGGACAAACCCATCAAATACTAAAACATGAAGATATGCCTTCTTCACTATATAAAGATATTTGGAGCACATTACTTTCGGGCAATATTTGGCAAGGTATCATTAAAAACAAGAAGAAATGTGGCCAGCACTATTATGTCGATAGCACAATTTGTCCCATCTTTGATGATGCAGGAATCACGAGTGAATACATCGCGCTACGACATGATATTACGTCTATCTATGAAAAAGATGAAATCATTAACTTTCAAAATACCGATCAAATTAGCCAACTAGCCAACAGTACTAAGCTGCATAGCGATATAACGGGTCGCTCTCCTCGTTATTTGGCGGTGATGAATATCCCTGAACTAAAGGATATTGAAAATGCCTATAGCACTGATGTATACCAACATTCAGTGCGAATGATAGCGGACAGGATGACCTCGTTATTTCCTAATGAGTATCAAATATATCGTTGCTTTGATAATAACTTTGCCGTGGTTACTTTTAATGAGCCGGATTTTTCTGCGTTTGAACAGCAAGTGACTATTGCTCAGACTAACTTCGAACATGGTTTAATAACCGCGGGGGAAAACGAGTTTTCACTGTCAATGTTTGTGGGTATAGCTAACACGACCAATGCTGAGGTGTTACATAACAATGCGCTGTTGGCGTTAGCTTTAGCGACAGAGCGCAACGTTAAGATTGAGGTTTATTCACCTGACAATAAGATTCAACTGCAACTGCTAGAAGGAATCGAGTGGACTAAAAAACTAAAACTTGCGATCAAAAACGATGGCATTAGGGCGTTTGGACAGCAGATTGTTGATGCCGATTTGCAAGTTTACTCTACTGAAGTATTGATGCGCTATTTTGATCCTGACGAGGGGACTTATGTGTCGCCAGCATTGTTTCTTGGCTATGCGGAAAAGGCTAAGTTGTATGATCAATTAACCGTTATAATGTTGCACCGCTCATTTGATTATTTCTCTAGTTGCCGCTGCCGCTTCTCATTAAACCTAACCATGAGGGATATTGAAAATGAGCATACCAGGCAGACTTTGTATCAACTCATCAAACAACATAATGTCGGTGAATATTTGACGATCGAGTTGGTGGAGTCCACCAACTACGAGACTAATCCGAAGTTTTTTAACAGCTTTATCGCTAAGATAAAATTTTTAGGCTGTTTGGTTGCCATTGATGATTTTGGCAGTGGTTATTCAAATTTTGAATTTCTTAGCAAGAGCTCGATTGATATCGTAAAAATTGACGGTTCCTTGATTCGTCGTATTAGCTCCAATAAAAGGCATTTAATTATTGTCGAGAATATTGTTAAATTCTGCCACGCACTCGATTTAAAGGTGGTGGCAGAGTTTGTTGAAGACCGAGCAATCTTTGAGACCTTAAAAGGTATCGGTGTTGACTATTTTCAAGGTTATTATATTGATAAGCCAAAGCTTATCGATAAACAACAATGTTGTATTAAGTAAGCTTTATTAGCTAATCGCTGCAACCCGTGCGGCGAATAATGCCTGTTTGATAGCCGCTCCTTTAATACCTTGCTTAATAATATCTTGCACATTGACTGCATTCGCTTGCTCAAAATACTGATTCATTACTTTTCGTTGTGGGTAGGGTTTGTCTTCAAAATGAAGGCGACCGCGGGCATCGGCTTCACAAGCGATTAGGAACTGTTGATAGCGATGTGGTTTTCGCCATGCATCCAATGAATCTAATAGTTTGATAATCGTGTCTTTACGCATGTCATCACAGCGGTGAATTTTGCAATGATGGTTGCTAACTAATAAGGCAAGTTCCTTATGGCTATTTGGTACCCGTAAACGTTGTGACAATTGTTCAATCAACTTCAGACCGGTTTGCCCATGCCCGTGGTGTGCAGGCCACTTCTCTGGTGGTGTTAGTGCTTTGCCTAAATCATGGACCAGGGCGGCAAATCGTACCGTAAGGTCATCGGTTAGCTTGGCGGCTTGTTCAATCACCATTAGCGTATGAATGCCACTATCAATCTCTGGATGCCACTTTGCTGGGTTTGGTACACCAAATAAGTTATCTATCTCTGGAATTAATATTTTAAGTGCACCGCACTGGCGCAGTACCTTAAAAAACACCTGAGGCTGCGCTGATGTCAACGCATTGCCCATCTCTTGCCAGACGCGCTCTGGCGTAAGGTGGGAAAGCTCTCCATCATTCGCCAATTGCTGCATTAATGCCATTGTTTCAGGTGCAATAGTAAAGCCTAAATGGGCAAAGCGTGCAGCAAATCGAGCAACACGTAATACCCGCAAGGGATCTTCACTAAAGGCTGGGGAAATGTGGCGAAGTACTTTGTTTTTAATGTCCTGCTGGCCATTAAATGGATCAATAAGTTCACCTGAATCAGATTGAGCGATTGCATTAATGGTTAAATCGCGGCGAACTAAATCTTGTTCTAAGGTAACATCTGGCGCGCTGTATACCGAAAAACCGGTATAACCATGCCCTGATTTGCGTTCGGTGCGTGCGAGTGCGTGCTCTTCTTTTGTTTCAGGATGAAGGAAAACGGGGAAGTCTTTGCCTACTTGCTGGTAGTTTTGCGCGATCATTTGCTCTGGTGTTGTCCCTACCACAACAAAATCACGATCTTTGATGTCGATATTTAATAGCTGATCTCGTACAGCTCCGCCAACTAAGTATATTTCCACAGTACCTCCTCAAAATAATTCGCTTCTAGTGTACCATCTTTAAAACCATCGTGATCTTTGACTTTCTAGTCACTAATCACTATTTTAAATACAGGTTTTGTTCTTAAGGATTTATTCAAATGTATCAGGCTTTTTACGGCCTTAATGAGGCGCCTTTCTCTATTGCGCCCAACCCTAAATACTTATTCTTGAGTTCCCAGCATCAACAAGCGATAAGCCATTTGCAATACTGCCTCAAAGAAGGCGGTGGTTTTGTGCTGCTAACAGGCGAAGTGGGTACAGGAAAAACGACCTTAGCTCGTTCGTTGTTAGCTCAATTACCCGCTGAGACAAACATTGCCTCAATTCTCAATCCAACGTTAAGTGAACTGGAGTTATTAGCGACACTGTGTGATGAGCTCAATATTGCTTACCCGCAGCAGCCGACGTTAAAGCAGCTTACAGATGTTATCAGCCAGTACTTAACCGACAATCACAATGCGGGACGCAGTACATTATTGGTTATCGACGAAGCGCAACATTTACGTGGCGAAGTGTTAGAGCAACTTCGCCTGCTGACTAATTTAGAAACAGATCATAAGAAGTTACTGCAGGTGGTATTGATTGGTCAGCCGGAGTTACAGCAATTATTAAAGCAGCAACACCTACGCCAGCTCGCTCAACGCATTACTGCACGCTACCATTTAACGCCGTTGTCGCAACAAGATGTTAGTGCGTATATCGCCCACCGGCTTTCGGTTGCAGGACGTGATAACGTTTTATTCGCCAAGGGCGCGTGTAATTTAATCCATCGTTTAAGTGGTGGCATTCCGCGTATCATTAACCTTATTTGTGATAAGGCTCTTTTACAGGCCTATGGCACGCAACTCTCTCAAATCGACAAAAAAACAGTTAACAGTGTGGCCAATGAAATCTTAGTGGTTGACGATATCGCCCCGGGTAAAAACTCCTGGTTACTGCCGGCATTTGCAAGTATCGCCACTTTTGCATTGGGCTTTGCATTAATGGCCTGGCAAGGGCAGAGAGCTGATATTGCATCAAATGCTGTAAAAGAGCCAACGCCAGTTGTCAAATCACCAACACCTGATAATAGGGATGTGGAATCTCAAATAAAACAGCTGCTATCTGGCGCTAGTTTAAGTCAAAGTGCTTTTAGTAGTCTAATGGGGCTGTGGGGCACAACACATGGTGCCGGTAGTGAGCCGTGTAAATCGGTAACGCAATATGGTCTTCGCTGCTTTGTTGGGCAAGGCTGGGCAGAATTACTCGAGTATAATCACCCGGCTGTCATTTCAGTGAATGTAGAAGGGAGCTTGTATCATGGCGTCATTATTGCGGTTCATCGTGATGATAGTGTATTGGTTCAATTCAATCGCAGTCAATTTAAGGTGTCAAAGCAATGGTTGCTTGAGCATTTAAGTGGTGGCTTTACCTTGTTGTGGCAATCTCCAAGAGACCTTGTGAGCAGTTTTAAATTAGGAAGCGTTGGCATCGGCGTTGAAACCCTGTCACGCCAGCTCAATGATTTTTACCAGCTAAGTCATCCAATCACCACTCGATTTGATAATCATCTTGATGCTTTGGTTAAGCGTTTTCAGCGGGATCATCAGCTGGTCGTTGATGGAATTGCAGGAGCAAAAACATTACTTAAACTTCAAGTAGCGACTAAACAGCAAGGCAAGATTTTACAAGGTGAACGTTTATGAATGGTCAATTTAACCCATGGTGGGCGTTACCAGTACTAAGCCTGGTTGCTGGACTTGCTGTCGGCTATCATTATTTTCCACCCGCTAAGGTGCAAGTCACTAACGTCGCAGTAGAGGCTGTGCCAGTAAATGAATCGACTGCGCCTTTGATTGAGGTGACTACGGTAACGCTACCGCCAGCGCCAGTAGAGTATCAACCCGTATTAAGTGCCAAACTCGTTGATAATCAGGTGGTGATAAAAAAAGAGCAGCAACAAGCTGAAACAATAACTAGTAATGACAATTCATTGTTAGCCCAACGCTTTAATAAAGTACTTTCGGAAATGGAAAACGAGCAGGCTAAACCCAAACCAGATGTTGTATTACACCCCAAGCCACTAACGCGCTACCCGCAATGGTATCAGGATCTTGTACCGCCGCTTAATTTTAGTGAGCATATCTATTCAAGCAAGCTCAATGAAAGCAGAGTACGAGTCAATAACCAAGTGGTTAAAGAAGGTGAATTGATTAACGATAGAATGCGTATTGTTAAGATTGAACCTCAACAAGTGATTATTCAATTGCAAGAACGTCAATTTAGCTTGCCAGCATTAAGTAGCTGGTAAATTTATGATAAAACAAATTATGTTGTGCCTATTTGAAAAAATAGATTAAAATAAAATAACTTCAACAAAGCAAAGGCTTAGCATAAAGCCGATAAGGAAAAATAACATGGATGTCGCTGACTCTATTCATATGGAGCAGCCTAGTGCTGCTCAAACCCCCTCTACACACACTGCGCCAGTTGAATTCGCTGGTAAAGGTGGTGAATTTTTTGGTATTTGGATTGTTAATATCCTCCTGAGTATTGTTACCTTAGGGATTTATTCTGCATGGGCAAAAGTGCGTACTCTGCAGTACTTCTATGGTAATACTGCAATTGATGGTCATCGTTTTTCTTACCTGGCCACCCCGATGCAAATCTTAAAGGGCCGTTTGCTGGCGGTTGCACTCTTTGCTTGTTATACCCTTGCCGTGAGCCTTTTCCCGATTGCTGGCATGGTATTTATCCTTGTTATGTTTTTTCTATTTCCTTGGTTAATTAACCAAGGTCTGCGCTTTAATCTGCGCATGAGTAGTTACCGTAACGTCCGCTTTAGCTTTGCAGGTAGCTATAGCGAAGCCTTCATGTGTTTTATAGTATTACCGTTTGTTGGTGCCATTACGCTTTACTTAGCAATGCCTTGGGTGCTATCAAAAATAGATGAGTATATTCACAGCAATGTGAAGTATGGTGATAAACCTCTAAATGTTAGTTTAAAAGCAGGTGAATATTACATTACCGTGTTATTGGTAGTGGCAGTGTCTGTTGTTGGCTTTGGCCTCATCGGTGTTATCTTCGGGGCATCCGTTGCAGGCAGTGGATTTACGATGGGAGAAGGCACTAACCCGACCGATTTCGTCAATGCTGCAAGCATTATGATGTTTGTTGGCTATATGTTGTTTATTAGCGTTATATCTGCAATCTACAAAGCTAGAATCCGTAATCACATATTCAACAATTGTGAGCTTGAAGGGCTAGCTAAATTTAAATCAGATGTGAAGATTATGCCATTTGCAATGCTAATGCTGACTAATACACTTGCGATAATCTTTACCCTTGGTCTAGCGTTTCCATGGGCCAAAATTCGTCAGGCTAGATTCATGGCTGCAGCCACTGAGCTTGAGCTAAACAGCAATGCCGATGCTGTCCTTGATACCATGGAAGAGCAAAAAGCATCATTCGGCGAAGAAGCCGCTGAAATCTTTGATGTAGACGTTTCACTAGGATAAGAGTTAAGCCATGTCGCAGTTAATGACCGGAACTTATTACTTGGCAAAAAGTAGTGAGGCACAAGACGCTCAGTTACATGTTAACGGCGACATGGTGAGTTTGCATTATCAAGGGCAATGCATGCATGTCTTTGATATGGCAGATTTAACACAAAGCTCAACGATTCCTGGCGTGCCAATGGAAGTGATTTTTCCTGATGGTGCCAAGTTCACTGCCGATGATGTGACAGCTCGCTTTCTTAACCGGCGCGCGAATTTAGAAACATTAGAGAAAAACAAAACATTGATTATTGCGTCAATCGTTTTGGTCCCCGCCTTTATGTGGTTTGTATTGATGGTACTGATGCCACGCATTGCACAAAGCTCGGTGGCCTATCTGCCGGATGTCGTTGCTGAGCAAATGGGCAAACAGGCATTTGAAGTTATCGAGAGAACATTACTTGAGCCTAGCGTGACACAAGAAGTCCAGAAACAGCAAATAAAACAGCAATGGCAAGACACATTAGTGGCGCTAGAATTATCCCCTGACAAATATCAACTTCATGTTTATGCCAGTGAGTTTTTTGGCCCTAATGCCTTTGCATTGCCTAACGGCACCGTGGTTATAACTGACGATCTCATTAAACAATTACAAGGCAACTCTGATGCTGTATTAGCGGTCTTACTCCACGAAATCGGCCATGTTGAGCATCAGCATAGCTTATCGATGGTGGCGCAATCGGTTAGTAGTGCAGTGGCTTTTGCTATGATCTTTGGTGATATTGAAGGAATAGGTGAAATATTACTAGGTACTGGATCAACACTAGTACAAAGTCAATTTTCAAGAAACATGGAGCGTGAAGCAGATGATTACGCCTTGGCGAAGTTGAATCAATTAGGAAAATCTGGTGACGCCTTTGCGCAGGCAATGCAAAGCTTTTTAGATATCAGTGATAAGCACAGCGATGAGAAAAGCATTCTTCATTATCTGGCTTCTCACCCTGATACTCAGGAACGCATAGATAAAGCCAAGAATTATAAACCTTAATATTTTGTTGCAATTTGAAAGCACCAGAACCATCACAGAGCACTAGATTAATTGAACTTTTGATTGGGCGGACAACCTAATCATAGAACTTTGGTTAATTATGGATGCAATGCAATGAATAAATTGAAAAAAATCATTAAGGAAAATCGCGGATTTATACTGTTCTTGTTACTTATGAGTGTTTTTCGTAGTGCGGTAGCTGATTACAACAGTGTACCTACTGGCTCGATGCTACCAACGATAGTGCCAGGGGATCAGATCACAATCGATAAACTGGCTTATGACCTTAAAGTGCCTTTTATCAATCATTCATTGGTGCGAATCGCAGAGCCAAAACGTGGTGATATTGTTGTGTTTGAATCAGAATCAGCGCAAATGCGTATGGTAAAGCGGGTTATTGGATTACCTGGGGATCGCGTTGAAATGGTTAATAATAAACTGCGTATTAATGGCAAAGCATTGTCATATCAACTTACCAATAAACAAGCTAATTCAATCAATGAGTTACTACCTCAGCGCCCTCATGCTATTCAATTAGAGCAACCTGAGGGTACAGTGTATGACTCATTTTCTGAAGTCGTTGTGCCTAAAGATCAATATTTAGTCCTTGGTGATAATCGTCAAAATAGTGCTGATTCGCGCGTCCATGGCTTTATTCCACGTGAGGAGATCATTGGCCGAGCAGAGAAAGTACTACTATCTTTTGATTACGATGCCAATTACCTACCGCGTACAGAACGTGTTTTTCAACCACTCATTTAATCAAATCGACAGACCATAATGGCGTGTTAGTGCGCCATTATTGATCCCAAATCAATAAAAATGTGGATTTTTTTCAAGAATGCTTGCCTGTTAGTCGAACATCCTTATAATGACTGGAAATGATAATAGTTATTATTTAGACTGCATTTGATAACTATCCTAATTAAACCGTGTAGAGAGAAATATGAAATCAATTATTGCTGCCCTAGCCGGAGCCATGACATTGGCCACCTCATTTGCTGCTGTAAGTAGTGAGCAAGTGAATATCTATTCTTATCGTCAGCCATTTTTGATTGATCCTGTCGTTAAAAAGTTTACTGAGAATACTGGCATTAAGGTAAATGTTGTATTCGCTAAAAAAGGCCTGGCAGAGCGCTTGGCACGTGAAGGTAAACATACTAAAGCTGATATTGTATTAACCACTGATATTAGTCGCTTGATGGAACTAGAAGATAAAGGCCTAGTGCAAGCGGTGAATAGTGAAATCATCAACAAGAACATCCCCACTCATCTACGTGATGTAGAAAATGAGTGGTTTGCGCTTACCACACGTGTTCGTAATGTATTCGCTTCAAAAGAGCGTATCACTGACACCAACATTAGTTATGAAGACTTAGCTGGTGAAGCATTTAAAGGTAAGATTTGTACCCGCAGCGGTAAGCATCCTTACAATGTTGCATTGGTTGCTTCAATGATTGCTCATCATGGTTATGAAGGAGCAAAAACATGGTTAAGCGGCGTTAAAGAAAACTTGGCTCGTAAGCCTCAAGGTAATGATCGTGCACAGATCAAGGCTGTTAAAGAAGGGCAGTGTGATGTGGCGTTAGGCAACAGTTACTATTTTGGTAAAATGGTTACTGACCCGAAACAAAAAGTGGCAGCCGATGCGGTTAACATTGTTTTCCCGAACCAGAAAAACCGCGGAGCACACGTTAATGTAAGTGGTATGGCTTTAACTAAGTTTAGCCATAATAAAGAAGCGGCGATTAAACTGATGGAATACCTAACAGGTGAGAATGCACAAAACATTTATGCCCAAGTGAATATGGAATACCCTGTCAACGTAGCTGTGAAACCTTCTAAGCTTGTTGCTTCATGGGGAAGCTTCGATGCGGATATGCTGCCAATGAGCAAAATTGCCAGCAACCGTAAACTAGCACTAAAGTTGCTAGATGAAGTGAAGTTTGATTTATAATCGCGTATGATTCGTTGCATTAGAGTTAGACTGACCAGTGTGCTAGCTCATTGTTGCGAATCTAATGTTGTTCAGTAATGTTTATTAAACTTAATGTGAAATGGCCAGCTGCAAGCTGGCTTTTGTCCTTTCTAATCTTTCTGCCTTTACTGGCAATCGTGTGGCAATCCTTTGGACACGATGAAGACGTGTTTGCACACCTTTGGCAAACCGTTCTACCTGATTATGTTCTAAATACTGTAATGGTAGTGCTTGGTGTCGCGTTTCTGTCGATGTTGATTGGCGTACCTATGGCTTGGTTTATTGCCATGTGTAACTTTCCAATGCGCAGCTTCTTTATATGGGCGATGTTACTTCCATTGGCGATGCCATCTTATGTTGTTGCCTTCGTTTATACCGACTTGTTGGAATATGCTGGTCCTGTCCAAGGGGCGCTGAGGGAGTTTTTTGGCTGGCAGTCTGCCGTAGATTATCCATTTTTTGATGTGAGAACTATCGGCGGCGCTATTGTGATGCTTACGTTGGTGCTTTATCCCTATGTTTATCTACTGGCGAGAACTGCTTTTTTGGAGCAGTCTCAAACCTTGGCGCAATCTGCAAGAATGCTAGGTTGTTCTCCTTGGCAAAGCTTTAAGCGCGTTTCGTTTCCACTTGCCAGGCCGGCAATTGCGGTTGCTGTAGCGTTGGTGGCCATGGAAACATTAGCTGATTTTGCTGTGGTTCACTACTTTGCTGTTCCGACGTTAACGACAGCTGTATACGATACATGGCTTGGCTATGGCAGTTTAGCCGCTGCAGCCCGTTTGTCTGCCTTGATGCTGGCAATGTTATTTATTCTGATAAGTGTAGAGCGTTTTGGTCGCAGTAAACAACGTCATTACCAACGTACGACGGGACAAGAAGCGATTAACCGTTATTCGTTAACTGGGGCGAAAGCCTTTGCTGTGACAATGTTTTGTTTAATTATCTTTGGCTTAGCCTTTGCTCTGCCATTCTTTTCATTGATAGGCATGGCGATTGATTACTTTGATGAATCATGGAACGAACAGTTTTTTGAGTACAGCTATAACAGCTTTATGTTGGCTAGTATTGTTGCGGTAGTCTGCGTGATTATCGGTTTATTATTAAGTTACTTTAAGCGATTGTCGCAGGGAAAATACAGTGGTGTACCATCAAAACTAGCGAGTACCGGCTATGCACTGCCGGGTACTGTTTTAGCAATTGGTGTATTAATCCCGTTGAGCTTATTTGACCATGGCTTAAATAGCCTATGGGAATATTTTGAGCGTGAAGGGCCAGGCTTAATTCTATCTGGCACTTTATTTGCGATGATTGCAGGCTATGTTGTGCGCTTTAGTGCCATCGCGATAGGCTCGATTGAGTCTAGCTTAAACAAGGTAACACCGTCGCTCGATATGGTAAGCATGACATTGGGTATGTCACCATTAAAGATGTTATTTAAGGTGCATTTACCATTGGTGAGAAAAGGGTGTTTTGCCGCGGCCTTATTAGTTTTTATTGAGTCGATGAAAGAGTTGCCAGCCGCCTTATTACTGCGCCCGTTTAACTATGAAACACTAGCTACCTATGTTTATCAGTTTGTTTCAGATGAACAGTTAGAGCATGGTGCGTTAGCCGCTATTGTCATTGTTGTGGTAGGCTTAGTGCCGCTAATTATTTTAAATCGTTCTCTGGAGCAACAGCATTAATATGACTAAATTAGTAATTAACAATTTAGCCTGTCAGTATAATGACCAACTCGTGATAGATGACTTGTCACTAGTACTTGAGAACAATGAAATAATTGCATTGCTCGGCCCAAGTGGCTGTGGCAAAACAACCTTGCTTAGAACAATCGCCGGATTGCAATCTGTTCAAGGGGGTGAGATATACCTAGGTGATAACCTGGTGAGCTCGGCAGATGTAATGCTTGAAAGTGAGAGGCGTAATATCGGCATGATCTTTCAAGATTATGCCTTATTTCCCCATCTTAGCGTGGCACAGAATATCGCTTTTGGTTTGAGTAAGCTCGATAAATCGATTGTATCAGAGCGCGTTAAA
The DNA here is from genome assembly GCA_937139475.1 of uncultured Gammaproteobacteria bacterium. GTDB lineage: Bacteria > Pseudomonadota > Gammaproteobacteria > Enterobacterales > Psychrobiaceae > Psychrobium. Next base: position 6,633 of record CAKZQF010000065.1, on the reverse strand, counting down.
ACGATGCTCAAGTTAGTAAAGCTAAGCGACTTTGGAGACCGTTATCCCCATGAGATATCCGGTGGTCAGCAACAGCGAGTGGCAATAGCCAGAGCACTGGCCTATCAGCCAGATATTATGTTGCTTGATGAACCATTTTCGAATATTGATAGCCAGTCACGTAGCGAAATCATGATGGAAATTCGCCATATTTTAAAAGAACAAGACGTGCCTGCGGTATTTGTAACACACAGTAAAGATGAAGCGTTTGCTTTTGCTGATAAACTGGCGATATTTAATCAAGGTAAGATTGAACAGATCGGCACAGCCCAAGAGCTTTATCAGCACCCGGCTTCCCCTTATGTCGCTAATTTTATGGGGAAGGCTAACTATATTGATATCACTGAAGTTAACGGCCATAGCATTGGCACTGTTCTGGGGGATATTGAAGTTGATACGGCGCTAAAGCAATGCCATGAGATTGCGATGCTACGACCTGAACATCTGGCTTTAGAGCCTAGTGTCAGCAGTAGCCTGTTGATTAAAAATAGTTTTTTCTGTGGCAGTCATTGGGTACATCGTGTTCAAGACAGTACCAATGAAGCGTTGTCGATTGAAGTCCATGCTAAAGTAACTTACCCGCCTGGCAGTAGTGTCGATGTTCGTGTTATCCCTCATGATGTGGTGACCTTTAAGCAAAGTTAGATACTAGCGTTATCTATTTTATGTAACTATTTGTTTTGTTGTGCTATAACTTCATCAATAAGTAAGTTTAAAGATGGAGCTAACTGATGGCTAGAGAGCAATCAGGTGTATGTGCAGAAGGCAATTTACACGGACAATATTTATTGTTCGATTGCCATGAAGGAAATGAGGCAGCGATCCGCAGCCAGCTCAAAGATATTAGTCATTATCTAGATGAGATGACCGAGCTATATTGTGACGTTGCTTTTTCTGGTTTTATCGCCATTGGTGCGGGTTATTGGGATCTGCTCTATCCAAGCGCCAGGCCGTCTCTGTTACGCCCTTTTCCATCGCTAGAACAAGATGACCGTCACGCACCAGCAATTCCCTATGATTTATTTATTCATATCCGTAGCGATCGTGCGGACATCAATTATATGGTCAGTAACGAAGTATGCCTCATGCTTGAAGATCTGGCGACACTTGCCGAAGAAGTTAAAAGCTTTCGCTATTTAGATAACCGGGACCTTACCGGTTTTGTTGACGGCACTGAAAACCCTAAAGGCCTACACCGCCATCAGGTCGCGCTCGTGAGTGAAGAAGACCAAAATTTTCGTGGCGGAAGCTATATCCACATTCAGCGTTATCGCCATGATTTAAGTAAGTGGAATAAGCTTAAGCAGAAGCATCAAGAAGATATCATCGGTCGAACGAAACAGGAAAACCATGAATACTCTTCATTTAATAAGCCTAAAACCTCACACATCCGCCGCTCAGGTTTAAAAGATGCAGATGGTAATGCCGTTGAAATACTAAGACAGTCAATGCCTTATGGTGATATGCAAGAGCAAGGGCTGTTCTTTATTTCTTGTTGTAAAACGCCATTAAATTTTGAGTTAATGCTGCGAAGCATGATTGTGGGTGATCAAAAAGGACATTACGATCATTTGCTTGATTACACTCAAGCGGTGACTGGCGCTGCTTTTTTTGCGCCATCGCTGAGTTTTTTCGCCACAAACCAGTAGCGTTAAAGGCTGACGTTAAACAGTTCTTTGATTGTATTTAATGTGGTATCGATATCAGTAACCTGAGCTGGCGCGATAAATATCGTATCATCGCCGGCAATGGTGCCTAAAATACCTTCTGCTTTACCGATAGAGTCAAGTAAGCGGGCAATAAGCTGCGCTGCGCCAGGACTCGTTCTAATGACAACCAGACTGTCGTTATGATCAAGATCGATAACCAGGTTTTTTAATGGGCTACTGGTGGTTGGTACGCCAAGTTCGGCAGGAAGACAGTACACCATTTCCTGTTTTGCATTTCGGGTACGCACTGCGCCAAACTTACTCAGCATACGAGAAACTTTAGACTGGTTAATATTTTCAAAGCCAACTTCTTGCAGCGCTAAAACAATATCACCTTGGGAGCCAAAGCGCTCTTCCTTTAATAGGTCTTTAAATGCTTTTACCAATTGATCTTGTTTTTCAGAGTTTCTCATTTCTTTCCGTTATTTTGGTTATTTACTGCAGTGATATGCATTATTTTTGCATAAAAAGCTAAAAAAAATCAATAAATATGAACTTATGTGCATAAAGTAGGGCAGCTTACCACAGTTTTATCGTACTGTGGGTTTAGATTGTTGTTTTTTGAGCTGTGGTGCGGCAGCTTAGTTTGTTTTGTATCATTTGAACGCGATAAGGTATATCGCAGCTACTATTGCAAGCGGTAAAACTAAGGTATACTGCTTGCGAATTTTTTGGGACCGCGGCTTTGGTCGGATAGCTTATTGGCTAAAAAGTGATTAAAGTATGCGGCACTATTTACCCATATTACTTGTTTATCTCTAAGGGAGAATGTTATGAAAGTTGCAGTATTAGGCGCTGCTGGCGGTATTGGCCAAGCACTAGGTTTATTATTAAAGACTCAACTACCTGCGGGCAGCGAGTTATCATTATATGATATCGCTCCAGTAACTCCAGGTGTTGCTGCAGATCTTAGCCACATCCCGACTGACGTTAAAGTAACTGGTTTTGCTGGCGAAGATTCTTCTCCTGCATTAGAAGGTGCTGATGTAGTACTTATCTCTGCCGGTGTTGCACGTAAGCCAGGTATGGACCGTTCAGATCTTTTCAATATCAATGCTGGTATCGTTAAGAACCTAGTTAGTGTTTGTGCAGATACCTGCCCAAAAGCTTTAATCGGTATTATCACTAACCCAGTTAACACGACAGTTGCAATCGCTGCAGAAGTGCTAAAAGCGAAAGGCGTTTACGATCCAGCTCGTTTATTCGGTGTAACTACTCTTGATGTTATCCGTGCGAACACGTTCGTTGCAGAAGCTAAAGGTCTAAACCCACAAGACGTTGACGTTCCTGTTATCGGTGGTCACTCAGGTGTTACTATTCTTCCTCTTCTTTCTCAGTCAGGTGCTACGTTCACTGCTGAAGAAACTGCAGCTCTTACAACTCGTATCCAAAATGCTGGTACTGAAGTTGTTGAAGCAAAAGCTGGTGGCGGTTCTGCAACATTATCAATGGGCCAAGCGGCTGCTCGTTTCGGTCTATCTCTTGTTGCTGCACTTAACGGCGAAGAAAATGTTGTTGAATGTACTTATGTTGAAGGTCCAGGCGAGAAAGCTCGTTTCTTCGCACAGCCAGTACTGCTAGGTAAAAACGGCGTAGAGAAAGTATTAAGCTACGGCGACCTAACTGACTTCGAAGCAGATGCCCTAAACGGTGCACTTGATACACTTAAAGGTGATATCACGCTTGGCGAAGAGTTCGTGAAAGCATAAGCTATCGATAGTAACCCTATCCATTCAAAAGCCGCAATATTGATTGCGGCTTTTTTATTGCCATTCTTTAGGCTTGCAAGCACTATCACAGGCAGACTATTATATTGCAATATATAAGGTTTGTTGGTTGATAATGAAAAGAAAACAAACAGCGTTCACGTTAATTGAGTTGGTTTTGGTGATGCTCTTGATTGGAGTGTTATCTATTGCTGTTGCGCCAAAGTTTTTTACTAGCAGTGATGTCGAGCACTATACCGCACGGGATAGAGTGCTTGCGATATTAAGATTGGCACAAGCTCAAGCGATGTTTCAGCGTACTCGCTGTATACGTGTTGCTTTTACCTCTTCCTATGTTGGCATAGAGCCTAATACTAGTGGTACCTGTGGAGCTACTGTTGCAAATGACAGGCGACTGCATCTAAGTGATGTCAGTATTAGTGCTAATGGCTCTGGTAGTGACTTTTATATAGCTTTTGATGGTGACGGACGTTCAGTAACTACCAATAATGGTCAGTGTAGTTCGTGTAATATCGCTATTGTCGGATCAGAGACAATCAATATTCGCATTGAATCTCAGGGATACATCCATGCCCTATAACTTAAATCGGCATCAATCTGGCTTTACACTAATCGAAATGATTATTGGCATTGTAGCCTTCGCCGTTGCCATGACCATGATGATAAGTGTTATCGTACCGCAGGCAAAGCAAAGCGTCGATCCGGTATTTCAAATCCGAGCGAGCAAGCTGGCGGCGACACTCATTAACGAAATTCAAGGCAAGGCTTATGATGAAAAATCAACTCCAAGCCAAAACATGAAACGCTGTAATGAAAGCGGACCTTGTACTGCAGCCGGTGAATTAGGACCTGAGGAAAGTTCACATGACCATTATGACGATGTCGATGATTATCATGGAATGACTATCGCCGCAGCAATGTTAGATTCAGGCGATACGTATCAATCTAGGTATTCGGGTTTTTCACTGTCTGTTTCGGTTGTCTATGATGGTGACTTTAATGGTGTTGCTGACAATATTCAAAGTGCCAAGTTGATTCGAGTCGATGTGATAACCCCTAATAATGATGTATTGGAGTTTGCTACTTACCGGAGTAATTACTAATGCGTCATAGTGCCGGATTTACTTTAATTGAACTAATCGTCACTATAATATTGCTAGCGACGTTAAGTATAGGAACAACCACATTCATTCGCTTTGGCATAGATATTTATCAGGATAACAGTGGTCGTTCGAATCAAATAAGTGAGAGTCGCTTTATCACAGAGCGCTTAACCAGGGAACTAAGAGAAGCGGTTCCTAATAGCGTACGAGTAGATACTAGCGGACAGTGTGTCGAGTTTCTTCCTATATTAGCCAGCTCTACTTACGTTGACGTGCCTGTGCTGCCAGAACAAGCTAGCGCTGATATTACAGTGGTGGCACCTAGTGTCATACCAACGCAAGCTAATCAAAAACTGATTGTCTACCCAACTAAGGTTTCCGATGTGTACGTTGATGGGCAAGATGTTACCGGTAAAACCTTTAGTATTGAAAGTCTATCGGCGCCTGCCAATGACTTGATTACTATCACCTTAACCAATGCAGTACGTTTTCGTAAAGACTCCCCTATAGATCGATATTTTATCGCAGGGACGCCAATTTCCTATTGTCAAAGTACAGATAACAAAATTTATCGCTATGAGAATTATGCGATCACCACAGCGCAGCAGGTGCCCAACGCCGCTACCGGCGTGTTAATGGCACAAAACCAGGTAAATCCACAACCTTTTGCAGCTCTAGGGGCTACGCAAAAGCGAAACTCAGTGGTGAAAGTAAACTTTGAGTTTACTTATAACGATGAGTCGTTAGATTTATACAACGAGGTTCACATTGTCAATGTTCCCTAATTATCAATCACTAAAACGTCAAAACGGTAGCATGTTGTTGGTGGCGCTGTTTGTTATTATTGTGCTGGGCGCGCTAACGATTAGTATGATGCAAGCGGGCAGCGACAATACACGCACGACAGTGTTTGAAGTGCTCGGAATGCGCGCATTAAATGCGGCAAATAGTGGTGTAGAGCAAGCTCTTGGCGAAGTCATTGGGGTTGGCGGTAGTGGCCAATGCTCAAATGTTAGTGCAAATATGGATTTGTCATCTATTGCCGGATTAAAAGGTTGTACTGTGATTCTAAGCTGTAGCGAAGTAAACATTGCGGCTACAGGGTTTATTCACTACACCGTTACTGGTGACGCGACTTGCGCTGCCGGTGAATTTGTTGCTGAGCGTAGTGTTTCAGTGGAAGCAAGGGAGCGTCAATAGATGTTGAATGCAAGGAGCCTTTTATGATCTTTAAAAGACGGTATTTATTATGCCTGTTTTTTGCAATGTTATGTTGTCGCACCGTTTCAGCTTTCGAACCTAAAAACAATCCCAAAGCTGAACCTGCAGCAGTGCAATGCGCTGCAGAACCCAAGGCCGTGATCAATGAAATAGCTAGCTCTATAGCTACACAGGGAGCGTTTATTGAAGTTAAGCGCTTGGCCACCTCACCAGATGAATTAGTTAACTGGACCCTAACACTTTGTGATAGTGCCACCGAGAGAAGGGGGCAGTGTTATTCATCGCCTGTGAGTCAGCTAGCGCAAAATGCCCCCGAAAGCCTTTGGCTCTACGTTAATTCAACTACGGGAATTTCGATATCTGGTGCCTTGGGCGCGATTGATTTCGGTAAAGAGTTTAGTGTTTGGCTGAAAGATAGTAGTGGAACGATCATAGATTTTTTTAGCGTAATAGAGAGAAAGGGTAATGTTACCGCGTCAGGGTGTGAAGCCTCCTCTTTATACGATCTAAATAGTGGCACAAAGTTTATCGAACGTAATCCAGACGGTGGAGTAAATTGGACGAAGCAGCAAAGCAATAATGAAATATCTACGCAAGGGGGAACAAACGATGCCGTTAGCATCATTACTGTTAATCATTATGAACTTAGGGGGCTCCAACCTAATGGTTTAACCTGTCAGGCAATGCCTTTAACACTTTATGCATGTAACGACGCGCTATGTACAGCGCCAGTTTCTAGTACGAGTGTAACGCTAACGGCCGATGGCGGCGCAACACTCTCGCCAAGTGCGATTAATATTAATAACCCAAGCTCATTAAACCTGTCCAAGCTAG
>CAKZQF010000064.1 GCA_937139475.1 uncultured Gammaproteobacteria bacterium | reverse complement strand
TGAAGATAAAGTTAAAAATAAAAATATAGTAGGAATAAATTGAATTCAAACACACAAACCATTCTCTGGCACGATTATGAACACCCCTTGAATTTAAAGGGATAGAACTAGCTTTTCACTCATGGGCTCACACGTGGAGTCATATCAGAAATCTACTAACAATCACTTATTCATATAACCTAACAGGCACTGACATCAAAATTATTTAACTACCATATATGTTTTCTTTATACATAATAATTCGTCTTATTAAAATACCGAAAATGATAAGCAATAGTTTTTCAAGTCTATTTCCATTTTTTGCTCTTTGTTTTAAGTATTTACTTTTCTTCATTTATTGCTGATACATCATCATTTCTTAAAACGAAAAAGTACCAAACATGTAAAACAATAAAGCATGCGTTTATCGACTTCCACGGCACGTCCATTTGATCTAATGCACACAATAAAATTATTGCATTCATTCCTAACCAAGACATAATAGTAGTAGTAATTACATCAAACCAATGAACTCTATTTTTGTTTTTAGGTGCAGTAATAATGTGTAATGCACCTAATATTGCAACAGTAGTCATAGTTTTATTCGAATAATCTTTCATAGTATTCACCTTTGTTAAAGTATTTGAATAATCTAGCGAATAACTAAGACATCAAGTGTCTCCACCAGAGTTTAAACTTATGTTTTATAACTTGGAGGCTCTAACAATGAATAGAGTTCAACTACGTAATAGCAGAGGTAACTTAATTGGGTGGATTGAAACTGTACATGGGGGTAGAAAACAAATCAGAGACAGCCGAGGAACATTACTAGGCTGGTATGATGCTGCAAGTGATAAAACGACCGATGCAAGAACAGGTCGCTGGATTGGAATGGGAGAACAACTGACTTCATTATTATAAAGTGATTTTTGCCCCCTTCTAGCAACTATTGATTATTGGCAATAGTTGCTGAAACTAGCTCTCTGTAAAATAGTGATTCAGATACACCTTGCCTTAATTCAGCATCAAGATAATCTAAAACATTTTCTTCGGGAAGTGATATCTTAACCGTATCAAATTTCTGTATAGCTACTAAAAAAGCCAGATTTAAACAAACCCGCTCACCAAGTGCCATCCAACTACTATCTAAATCTTTATGTTGCTCATACTTCCACACTTTGAATTTTAGAAAATCACGAAAAACAAGCGTCATTTTATATTTTAATGACTTAATTTTATCCGATGAAAAATAATCATGAGCTACTTTTTGGTAGTCCATAAATATGAAAGATTTCACATTGATTAGCATCACTAAATCAAGCCTTTTCTTTAGACATCTTTATGTTTTGATAATAGGTTGAAGCTCCTGCCTTTGTTAAGCCGATATTATTCTGAAACAATGGTAAAATGTACTTTCTAGATTTGTTCTCACTTTGTTCGTAAAGAGCTACAGCTTGATCTTTTTTAGTCTGTTTTTTTATTTTATTGTTCTTTTTTGGATTAATATTTGAAGAAATAGCATATTGAGGGAAGTCATATCCAATCATAAATAAGGCAGCTTCAATTTGCCTAATATCGTCAAAATAGGTTGAATGTTCGACCTTTTTAAAAGCTGAGTATAAAATCCAATTCGCCTGTACATTAGAAATAGCGTGTTTCTTTTGATTACTTCCCCACTTTGAAAAGAGGTAGCCTTTTTCTTTTATTGACGGATTTCTACAGGACTCTCCTTGAGCATCTGCTATGGTAAAACTCAACTCTGGTGGCACATTTGATAATCCTTCTTGCTCACAATACTTGGTTACAAGAAAAGCTAAAGCCGCTGCAACTCTTGAATCATATATGATGAATGTTTTAGGAGACATAAAAGCATATATCTTTGTGAATCCAGCATTCATTCTGTATTTATCGCCAAACTTAGTAAAACATGGTGATTCAGAATCTAGTAACTCTAAAGCTTCATCTAAATTGGCTTTCACATTCTGGGACGTCCCAAGTTTATCAAGCCATTGGGAGTTATTAGTGTATAAAGACAGACCTTTATTTCCAGCACCCCACTCTAAGGTATCCAAGCATGCTTTATAAAACAAATCAGAATTTGTGTTCGAATCAGTAAATCCATCTACAAGCAAATCAATTTTGTCACTATTTGCATTGTAACTCTCATTATTCCAATGATATTTTTCAAAACCTTCATATAAAGTGCTAAAGACAAATTCCTTATTCTTTTTTCTGTCTATATATGTATGATTTATTTCTGAGTCACCATTAATTACTTTCGATAAAAAAATAATAAACCCCTTTACAACAGGGCTATTCAAATAACTAGTTCTATTCATTAATCATTTCCTTCCAAGCTTCATATAAAAACACCATTGCGACAGTATCTGTCTCGCAATAGCACAATAGCGCTTTTTTCAATTCTTCACGTTCATAGTCACTCATGTGAGTAAACTGTAACCTTGCATAAGCAGTCAACGCTAGACCACCATTATTTAACTCAGTACCTTCTGACAGCAACTCAACATCATGGTCGGTTATATCAGTAAACATTTTAGGTAGATTTTTATATGGGTCTTTTACTTTACCTTGTTCATCAAATTCAATCCAAATTTTTTCTTTAAAGTTCATACTGTTAATTGAATCAGCGCCACCATCACTACCGTAAATAGGTTTACTGTATTTTTCTTGTAAATACTGAGAGCTATTCAAAACTGCAGGTAAAACATATTTAATCGAATTTGAGCCATTCGTTGCTGGGTCGTAATAATATTTTTTAACAAGGTCGAGCATATCCACCATGCACCTGTCGCCACGCCAGCTTTCTTTACTGATATTCGTCGAACGCGTAATGGTTTTAATAAACTCACACAAGTCGTCTTTGTCTAGCTCATTTGAATTATTCAACTGCCTATAAATCATATTCAAATATGAGTTCTCATGAGGTGAGTACATGAATATCGTGCCCTGATCATTTTCAAGTTGCGCCTTTAATGCACGAACAAATTCAAAGTTAGGGAATTCACCTTTTGCGGTATTTAAGAATTCACCAGCATGTTCAACTCGGCCGTCCTCATGAGCTATATGATGCGAGAACTGAAATGCTATGCCCTCGTATGGACTCATACCTTTGTAAAAAGGTATTGCTACCGCACTGGTTTCAAAATCAATAAAGTGTAACGGATAAGTCCAACTAGCCATCTCGATACGCATACTGTAGGTATCAAAATAGATACTGGTATCTTTACTCTGCTCTTTTTCGACTTGAAGCCATTGACGTTCTTTGGGGGCTAAAATTGTATTTTTATTTTCTATTTCACCAATGTGTTCTGGTTCGACATCAACAAGTTTGATTATGCCTTGCTCAATAAGCTTATCTGCGCTTCTAAAGTTCCAAATATCAAGTACCGTTTTGTCGTTAAAATCGCTATCAGTCCAATGTAACTGCTCTTTCCAACAAGCCTTAAAGCCACTTAACTTACCATTCTTCTCATCAGCCTTTGAGCATTGAAACTCGCACGTTTTACACTTCTTTTTGATAACAGGTGCTATTTTCTGGTCTTCTTGGTAAAACTTAGCAAGTGCCGTAATGTTCTCTTTGAATGAATGGGCTGGCATTCCTGTGGTTAATTCAGTGTCGTATGCAAGTTGCACTGCTTTATCAACATTGGCTTTAACTAACAGTTTATTTGATAAGTCTTCTTTGGTAAGACTTGATGACACTGTTACACCTTTTCTATTAAGCTCATCTTTCTCTAATATAAACTTTTGATTTAGTCCGTCAGTGGCACAAGTTGCCATTTTATCTACTAGCATTAAGTAGCTACTGACAGTCGATTTTGGAAAAGCACTTTTTAATACATGTTTTTGAAAGGCAACATCAAAAATGTACTGCTTCCAAGTAGAATCAAGCTTGTCACCTTTTTTATTATGAAAGTCACCATTATCTTTTGCTGAATAAGATTTTGCTTTCACTTCAATTAATTCAAAGTGATTACCTTTTTTAACTAATACATCAACACGAATAAACAAGTTATTAAAACGAATAGCGGGTTCAAATATTACCACTTCATCTAGCGCTAATAGTTCTAGTGTTTGCTTTTCAGCTTCATCATAGTCAAGCGTAGTAATGTCAAAACCATTTGGGTAATACTGCTTCGCTAATTCGCCAACTTGATGACCACCATCAGCAAGGGCTGCCAAGAATGGGTCGTCAAGCATAGTGTTGGGGTATTCTTTTTTACCTGTATAAAAAAGCTTGGTTGGGCATTCCGTTGCCATTTTGAAACGAGATTTTGTTAAGTAACGAGGTTTAGTCATTTATACATCCATTTGTAGTTAACAGTTCAAGCATCATTATAATGATTGGTAAGACACTCTTTGTCTCACCTCATACAGTTACACTCTCTCGTCTATTTCTTTAAGTTTTTCTAAGTTTCCTGTTTGTTCATGAGGGCTTCTGCTGATAACAGGCACACTATCAAATTGATCAGAGTACAACTTCGATAAGTTATCTGCCCTACGCTTCATTTCTTCTCTCAGGAAGTCAGGTTTAATGACCTCCATTGAATCAGCAAAGCCACTTAAGAAGTTAGCTATGGCAAATGGGTCTGGTCCTTGTTTATCTTTAGAGAAATGTTCTGGGACTTTAATTGTTGATTTAATTATCCATGAGTCATCAGCTTCATGTTCTGCTTCTTTGAAGTTATGACCAAATCGAACGCTCTTAAAGTAATCTTTAACACTAACGTTAACTCTCGCTTCAAACTTATAACTTTTTTCATAGGTGCTGAAATCTACATGTTCAAAAGAGTAATCTACTGACTGTTTAATATCCCTAAGGCGAGCTACCTCAAAAGTTTTTACACAATTTAATTCATGAACATGGGCTAAAACCATTACTTTATGATTCACATATTGAATTTTCTGAAGTGACAAAAAAACTGAACTAGGCATTATCCCTTTATGCAATGTTTCATACTTTGCTTGTATAACATATTGCTTGTTCAATGCATCATAAGTCTTGTCCCAGTCTTGCTCATTTCCAATAACAATTTTAGGATTAGGGCTAACCTCAAAACCTGACGGATGAAACTGCAATTTCTTTTGCCAAAATTTAGCGGCATGTAAATCGTCATTCGCTTCATCCATATCCGCTTCAAGACTTTCAATAATGCTTGGAGGAAGGAACTCTTTCAAATATTCATCAACAAATTGAAATGCTATTGCCCTCGCCATCAATCTATCTTCAGATATTTCTTCGCGACCTAACGCCACATTTTTTAATGGACTACTTGCCCAATAATAATACGCTTGCTGCCCTCGACCTTTAGGCTTCTCTTCAATTAAAATTTTTGAACCTGTATCCAAATCGGAGCCAAGTTCTTTAATCATTCGACGTATTTCTCGTCTTATTTCTTTTTTGAAATCAGCAACAGCTAAGTGTTCATCTTCGCGAATAAACTCAGGGTGCTCTATGATTTGCGCAATAGTTAACTTTGCAGCTTCTCCTACCCCTATAATTCGCTTTATTGAATCATTGTAACAAGCGTACGTTCTAGACATTCTGATTTCCTTGAATAAGAGGCTGACTTTTTACTAAGCTTTTTTTAGTTAACAATTCATGTACTTTTGAATAAGTGATAATTGATAAAACAATCCCGATACCGCTACCTAATGCTGAACAAAGGTAAGTCAGCATAAATTCATCACTCATCACAAACACTTTGATATAAAGCATATTGGACAATGAAATGAACCACGCTAATGAAAAAGCTCCAATACAGTTTTTATCTCTAACCAATTGAGAGTTTATGCCAAGCATGTAAACCGTTAATAACGAACCAAAAAACACCGTAATATATTCCATCTCAACCTCAACAATAATGATTTATATGTTCATTGTAAATACCAGCTAAGACACTTTTTGTCTTAGCTGGTATTTTAATGTGCTTTGGATTCTTTATTAATAAAACACTTAAACTCCAAGATTTCATTTATTGAAGGAGTAAGGTCATCTTTTTGAAAATCATCAGCTTTATTAAAAGCTTTTCGAGTTGCTGTTAACAATCCTTGAGTTAACTCTTTAGTTAGATATAACTCTCTATCAGACAATGTAATTACATCTTGAGATAATTTATCAATAACAGTTTCAACTTCAGCGTATATGTCTTTGTCACTCCACATAGCGGGTTCATTAAACAGATTAAGCATATAAACAACATTTGATATATTCATGAAATGTACCCTCTAACTTAATTTGTCATTATTTTGATGACGTGATTTATCTCTTTTTGTTTTTTTATCCATATTGTTAGCAAAGGCTTCATCTAAGTTAATACCAAGCTGATTTGCCAAACACACGACAATAAACAGCACATCAGATAACTCATCAGCAATGGCAGTTTTAATGCACTCTGGTTTTTCACCTTTTTTAAAGCTTTGTTCCCCATACTCACGGCCTATTAACCGAGCTACTTCCCCCACTTCTTCAATCAAATTTGATAAGTTAGTCAACTCACTAAAGTAACGGACACCCAAGGTACTTATCCATTCATCAACTTCTTCTTGTATATTTGATATTGATGCTTGTTGGTCATTTGATATACCTGACCTTTGCATGGATTCTGCCGCCAAAATGTCCTCTAGAGTTAAATCTTCATGTTGTTTCAAATAAAGTTGATCTTCGTGTTCTTTTAGAAAATTTTCAAAACAATGGGCGAGTGATTCAAAACACTGATTTGGTGAACCTATGCATTCAAATGTATCAACGACATCATCATCTTGATTAACCACTGATGCTTTATAAAAACAATGCTGATGATTCATTGATGATATTGCTACTGGCTTTATAGTGCAGCTAATGATTACTAAGGTATATTTGCAAGACAAGCTATTAAGAACACCAGTAGTTGCCAACAAAACATTAGCCTCGTTTTGATATTCAGGTTTGATGCGATGTAAAAAGTAATCTTCAGATACTTGATTATTGACTGTATTCATAAGTGCCCTATTCGTTGCTATAAACTAATTTAAAATCATTATACGCACCACTAAGACACCTTTTGTCTTGCCCTCCTAAAACCTACAATCCTTTCAGTACTAAAAAGCTGGCCTAATCTAAAAGGTAAATTGTTTTCTAGTTCATACAAGCTCACCAAGTCGTACCAATAACCGGTGCTATAACCACTTTCTTTTGGAACGTCATTGCCAAACTTCTCATCAAAGTGACCTTAGTATATGCAGGTATTATAATTACGGGTGGAACATCAAGTGCATCAGTAGTGGTAAGAGTTTATGTTTTTCGATGATTTTAACCTTTGATATTGGTAAGATGCAGATTAAATTAAACGTAAGTAATCATAATTGGTGATTAAAAGGACTAACTTGAGTCAGAACATACAAACATTGATGTGGCACGATTATGAACACCCCTTATTTTTAAAGGGATAGAATAAGCGTCTCTCTCATGGGCTCACACATGGGTACACATCGTGCGTCCTATACCGTTTTGGTAATATTTTTATCACTTGTATGTTAAGCCAGTTAGCCTTTAAGAGTAACTGGCTTAGCTCTATGTTTATAATTCAGCACCATACTTTTCAAGAATCCTGATTAACTCTACATTTTTATCAGGGTGTCTATATGCCAATTCAATGGGTCTCTCTCTCCGCCCTCTTCCTTCTGGTACATCCACCTCAACTCCATTTTTCAACAAAACTTCGATTAGGTCAGGTTTCACTTTTTGCTTCATTGCGAATGTTAGATATGTTTCATGGTATTCAGTTTCATATCTGTTATTTGAAGCATTTGGATGTATTACCCTGTCACATTCCTTATTGCTACAAGCCATTCTATTCTTAAGCGAACCATTTCCATCTGTAAGGCGAACAAGGGCTTTTAGTCTAAAATTAGAAATTGCCATTGCTATAGCTTCTTCAGGCTTTCCACCTTGTTCTATGATCATAGAAATTATTTCAGGGTTATCTCCAATTGCAGCCATCTGAATAGCAGTATATTTACGCGTTGAGTGCAAAGTAGTTAGATTCTCCTTATTTGTTTCAACCAAAATGGGTTTTGAAACATCTTTTTTTAAGTTTCGAGGAAATCTATATGAACCAGAAACATCTGCACCCGCTCTGAGTAACAGAGACGTAGATTTATAGTTACCCTGAGCAATTGAATACCAAATTGGAGGTGTACATTTAGCTTTACCAAAACAAAATGAAGTTGAGTTTGGGTTTGCCCCCATCTCAAGTAACTCATTTACTTTATCAGGGTTGTTTGTATTTTCTAACAAAAAAGCAGATGCTAAGTTACTGTAATTTTTTGCCTTCCCATACAAAAAGTCATACATCACCTTATTTTCATGGACATCTTCTTCATTTTTATTCAAAGCTCTTTCGGCCCTGTTTTTCTGTATTATTAGTGACATAGCCATATTTTCCGTACCACACATACCCGAATGTTCTGCTTCTTTATCGAAGAACTTTTCAAGTAATTCAGATTGTCTGACAGTGATAGCACGACACAAATAATCAAAATTTTGATATTTTGCAGTGTATGAGTTTTTGTATAACAGCTTGATTAGTTCAATCTTGTTTTCTGAAGAAATCGTACTATCGATAATGGCGCTAGGGATTGATAAAATTTGGCCAGAGCGCTGATTCAGCAACTGTTGATGATTCCCTCCAGCATCAAAAAAATCTTGCATTGCTCTCGTATTACCGGTTTCAATAGATGCTCTCAATTTAGACAGGCTTTCAAGTTGTTTCCTATCAGAAGCATTTACTTCCATTAAAGTGATAATAGGCGCCACTTTGGTTAACTTTGCAAGCGATAGTGAAGTAACTTCAAATTCAGAAACACTAGAAGTACTTGCGATACTCGTTGGCGCATTATTTTCTAGCAACAACGTCAATCCAGCAGTATTTTTAGCCATTATGGCTAAGTTTACGAAAGATAATGGGTGCGCCCAGCCTTTTATAAGCGAATTGACACTTCTGTCATACGCGGTTTTTGAGTAAGAACTATCGAGCCCGAAATTCTTACTAACAATATCAAGTGGTACACCAATATTAATAAGCTTAGCTAGTGCATCATTGTTTTTGTGCAATATTGATAGTGCAACTAATCTTATGCCAAAATTTCTATCTATATCTCCACCCAACTTTATAAATTCATAAAGTTTTGATGCGTCACCTTTTCTAATAGAGCCTGGCAGGGCTCGTTTTATACTATCTAACCCCTTCCGCCTTTTTAAATCAGCCGCTAGTTGCTTTTCAGCAAGAATGTCATTTGCTCGATTACTATATTTCTGGTTTTCAGTTATCTCACTAACTAATACAGCATACTTAGTTGTCTGTTCTTTTTTTCCTATAAGTAGTTCAAGATCAGAATCAATATTAGCCCCTCCATCTATCAACGCTCTCATAACAGGGAAGTTATTAAACTTTAATGCATAGTGAAATGCAGACTTGCCAGCCTTATCTTTTTCATTCAATGGGAATCCAGCAGAGATTAAAAACACTGCTTTTTCTACATCGGTTTGGTTATGAGCCGAGCGGGATAGTTCAATTAATTTATTACCAAATCTTCTGCTCTTTTTATTGAAGCCATTGTTTAGTATGTATTTTGCAATCTGCACTTGTCCACTTTTAAGTGACATGTCTAAATATTTGACAGCATCACTTTCACTCTTCGAGTAGACTGTTTGAAATAGCTGAAGACAACCTCTCGTGATTGCCTTTTCCGCAGCATCTTTGTTTGAGAAATATTCTTTGTGAAACTTAAATGACAGAGACTCACATTGAGACATCTCAACGAAGGACTTCGCATCACTTCGTCTCAATACCTCTTCAACTGCATGATGCTTTAAATTTATAGCTAAATCTAAAGGGAGTTTATTTTCGTTCGTCCTTTTGAAGTTATTAACGTCTACCTTCAAAACTACCAACCTTTCTAATACATTAGGGCAATTATCCATAATTGCTGATTCTAACAACCCCTCCGATACCACAGAGGAGTTATCAAAATTGGATTCGTGGTAATTCATTAAGTCATTATGAGAACCACATTTCGCTTTATGGGCTTCATCAATGTACTCAAACACCACCTTACTTTTAGTTTCAACAGATGCTGGCCCACAGCCTAAAAGCACCATTAAAATCAAAAAAATCGAGAATTTATTCATATACACCCTTTTATCTTAAGCAATAATCCCCATGAACTTTTTCTAATTTTCTAATTAGTTTTTGGTCATAAGTTATTTTTAAACAATCTGTAATCATCACTCCATCTGGTGGATGACTTGCGATAATAATTAACTTTCCTGTTCCTCTGAGCTTTATGACATGCTCGATGGCTCGTCCCTGAACACCTCCTACAATTCGATCCGTTGGATAGCTGTTATCCACTAACACATAACGAACAACAACTATCTCACCATAGGTATTCGACAATTTATGTAAACCACCATGTCCTGACTTAACCTGATAAGCACAACCAGAAAACAAAATTGAGGTTACGAGAAAAAATTCTTTCATTATCAACAGTCAGGAAAACTAGTTCTTTATGCTTTGCATTCTACTCTGGACTTTGTTCATGCTGCTGCGACGAAAGACTAGTAATCCCATCAACATCGCTGAGAATACACCCATCGAACCACCAGAAGATTTCTTTGCCGTTGGCTCTGGTGTGGTTGTGCCAGTATTACCACCAGTATTACCACCAGTATTACCACCAGTATTACCGCCATCGCTTGCTACGTTGTTCACCGTGATGGTTACCGTATCAGTATGAGATAGCTCACCGTCAGTCACAGTCAATTCGAATGTAAGAGTGGTATCAGCAGTAACTTCTGGTGCAGTGAATGTTGCAGTTGCAGTGTCAGCACCAGTTAATGTTGCTGAAGGACCACCAGTTTGAACCCAAGCATAAGTTAGTGTGTCATCGTCCACATCCGTACCTGAGCCACTTAATGTAACCACAGTACCTTCGTCAATAGATTGTGTGTCACCAGCGTCAGCTACCGGGGCTGTGTTAATCACTGGCAAATCAACACCTACTGTGCGTAATGCACCTTCACATGAGTAAGTGGTGGTCATATCAGTTACGTCACCGTAAGCACAGTTCATTGTTTCGAAGTTGTTTACTTCACCGTATTTCAATGAGTCGATTGCCGTATTAAGTGTGTAGTTGATATCTTCAACACTTGTACCAGTTACCGAACCAGTACACACAAAGCGGTGATTCATTTCAGTTGCTGCGATTGAACATGTTGCATCAGCTAGTTTGGTACGGATTGCCACTTGAATATCAGCAGCGTTGTTCGTAGTTAATAAGTCCAGTTCAGGAACCGAGATTTTGGTGAAATCGCTCATAGAACCAATTTGTGCAATTTGTGAATCCAAATATGCATCGTAGTTCGCTTGAAGACTTACATCACTTGCGAATTCAGCTACCAATTCATCAAACCCTTCAATATCACCAGCTTGACCAAGTTTGTTAAGCTGTGTGATAGTTTCTGGTTGGTACTCATTCATGTAGTTGAAGAACAATGCTGAGTAGCGGTAAAATTTGAAACCACTTTCGTAAGTTGCCCCGACAACATCGGCGATAGTCATGCGCTCTGCATCATCAGCGATGTCTTGCACCATGATTTTACGAACCGGAACACCATCAGCTTGGGTTGATGATGCTAAGAATTCAGCCATACCTTCATCCCACCAGTTCAAACGGTCATTTGCGTAGAACTCAGCTTCACCCCACATACCGTCAATTGCATAGCGACCGTTTAGGTAGTGAACATACTCATGACGGAATAACTCTTCTAATGAATAGATACTTTCTTCTGTGGTACGTTGGTAGGTATAAAATTCACCACGTTGTTCGATATAGATACCACCATTATCCGAACTCGTTTCAAATAAGTTCCATTGGAAGTTATCATAATCGGCACGGGTGCCATATACAAACATAGTTAACGATTCGTTAGGGTCAGCTTCGATTGCATCTAACGTTTGCGCTTTACGCTTGTATTGTGCTTCTACTTGCTTAGCTGCATGGTAAAGCTCTTGAGCTTCTGTTTCACTAACCGCAGTACGAACGATGAACTTACCACCATCAAATGTGTATGTGTTAGGGAATGCATGGACTAACATTCCATCACGAACATCAGCAACACATAAGTTTTCAAATTTGGTACAATCAGAATAGTATTGGAGGTTATTGAACGCCGCCATCCAAGGTGATGAGAACTTGTCATAATCACCAAGAATTGCAACAGTCGCAGCTTCAGCAGCAGTGAAATGGGCTGAATACCCCATCAAGCGGGTCAATTCATAAATAGTTTGAGTGTGTAATGATGAAAAATGCCCATTTGGAATGTTATCGTTATTACCCCACGTTTGTAGAAACGCTAAGTCGTCAATTAATCGTTTGAATGAAGCGGTAACATCAGGAGTCGCATTCATTGCATCAATGAATTCTTGCTCATCACTAAAGGCATAAAAGAAATCTATTGTGTTAATGTACACTCGCATCACGTCTATATCATTATTGCTTACTGTACCGATTTCGCGAGGAAAAGTGTTCATAACGCTTATCAGGTCACTCACATGTGAGGCTGCAATACTCGGTGTAGCAAAAGACACATTGTAAATAAATTGCATGAATTGATTCATTACTAAACCATGAGCATGAGACATATCACTGGCAAATAATGGGTTTTCGGTGAATGCATCAACGGCATCAGCCATCACAACATCAATCACACTCATATCCCATGAGAAAGCATCTACACCCCCAACAAAATACGCTGCACGTGCAATATTGGATAACTGCTCTATACCTTGACGGTCGGCTTGGCTGTATACAGCAGAACGAGATTTAATTGCCTCCGCCATCGTAACCATATTTGCCTGACTATAAAGAATAATAGTTTCTTCAGATAACGTATAAAAAGGTCCTGCTGCTTCACCGTTCACCGAATCGTGGCTCACGATATATTCAATTAATGCATCGCCAGTTAATACTGACATTTCAGCGAGTGTTGGAAAGTTATGGGTGGATTGTGCAGACGACTTA
The DNA here is from genome assembly GCA_937139475.1 of uncultured Gammaproteobacteria bacterium. Taxonomy (GTDB): domain Bacteria; phylum Pseudomonadota; class Gammaproteobacteria; order Enterobacterales; family Psychrobiaceae; genus Psychrobium. Next base: position 8,428 of record CAKZQF010000064.1, on the reverse strand, counting down.
GCAGAAGCATAAGACCGTGCTGCTTTGCTCTTAGTTACACCAATTGATGATTTTTCGCCTTTAACATTCGAAGCATAATCAAAGTGATTGTGACTTGCTTCAGTTGCTAATACGCTTGTTGATAATGCTAATGCTATGCTTGCTGTTGTTAAAGATTTCTTACTTTTACTAAAATGCGACACTATACATCTCCTTGAGTGAATCGACAAACAAAGCATATATAAATTAGTTAGTTAGTTATTATCAAAAATTGGACTTTTGTTTTAGAAAATCAGACTTTATGTCAAAAAACAGAGTTTCTTACATTTATTGAACAGAGACAATGAGTTACTCTAACACTCAAGTTAAAGGAGAGTTTTAAAGGACAACAAACATATGATGCATAAAACAGTTCACAGAAAACATATGATGCATAAAACAGTTCACAGATTGATTCTGTTAATATTGTTTGCCTGTATAACTAAACTGACCTCCGCTCAAGAACCTAACTTTTATACTTTCTCAGTAAACGACGGACTCCCTAGCAATAACATTCTCAGCTTAACCGTTTCAAAAAAAGGCCAATTATTCGTTGGAACCGGCAGTGGTGCTGCAATCTTTAATGGTAAAACATTCTCCCCCTACCAAGCTTCGGGGAAAGAAGACGGTAATTTAAAGGGAGGGCAAGTTGAGTCGCTAATTTCAATTGCCAATGGAGACATATGGTTTGGTTCTGGGAATGGTGGTATTAGCATTTTACGATCAGATAAAAAATTTCAATATCTAAACTCCTTTCTCTCAAACAATCGAATAAGAGGGCTATTTGAAGATAGTAAAGGAAATATTTGGATTGGTACGGATCAAGGGTTAAATAAATACCATCCCAAGTCAGAAAGATTTCAGATATTTGATACATCCAATGGTCTCAGTCACAATTGGGTAAGGCAAATTACAGAAGATAGTAATGGGTTTATTTGGGTAGGCACGTGGGGGGGCGGCGTTAGTCGCATTGACCCACAATCAGAGGTTATCAAAACATACAGATACAGTGAATCAGACCCAGATACACTCGGTGATGATATAGTTTATTCTATGTTCACTGACTCCCGAGGAGGAGTTTGGGCTGGAACATTTGGAACCACTTTAAATAAATATAGTATGAAGTGCGACTGCTTCCAGAGGGCTCCTAATAACTTCGAGCCAGTAAAGAACAATAATGTGAATTACGTTTGGGATATAACTGAGTTAGCTGATGGTCAGATGGTTGCGGCTACAGGGACCGGTTTATATTATATAACACCAAAAGGAACCGAGAAAAAATTCAACTTCATCCCCCCGTTAGACAAATCAATTAGTAAAAGAACTATCACGTCTATAGCTCAAACACCCGATGGCACATTATGGCTAGGTACTCTAGCGACAGGGTTAATAAGTATTCCACCCCAAGGTTTCTCATTTTTAAATATTACTCAAAGGGAAGAAGGGAAAATTGGGGTAACCGGTAAAGGTATTTTATCAATCAGTAAAGTGGACTCCCAAATTGCAATTTCATCAAGTACAGGCATTTCACTATATAAACAACAGGGTCGGAGCCTCTTATATAACAAAAGCTTACTTAAAGGAATTGAGGGCCACACTATTTCACGAGGACCCGAAGGCAATCTTTGGGTTGCTTCTGGAAGGCAAGGACTACACCTGATTGTAGGTAAAAAAACCAGCGAAATATCGAGAAAACTTTTTGGACGAGATGATGAAGGTATATTTGATATTACTCAAGATGACAAAAGTATTTGGATACCTTCTTGGCACTCCGGAGTTTTACAATACACCCCTTCTACAGGAAAAAAAGCATTTTACAAAGTAAACGCAACTATTCAACCAAGAATGAATTCGATACTGGTTGCCGGTGACGATGTATGGGTAGGTGCACTGAACGGCCTTTACAAGGTTGACAAAACAAAGAATGAGCTAAAGAAATATCTTATTGAGCCAAACGACTCCCACAATCAATTAAACGCTATTTATGACATCCATGACCTCGGTAATTATTTATGGCTAGCAACAGAAACTGGTATATTTAAGTTTAACAAAACGACAAAGGCATTTAATAAAGTATCACCAGCCAAAATCAACAAAATCTCTCAAAGTATCACTAGCGACCCCAGAGGTTACATATGGTCTACATTAGGTAGTGATATTATAAAAATTGACAGTATCAATGGTTCTTTGACCAATTTTAGCGAAAGCTACATTCCTGATAAGGTCGCATTTATGGGAAATAGCATCCTTTCACTGCCAAGTGGACAGATTTATATCGGCGGATACGACGGCATAATCAGCTTTGATACTAACAACATGTACAAAAATGATTTTATGCATGATGTGTTTTTGGATAGCATTGAATCAGACGAACTCCCTCTTTTACGAAACGGAGCCTACACTTACCAAGGGCAGGTAAACAACCTACTACTTACATATTCAACTAACGAAAATCGCACCCCTAGGCATATAAATTACGAGTATAGAATTTTGGAATCTCAAGAAAACTGGACAACATTGAAGCAAAAGGGGCAGTTATTTATTCCTTATTTATCCCATGGGGACTACACCATAGAAGTTAGAGTTCGAAATGGTTTTCATGCCGCATCTAACCCAATTATGTTAAAAATTTCCATACTCCCTCCATTTTGGGTATCACCCCTTGCACTAAGCAGTTATGGTTTACTTGTCCTATTTATTGTCTATGGCTTACACAGAGCTAGAATTAGCCGACTTAACAAAAGAAAGGTTCAACTTGATAGCATTGTAAAAGCCAGAACTATGGAGCTAGAAGAGAAAAACTCCACTATACAGGCTCAAGCCTTAAAACTTGCTGGTACAGCGTCACAGAAACAGAAGCTTTTCGAAACTATTTCACATGAACTCAGAACACCTATCACTCTGATTTTAGGTCCAGTTAAACAATTGACAAGGCAACTCCAAGACGAAAACTCGATTGTCACGGCAAATTTGATAGAGCGTAATGCAATAAGGTTAAATCGACTTGTTAATCAAATGATGGATTTATCACGGGCAGAGTTAAAGTCTCCTGAGTACACAGAAACTACTGAATTGTCTGTAATTGCCAAAGAGACGATTGAAACCTTTTCCCCTTATGCAATTGACGCCGAAATAGAACTATCTTCAGAGATTGCCAACAATATTCACATAAGCCTAAGTCGAGATGATATTGATAAGTTACTGTCTAACCTCTTATCCAACGCAATAAAATATAGCCGCGCAGGAGATAGCGTGTCACTGGCCGTAACTAATCATGATGATAAAGTTATGATTACTGTGTCTGACACTGGAATTGGTATACCAGAGAAGCATACTGCTGATATTTTCACTCGTTTTTACCGTGTCAATCCTGAACAGAACACCACAATTGAAGGGTCGGGAATAGGTCTTTCTATAATTAAGAACATCATAGACAATGCTAATGGCAGTATTGAAGTACACAGTATAATTGGGAGTGGAACTACTTTCATCATTACTCTGCCTTCCTCAGTAGATGAAAGCTCAGCTAGTCTAATGCCAGATGGAAAAGTATCGAATTTGGCCTCTGCTAGCTCCTCTCAAGAAACTTATATTGAACATGAAAAGCCACATCTATTATTGATTGATGATAGCCAAGACATCCTGACTTACATAAAGTCAGCTTTAAGCGATAGCTATAACATCACTACGGCAATCGACGGCCAAGAAGGCATAAACAAAGCCCGAGCAATAATCCCTGACATCATCTTGTCAGACATAATGATGCCCAAAGTAGACGGTCTACAGTTGCTTGAAACACTCAAGAGTGATGAGTTGACTAACCATATCCCTGTAGTCATGCTGACAGCAAAAGGCAGTAGCGAAAGCAAAATTCAAGGCCTTAAACTCAAGGCTGATGATTACATTAGCAAACCGTTTGACGAACAAGAATTGACGCTTCGACTTCGAAACCTTCTGGATGCTAGGGAAATTCTAAAGCAAAAGCTTGCTGCAGAACACTTTCAACAAACTAATGTTGTAGCATCAACTCGAAACCATTCAGATTTCCTTACCAAACTTGATAGTATCATCGAATCAAACTATCAAAACCCAACGTTTTCTGTTAGTGAGCTTGCTAGAGAAGCGGCTGTCGGAGAAAGGCAATTACTACGTAAACTCAAGGCCGAGACGACCTTGGGCCCAAAAGAGTATATTCGCACATTCCGGTTACATAAATCAGCGTCGCTACTACGGCAAGGCAATACTGCCTCTTATACAGCAAACGAAGTCGGCTTTTCCTCTCTGGCATACTTCAGTTCTTGCTTTAAGGCATTTTATGGGGAAACCCCAACTCAATTTGCAAATAAAAAACATACAGCCTGACGGCTCAAGATCAGCCCAGCCATCGGCTGTGCTGATCTGCACCCTATTTCGGTTTATTTAGGTTTCATAAATACAGAAAACAATATTAAACCGGAGACAAATAATGACATCACCAACCTCAACCACACATTTTCAAACGACATCATTCAGAGTTAAAGATTTAGACACACTTCTCATGTTACCCATCGTAAATCGGTTTGTGCACGAAATGAAGAGCGCGAAGTGCTATCAAGAACCATCAGGCAATCTTTTAAGTTTTGGGTTGCCGCCACAGTCCTTTAATTGCCAGTTTCAGGATTTAGGAAAAAACCTCGATACAGACGACATAATTAAACTGATGGAAGCGATTGAAGACCACATTCACCCAGACGACACTTGCCACATCAATTACGTGAAACATCATGTAGGTGAAAGTTTATCATTTTGCACCATGGTTATCAGAAGCGGAAATACATCTGGCTACTGCTCCGCCTGTGATGCAAAGAATGCGTTTGGCGACCAAAACTCAAAAATTATAGATGGAATAACCTGATTATATACTGACACTCCTCAAAAGTTCATGCCCCTACCTGACAGTTACAGTTTTCTGTAACTGTCTACTCATCAAGCATGAAGTATCCAATGCAATCACACTATCTGCTTGTGAAATAAGCAAGAATCCAGACCAAACCGAATAACGGAAATACGATGGTCAAGCCAAAGACCAGCAAGAAGAATAATATCTTAAATCCTGTTTGATGTTGCATTTCTCCTAGCTCCACTTTTCACAACTGCTTTTACCAAATAAGATGGTTGGCAGCATAAGTATTTTCTCAACCAGTAATGTCATGACTAAAAGTACTTCAATGACTCACAGAAAGTAAATCGTACCTAGCTCAAGCAGGTGTTTGGTTGGTTTGGGTTTTCATGCTTTTTAATTCAATTAATATTTCATCTGAAATACAAATAGGAACCTGCGAAGCAGGTGAGTATTTGTATGAAGATGACCCGCGTTAGCGGGTTTTAATGAAGCCCTATTTTCTTTTTCTATCATTATTTAATACAGGAACGAAATCGGGCCGACCAATTAACGTAGAATACAACGCACACGTTTACCATGAATAGTACGGCGCTGCACCTTAAGCCCTATCTTTATAGCTATTTTGTTGAGTATTTTTACGCCAACTCGTAACTCTTCAGCAAGCCACGATGATGGGATAACGTCATTTTCACCAATTGCCGCTAACACAACCTCAGGCTCAATATCATGAATTCTAAGCTTTGCTTCAGCGATTCCGGTAATATCATTAATCACACCCGAGAAGTATTCGCCGAGCATACCGCCGCGGTTAATCCAGTCATTAAGTCGATACACATTTGTCGTTACAATATCAGGCTTACAAGGCAAGTTTTCTGGGAGCAGAATAATGTGGCGATTTGTTCCGTTTACATCATTACGGTTACCAAGGTTTCTGCCGATAGCTTGAGATGCATCGCTACTAACAAGCAATTCCCGTACAACATCATCATCGTCGATTTTTAAACACCGCTTTGCCTTATTCAACCGAACAGGGTCTGGATAACTCAAAATAGTACATAACTCAGTAAGTCTCAGCTTGTTTGTACCTTTATTATTAACTAAGTTCCAATCGCTATCACAACTGTTTGCGATAACCGTACTGTGGTGCTTTGAAAGCGAGGAATATAATGACTTTCTAGTATCGTCAGCAATACGAGTGCTTTTTAAGCGAAGAACTGTAAGGCCATCGTCATACATTTTTTTGATGCCCTTGCCTATAACTATGGGAAACATGAAGTTATTTTCCAATTCAATCAATGCCAGCCTTTCCGCGCTTATATACATTCGCTTTAGCTGCCTGATTTTCTTAGTATCCTTCCCAGTTTCATTATAGACTACGGTCCCCATTCGATATTCATCAGAATAAACTATCGAATCCAAAAATGGATTCCAATGCTCACCACTATAAGACGTAACACCTTCTAATTTATCATGGGTCATAAGAAGCGGCTTATCCTTACGTAGCATGTCTTCTTTATTCTTTTTATACATCATCATTGCCCTAGCGACTTCTTCAGGCTTAAGAAAAGACATACCATTAATAAATTTCTGGAAATCCAGTCGACTATCAGTTTCTTCGCAGCGTTCAAAGAAGTTAGTAAACTCATTTTTTACCTTCGTTTCTGCGCGATAACCTGTTGCCATTTGAACAATCTCTTCATTTCCATAAATGGTAATGCAAGTGTCAGGTGCCCAATCATCAAAGTCGTTTCTTAATTTTCGATTCGGGAATGTAATTATTCTATGTGTACCATCCTTTCGATTAGCCAACGCTACTAATGTTTTCGATTTTCCTGAGCCTGTATTTTCACTGAAAATAGCACAGTTGCGTTCACTTTCTTCCCATCTCAATGCTTGATACAAAGGGGGGTCATCAGGTTTCTTATCTGTACCCAACGCCTCAGCTATATCATTGGCAGAGTAAAAAGTAGTTCTATATTTAGACTTAACTTCATCAATTACAGCATCCATACCACTAAGTGAATACAGTCCCGGATTTTTATCCTTGTCATTGCGATAAAATTGCCAGCTATTCCCATATCGATGAGCAGGTTTAAGTTCATTCCACTGATTTTTAACCAGTGTCATATATTTTTCGTCAGACAAATGGTTAGTCTGATTACTAAGTTTGTTTGGCTTCTGGTGCTGCTTATTTCTATTTCTAGTATGAAGTTGCTTAGACTCCTCCCACATTAGATGTTTGTTTAAAGGAAGTCCTTTAATATTGAAGGTTTTTGGTTTATCAAATGCATACGCTGTTGGAAGAGCCATGACTTGATTGAAGTCCAAAGACTTCCTATCGATTGTATGTTGCTTTGGACATTTCTCTATGAGCCACTGGACTAGTTGCTCATAGCGTTCATCACTATCTACATCTTCTCCAATTTCAATAAATGCACGGCAGCGATCACCGTCAACAGAAGAGAAAGTAGTATACAAAATCGCACCTAGCCCAAGTTCTTCTAACCACTCATTGACATTTTCAATGGTAAAAACTTGACCATTTTTAGGTTCAATATCCAAAGCTAGTAAGGAACGACTTATAATGTCTTGCAATCTTCTTCGTCTCAATTCAGGCTGCTGAGGGTTATCACCAAGTGAGTTTCCACCAAGTAGAACTGGTTGGCATTTTTTATTTTCAGGTAAATTCTCGACTTGAATAGAATTGATAGCACATGTCCCAACATACTCATCTAATTCATCTATTGAGATACTAAACTCTTTACCGTGCGTATCATTTACAGAACCAAAAGCTGTTACGTCCATTTCTGGCCCCCGATAACAACTGGTTGATAGAGATTTACTACGTACTCTTGTGTATCGTTGATTAATGCCGTTCTCGGGTCAAACTGAAACGTGTCAGCTAGACTTCGACCATGTGACTCAACGAATATATTGCAATGGGAATTTGTCCAAATATGATTAAAAAAAGACTCAAGGTGGCCCATGCCACCCGGGTATTTCAGGTAGGGTTTCATTAGTTTTTCCTTTTTATTGTTATTTTTTGTTGGAAAATGTGATTAGTAAGAATAAATAAAATGAACAGTCACAGTAAATAAGCAACAGACGCATTTATTATGGATAATCAAATAGCTTCTCACCTTTATGCTTTATTGCCCACTCAACGTATCTATCTACTTGGCTTAAGTGAACATCCATAGCTTCTTCGGCTTTTGGATTTTTGTCATTGAGGGAATTCTCCATCATACGAATATTGTTTTCCGCAACTGAGTTTAATAAGTTATTAAATTTACTTGTTAAAAAAAGAGTTATGGCCTTCTCATGTTGGGATATGATTGAGGCATCTATATTTGTATTTTTCTGGATATTGTAAATTAGAGCAGAAAACTCGTTTATTAGCGCTTCATTTAATGAATTTCCGTTTAATGCCTCATATGATTTGTTTCGGTAGCGTATTCCTTCATCCATCAATAGGATTCGACAGTACTCTCTCACTAAATATTTTGCGTGTTTAGTTAATGTAAAATT
>CAKZQF010000063.1 GCA_937139475.1 uncultured Gammaproteobacteria bacterium | reverse complement strand
CGACGTATTTTCAGCAACAATTCTCCATTTTACAACCATTCAAACGGCTATTATTTAACCGCCAAGAGCCATATCCGACAAATGTTGCACGTAGGCCTGTAGGTCTTTATTATCAAGGGCTAAAGCACTCCTATACCTTTTTTAGCGTTATTAATGCCATTCACGATAAACATTTCGTCCATATTTTAGCCATATTATTAACATTGATTTTCAATTTCCCGTATTTTATCGGCTCCTATAAAAACAACTCTATATTGGAGAAAAATAAAATGGCAAAAACGTTTGGAAAACGAATAGAAATACTGTCGGATTCAGAGATATCTGAATTGTACTCGGTTCCGGCTATGACAGAAAGTGACCGTCAATACTTCTTTTCACTTAATGATTCAGAATTGGCTATATTCGAGAGCCGAGATTCGGTTCAAATGAAAGTTTATTTTGTCCTTCTCTTAGGGTATTTTAAGTTTAAGCCGATACCTTGGAATTTTACTCTTTCACAAGTGAAAGATGATCTTGACTATATTTTACAACTCTATCTACCCAACAAAAAGCTCCCTCGTAAAGGCTTGAGCAGACCTCAAAAAACACGGATTTACCAGTTGGTTTTTGAATTAGAAGGATATCGCTCGTTTGATAACATAATGCATGCAGCACTTATTCAACAAGCGGAAGATCAAGCAACAATTTGCGTAGAACCACGCCATATCTTTGATGAATGTATTGACTTTCTAGGATACAAGAAGACGCCTATTCCTTCATACTCCAGGCTACAAAAGGTTGTATCCTCAGCTCTTCAGTCAGAGCAGCATCGCACAGAATCTTTACTGCATTCGCAAATGTCAAAAAAGTTAACGAGTAAAATTGAGCAAATTATCTCCTCAGAGGGCTCTGTTTCACTATTAACAACAATTAAAACACTGCCAAAGGATTTTACTCGCAAGGAACTAACCAAAGAAATAATGTCGTTCAAATTTATTAGGGAAATTTACCCGATTGTTACTAAAGTTATTGAAAAATTGAGACTCTCCAAGAAAAATATTGATTATTATGCTTCGCTGGTTGATTTCTATACGATAACCAAGTTGCGGCGTTTTTCATTTGAAACCTCAGCACTCTACATTATTTGTTATTTGCATCAGCGATATAAACAAATTAATGATAACTTTGTGAATGCCTTTATTTACCACGTTAGAAAACTAACCGATGAAGCTAGCACTGAGGGTAAGACAAAGGTTTATGAAGCGCTAAAAAATATCAATGACAAAATGAAACAGGCGAGTTCGTTGCTGAATCTCTACATTGATGATGATATCGATGATACTACCCCTTTTAAAGATGTTAGGAAAAAGGCGTTTGGTATTCTCTCTCAAAAAGAGATCCCAATCGTTAGAGATTATCTTTCCGATATCGAGATGGATAAAAAACGATTTGAATGGGAATATATTGACCGCAACAAAAATCGAATAAATGGCGTATTACGTAGTCTTTTCGAATGCATGGAGTTTTCAGAGCGAGCTGTAGGCTCATCACTTTTAAAACAAATTGAAATGACTCAGCATGAGTTGGCGAATTCAGGAAAGATGAGTTCATTTGATGCCCGTCTCATTACCAAACAATTAAAACCTTATCTGATGCCAGAAATCGACGGCTCACCGGAAGTCATTCTGCATCGAGCTGAAATCTATCTCTATCGCCGTATCAAAGATCGCTTGGATACCGGTGACCTATTTATTTCTGATAGTTTAACGTTTAAAAAGTTCGAAGCTGATCTACTCGACGATAAGTCCTGGAAAGATAAAAAGGCACTTATCGCCGCCTGCAACCTGCCCAGTATGCAAGTCGATATCAACCAAATGATAGATGAAAAGCTATTGGAGCTGGATAATAAGTTAACTGAAGTGAGTGAAAGACTAAAAAGCGGTGAAAATCGCTCTGTTGTGTTTACCGATCGCTCAGGCAAGACCAAATGGACCATTCGAAAACCCAAGAAAGGTAAGGATGTTAATAACCCATTTTTCGAAAAATTGACCCAAACGCATATTGGGGATGTCATGGCTTTTGTTAATCGAGAAACCGACTTTTTCTCTGCCTTCACTCATATCAATTCCCACCATCAAAAAAAGCCAGCGGAGTTGGGACCGTTAATTGCGTGTGTAGTCGCCAATGGTACTCGATTTGGTGCAAACAAAATGGCAGATATATGCAATCTGACTTTTGATAAAATGAGAACGACTCAAAAGAATTTTCTGCGTATGGAAACCTTACACAATGCCAATGACATCGTGAGTAATTCAATTGCGAAACTTCCCATATTTCGATATTACAATATCCAGGAGGATCTGCTCCATGCGAGTAGTGATGGTCAAAAATTCGAAAGCCGTAAAAGCACGATGAGAACTCGTTTCTCTTCTAAATACCTGGGTAGAGGAAAAGGACTATCAAATATTACGCTGAGCGCAAACCATGTGCCTGTGAACGCCAAGCTAATGGGACTCAATGAGCATGAGTCCCATTATGTTTTCGACCTCCTCTATAACAACACGTCAGATATACAGCCGGATATGTTGTCCACTGATTTTCACGGTACTAATCAAGTTAATTTTGCTTTACTTGACATCTTTGGTTGGAAGTTCGCCCCTAGATATCCAAAGTTCGGAAAGGTCATTGACGATTTATTTGTCGTTTCAGACGACGAAAACGCAAGACTTTTAAATTTGAGAAAGCCGATCCGAAGCAAAATTATTTGCGATGATTGGGATTTCGTTCAGCGGATTGTCTTATCTTTGCAACGAAAAGAAACAACACAATCAACGATCGTAAAAAAATTGTCCAGTTACAAATCTAATAGTAAGTTATTTTTGGCACTCATTGAGTATGACCGTCTAATAAAAAGTCTCTTCGTACTAGACTATATGGATGATGAGTCTCTACGTCATTATGTTCATCGAGCGCTTAATCGAGGAGAAGCCTATCACCAACTACAACGGAAAATCGAATCTATTCACGGAAGTAAGTTCAGAGGCGGATCTGATCAGGAAATCAATGTTTGGAGTGAATGCTCGCGTTTTATCAGTAATTGCATTATCTATTTTAATTCGGCCATCCTGTCAAAATTGCTAAAGCATTATGAAGACGGGGATGATAACGAAAATGCGGACCTAGCTAAATTACTTTCTCCAGTGGCCTGGACTAATGTTAATTTAAACGGGACTTACTCTTTTGCGTTTGATTCTTATAAGTTAGATATTGATGATCTGCTAGAAGTACTGACTAAAAACGAAACAGAGTACTCAGATGAGTGACACCTCTCGGTTACGAAGTTAGAGGTAATGTTTTCGTTAATTAGTTTCAGCGTGCTTTAATTGAAACCTTTTCCTGAAACTTAACCCATTGGTTGTCACACAAAGAATTTTTGTGTGTCTGGCATCTTTGATATAGTCTGTAGTATAACCACAGACTATATAAAGCAGGTATCTCTCATGAGCAACAATAAGCCTCCATTGACGATTGGTCGACTGGCTAAGGCTGCCAAGGTCAATATCGAAACGGTTCGTCATTATCAACGGCAAAACTTAATCAAAGAGCCACACAAACCTGATGGTGGTTTTCGTCACTACCCATTTGAGACTATCGACCGTATTCGATTCATTAAACGCGCACAACGCCTTGGTTTTTCGTTGAAAGAAATTGAACAACTGATTTCTTTAGGAAGCCAACATTGTGACGATATTCAAGTGCTGGCGAAGGAGAAAAGAGACCTTATTCAGAAACAAATTCAAGGGCTACTGACAATTCAGTCGGCATTGGATGACCTAATTACATCCTGCAAAGCCGATAAAAAGCAAGATCATTGCGCATTGATAGACACACTCTCTCAAAAAGGCTTTCTAGATGATTGATGAGTCACAAATTATCGTTTGACTCTGGACTGCACCCCAGAGTGTATACTGACTCCATTGAATTCGTTAATGGAGTCTTTTGCTGTGTCAAACACATCCACCTCTAATCGTCCTTTACTCCTTGCTGCGCTTGCCGCAATTGGTGCTTCCGCCTGTTGTATTGGCCCTTTACTACTATTATCACTCGGCATTGGCGGCGCGTGGATGAGTAATCTCACGGCAATGGAGCCCTATAGTCCTTATTTAACTGGCTTAACGGTTATTGTCTTGGCAGTGGTTTTCCGCAGCTTATATCTGGTGCCGCAGAAGTGTGATGATGGTGCAATTTGTACTAACCCCAAAGTATTACGAAATCAACGTATTATTTTTTGGGTTGTCTCTGTCATCTTGATAGCGATGGTGACCTTTCCTTTTTACGCTGAATTTATTATTGATTAATCTTTTAACTGTTTAAAACTCAACTTGGAGAATTTCATGAAAAAAATTATTGCACTAGCATTGCTCATTGGTTCAGTTTCATTCATCGGTAACACTTATGCACACGATGAAGTCGCTACGTCAAAAACTTCGCCAGTGACAGAGCAAACAGCAAAATATTCAATTGAGAATATGACCTGCAAAATGTGCGATATCACCATCCGTAAATCAATGGAAAAAGTCGACGGTGTGATTAAAGCGACGGTTGATTATGATACTAAGACTGCGGTTGTCATTTTTAATCCAGAAAAAACTGATATTAAAACAATTGGTATGGCGTCAACCAATGCGGGTTACAAAGCAACGTCAATTTAATTAGTAACATTCTAAACTAACAGCATTGGAGCATCCTATGACTCAACATCGTTTTCAGATTGAAGGTATGACCTGCAATCATTGCGTAACCTCAATTGAAGAAGCGTTAAACCATATCGAAGGTGTCACTGCGAAAGTTTCGTTTGATACGGAACAAGTCGATATCGATGCGCCAAGTGGTGTGAGTCGAGAATTATTAATCGCGGCAATCGGTGATGCCGGATTTACCGCGAAAGATGAAAAAGGTGATGAATACTGTTCAACAAAGAGTACCTGTAGTTCCGAAAGTGAAGGCCTACACGTCGCGATCATTGGCAGTGGCTCTGGCGCTTTTGCGGCGGCAATCAAAGCTGCGGACGGCGGAGCTCGTGTAACAATAATCGAAGGCGCTGAAGTTATCGGTGGATGTTGTGTCAATGTCGGTTGTGTACCCTCGAAGATCATGATCCGCTCGGCACATCTTGCTCAACATCAGCGGCAGAACCCTTTCCCTGGGATAGAAAACCATGAACCGATTATCAATCGAAAACTGTTAGCCGAGCAACAACAATCAAGAGTTGATGAATTACGTTTGGCTAAATACGAAAGTATTTTAGAAAGTAATTCGGCGTTAACTTTAGTCAAAGGATTTGCAGAATTTAAAGACAACAAAACACTAATCATTACAAAGTCTGACGGTACTCAATCAGAGTTAACCGCCGATCGGATACTCATTGCCACCGGCTCAAAAGCATTTATTCCGCCGATTGAAGGCATTGAAGCGGTGCCTTATTGGACGTCTACTGAAGCACTTTTTGCAGAAACGCTACCAAAACACTTGGTTGTCGTTGGTTCATCAGTAGTTGCGGTCGAGCTTGCTCAAGCCTACCAAAGACTCGGAACTCAAGTGACCCTATTGGCGCGCCACTCACTACTTTATAGTGAAGATCCTGTACTTGGTGAGAGCTTACAACAGGCTTTTGAATCGGAAGGTATGACGGTACTGACAAACACCCAGGCACAATCAGTCACCTACTCAGACAATCAATACGAAATATTATTGGACTCAAGTCACTCAGACAATGGTGGTAAATTGGAATGCGATCAATTACTGATTGCCGCTGGACGAAGTGCCAATACGAGTCGATTAAATTTAGCCAATGCCGGCGTTGCTATCAACGAACAAGGCGCGGTGATTGTTGATGCCAAGCTCAAAACCAATGTCGATCATATTTATGCGGCTGGTGATTGCAGCTCAATGCCACAATTTGTCTATGTTGCCGCTGCGGCAGGCACCAGAGCGGCAATTAATATGACCGGTGGTGGTGCGACACTCGATTTGTCGACCATGCCAGCAGTCATCTTTACAGATCCTCAGGTGGCCACAGTGGGCCTTAGCGAAGATGAAGCGCAAGCAAAAGGCATCAAGACTATTAGTCGTCAATTAGATTTAGAAAACGTTCCTAGAGCATTAGCGAATTTCGAAACTCAAGGATTCGTTAAACTCGTGGTTAATAATGACAATCAACAAATCATTGGCGCTCAAATTCTTGCCGCTAATGGCGGAGAAATGATTCAAACGGCAGTACTGGCCATCGCTAATAAGATGACAGTTGACGCACTGGCTGGGCAACTATTTCCATATCTAACTATGGTCGAAGGTCTTAAGCTTTGCGCACAGACTTTCGCTAAAGATGTCTCTCAACTGTCGTGTTGTGCCGGATAAGTTGTGAAAACATGGTTTGTTTAGGAGTGAGTTAATGAATTTTTTCCGCATTGTCGATAAAACGGGGGCAGTTAGTATGATTACCGCCTCGTTAGGTTGCGCTTCTTGTTTTCCTGCGCTCGCAGCACTCGGCGCATCAATTGGATTGGGTTTTCTGACACAATACGAAGGTTTTTTCGTCAATACTATGATACCGATAGCAGCTTGGGTTGTGTTGGCGACTAACTTATTCTCCTGGTGGTCTCATAGAGTTTGGTGGAGAACACTGATCGCCATAGCCGCCCCAGTTATGGTGCTAGCCACTTTTTATTTGTTTTGGACGGACAATTGGAGCACTGATATGTTTTATGTTGGCGTCGGCTTAATGTTTGTGGTGTCAGTTTGGGATGTTTTTTCACCACCTAAAAAGGTTTGCAGTAGCTGTGAAGTGCCAGAGGCTGGTTCTCAGTTGCGTTAGGTTCCTGTCGTATTGTCTTATTGGAGCGCAATATGAAAATCTGGGTAAACCTGACTTAAAACTTGACTCTCAAGCGGGTGCAGGGTTTACAATAGGCTTAACTTTTAGAACTATGCTGGATTTAAAACTGAGTGAAAATGTTTCGACAACATCGCCTCTACCGTAAAGCCTTAACGCTTATGGTATTATTGAGCTTGCTTATGCAAGTTCAAACGGTGTTTGCTTGTCAGATGATGGAGCATAGCGGGCACGCAGAGCATTGTTGTTGTGATGAGATGGTGTCCACCAGAAACTCCGATCATAATACAGAACACGACTCGCCTTGCTGCGACTTTAGCAGCGAAATAGTATTAAAAGATCCCCAGCTTGAAGATAGCCAACCGGTGAATATTCAACAAAATCATTCATTAGAATTACCACTTGCGGCAATTGTTTATATCTTAGCCAACCTTTGGCCGTTAGATGTCGCTCAATCTACCCAATCTATTATTTGGGATTTTAACAATGATCCGGACGATCCCGGTTCTGATACCTATCTCTCAACCCTGCGTTTACGTATTTAAACACCTCTTCTTTTTTGCCCTCGGACAGACGCCTAGTTAAGGGCCGTTTTTAGTATCTACTAATTTAAACATAAAAGAGGAAATTTCTGTGTTTCAACTATTAACGCGTACTCGCTTGTACGCAATATTTCTATTGGGCCTGTTCGTGCCCAGCGTTTTTGCAGAGACAATTAACGGATCTGCATTAGAAAAAAGCTGTGAAATCCAATCACCTGCTACACGCGAGGATTTGGTCCGCATTGCCGTTGAATGCAATGCAACCCAAAAAGCCGTCACGTCACACTGGCAGGCGCAAAAACATCGCGTCGATGTCGCGGGCAGTTTAGATGACCCAAGGGTAACAATTGGCGTCGCCCCTCAAACTTTTGGTGATGACCAATTTGATGGTGGTTATATTGTTGAGTTTAGTCAACCACTGCCATGGCCTGGGATTTTATCTTTACGAGAAAAAGCGGCAGCGGCACAAGCCGATGTTTGGTTAGAGCGACGCTCACAAGAGCAAATTCTACTGGCCAGAGATGTACGACTCCAGATTGCACAATGGCAGTACCATTATCAACTTCTTAAAATTAACGAGCAGCATCAAGGATTATGGCAAGAGTTTCTGGTGATTGTGCAGTCTAAATATGCGGCTGGAACGACCAATAAATCGGCTGTTTTACAAGCCACACAAGAACACCAATTATTGCTGCAGGAGTCTATTGAATTAAAAGCAAATATCGAACGAGATATCAGCCAAATCAAACGACTGCTCAATCTGCCGTCAAGTGTTCTATTGGAAACTACGCTATTGTTAAACGAAGCGCCTCCAAGTTTACCAGACAAGGCTGTAACAACACTCAAAGAAATGTTAGACAGTCAACCCAGCATGCAAGCCTTGGATGCCAGAAAACGTCATAAAAATTTCGAACTCGAGTTGGCCGAAAAAGATCGCTATCCCACTTTTACGGTGATGACTCGTTACAACAGCCTCTGGATGAATGAAGAACAACGATGGGTGGTCGGCGTTGGTTTTAATTTACCCTTTGATTTTGGTAAACGCTCAAGTCGTGAAGACAGCCTTCGCGCCGAACACATGGCTTTGCGTTGGGAACAGCAAGATCTGTTAATACAACTTCGTGAGCAATTGGTTCAAGCGGATAGTTACTTTCAACAGGCAAGATCAGTTCATCAACTTTATCAAGATGAACTGCTTCCTCTCGCAGATGAAAACTTAATTACCGCTCGTAATGAATATCGCTCAGGTAACGGAGACTTTCTATCATTACTTACGGCGCAACGTCAAGCACTGACAACTCAGCGTAAAGCGCAAATGGCGGTACGCGATCAACATGCTCAATTTGCTCAATTGACGGCCGCGGCCGGTCTTGTTCAACGACAAGATTGGAATGACATTCTGAACATAGATGTTTTAGGGAATTAATCATGGGTTATAAAATAATGAACAAATTAAATAAAGAATACTTCATCGGCTTTTCAGTCCTTGTGGTAGTCATTACATTAGCAATTGTATTGATTCAAAAAGATTGGTCAAATTTAGTGAACGATGAAATTAATCTGGATAATAGTCAGTTTGTGAGCGCAGGCCCTTTTCAAGTCGCAGTCTCGGTTGAACCTGAAACCCCACAAGTCGGCAAAAATCGAATAGTGATCCAGGTACGTGATCAACAAGGTCAACCGATCCAGGGGGCGAAGGTGAGAGCGGTTGGTGAAATGCCTGCGATGGGCTCTATGCCTGCGATGTACGCTCAAGCTGATATAAGCGAGACTGCACCAGGGATCTACCAGGGAGAATTTGAGTTGTCTATGTCGGGGGCATGGCCGTTAGCCGTGGATATTGCCACCGATGAAGCGCACCATGTCGACCTTTCTTTTGACATGGCCACCGGACGCAAAGGCATCAAGTTATCGACATCGACGCCTGTCGGTGATGTGGCTTACCATACCTGTTCCATGCATCCTTCGGTCAAGTCTGCAACACCCGGTACCTGTCCGATTTGCGGTATGGATCTTGTGCCAGTAACCCATGATGAATTGCAAAGTGGCAGTATTACTATTGAAGAAGGACGACGTCAAACCATTGGCGTGAAAACAGGCAAAGTCTATAAAGCTAAGTTTGAAGTGCCAATTCGTTTACAAGGTGAGCTCACTTACGACCCAACGAGACTGAGTGACATTAGTTTACGTTTTGACGGATGGATAGGTGATTTAAACGCTGACTTTGTGGGCAAAACTATCAAACAAGGTGAGGTGTTATTCACCGTATACAGTCCTGAGTTACTCTCATTGCAAGAAGAATACCTTGAAACTTTAAAGCGTAGCCGAGTTGGTAAACATCGAGAGTCTTCAACTAAGGCCAGCCGTAAACGCCTAGAACTTTGGGGGTTAAGCGAAAAACAGATAGCCTGGTTAGAAAAACAAGGGCGTGCGCAAGATTATGTCCCCATATTTTCGCCAAGTAATGGTGCGGTCATAGAGAAGAATATAGTAAGCGGTTCAGCATTCAAAAAAGGACAACGCTTATTGCGTTTAGCCGATCTGTCGAAAGTCTGGATTGATACTTTCGCTTACGAACAAGATCTGAGTCTCATTGAAAAAGGTATGAAGGCGAATGTTCAACTGCCAAACTTTCCTGGAATGGATTTTAATGCAGAGGTAATGCAGATAAATCCTTTTCTTAGTACTAATACGCGTACTGCACGAGTGCGACTGATGCTCGACAATGAACAGGGACATTTTAAACCCGGTCTATTTGCCAACGTGACCTTGAAAGCCGATTTTGGCAAGATGTTATTGATCCCAGAAGAGGCAGTTTTAGTCTCAGGCGAAAAACGTATCGTGTTTCTCGATTTAGGTAAAGGCCGATTAAAACCAAAAGTCATCCGAACGGGCTACAGTGATGGCTCGCGAGTGGTCGTTCGAGAAGGCCTTAAGGAAGGCGACCGCATCGTGGTTTCCGGCAATTTCCTGATCGCCTCTGAGAGTAAACTCAAATCGGGGACAGATCAATGGTAAACGAATCAACAAACAATCAAGGGTGGGTGGCACGGCTAATTGAAATCTGTGCGAATAAACCTGGAATTACTATTTTATTAGTACTCATTATGGCGATATGGGGTTATCGAAGCATGTTCGAGACTCCACTTGATGCAATACCTGATCTTTCAGATGCTCAGGTCATCGTTTATACACCTTGGGAGGGACGGAGCCCAGACCTGGTTGAAGATCAAATAACTTATCCACTTACTTCTGCACTATTGTCTGTTCCTAATGTACGCTTTGTCCGCGGACAAAGTTTCCTGGGCGCGAGTTTTGTTTATGTTATTTTTGAGGATGGGACTGATATTTACTGGGCGCGCTCGCGTGTACTCGAATATCTCAATACGGTTGCGAGTCAATTGCCAGCGGATGTACAACCGACACTCGGGCCGGATGCGACGGGTGTTGGTTGGGTATTTCAGTATGCTTTAGTTGATAAAACAGGCGAATTGGATCTCGCCGAATTACGGGCTTTACAGGACTTTAAATTACGCTACTGGCTCTCGGCGATTGATGGTGTCGCAGAGGTTGCGACGGTCGGCGGTTTCGTTAAAGAGTACCAAGTTCAGGTTGATCCCCACCAGTTGGCCAGTTTTGGAATTGGGCTACCAAAAGTGATCCAGGCTATCCGGCGATCCAACAATGATGTCGGTGGCCGAGTGCTTGAAATCGCAGGGCATGAACATTTTATTCGCGGTCGTGGCTATTTAAAGTCCACGGATGATTTAACCAAAGTAGTCATTGGTGTGGATAAAAATCATGTGCCAATATTATTGTCTCAAGTAGCGGAAGTCACTATTGGACCTGCAATGCAAAGGGGGCTTGCTGAACTGGATGGCGAAGGTCAAGTGGTGGGCGGAATTGTGATCATGCGTTATGGGGAGAATGCACTCAATGTTATCGATCGTGTTAAGCAAAGATTGAAAGATGTGCAGTCGGGATTACCCGATGGCGTCGAAGTAGTGATCACCTATGATCGTTCCGATTTAATACTACGTGCCATTAATACACTTAAAAATACATTAATTGAAGAAATGGTTGTTGTTTTACTCGTTATCTTTGCTTTTCTACTGCATGTGCGTTCAGCACTTGTTGCTTGTATTACCTTGCCAATCGCAATATTACTGGCATTCATTCCCATGGCAGGTCAAGGTCTGACTGCCAACATCATGTCATTGGGCGGTATTGCCGTTGCCATTGGTGCCATGGTAGATGCCGCTGTAGTAATGATGGATAACGTGCATAAAAAGTTAAGTCTTAAACACCCAGAAGCGGATCGTAAATCACTCATCATTGAAGCCATGAAAGATGTTGGGCCGAGTATATTTTTCTCATTGGTAATTATTACCATCTCGTTCATTCCGGTGTTTTCATTGGAGGCGACGGAAGGTCGATTGTTTAAACCGTTAGCATTTACTAAGACGTATAGCATGGCGTTTGCTGCGATACTTTCAGTCACTTTAATCCCGGCATTAGCGGTGTTATTGGTTCGTGGAAAAATCAACTCTGAGCGAAATCCCATTAACCGTTTTTTAGTCGCTTTATTCTTACCGATGATCCGATTTTGTATTCGTTTTCGTTGGTCGGTGGTGACGGTCGCTTTACTTTCTCTGGTGTTAACTTGGCCAATAGTCAAACAACTTGGTAATGAGTTTATGCCGCCACTGAATGAAGGTAGCATTTTGTATATGCCCACCGCGATGCCAGGGATGTCCATTACCGAAGCAGGTAAGGTATTGCAAAGCATGGATCAACAACTTAAAACGTTTCCAGAAGTTGAACGTGTATTTGGTAAGGTTGGCCGCTCTACCAGTGCCACCGATCCCGCGCCGCTCTCTATGGTCGAAACAGTAGTGACCCTGAAACCGAAAGACCAATGGCGGGAGGGATTAACTTGGGATGATTTAATCGCTGAGATGGATGAAAAGCTTAACTACCCTGGTATGCCAAATATCTGGTGGATGCCAATTCAGACTCGCACCGAAATGTTAGCAACAGGAATACGGAGTACTTTGGGGATCAAAGTATTTGGCGATGATTTAGGCCAAATAGAAGCAACCGCTGTGGCTATTGAGCGAGCATTACAAGATGATCCACGCACATCTCCATTCACTCGTAGCGCATTTGCGGAGCGCTTGACTGGCGGCTTTTTTCTCGACTTTGATATTGACCGAGATGCAGCAGCTCGTTACGGATTGAATGTCCAGGATGTTGAAGATGTGTTGATGGCAGCTGTTGGTGGAATACCGGCAACACAAACTTTGGAGGGACGTGAGCGTTATCAGGTGAATGTCCGTTACGCCCGCGATTACCGAGATTCTATTGACACTTTGGAAAAAGTCTTAGTACCAACCAAAACGGGTACTCAGGTGCCCATTACCGAAGTGGCCAATATCGAATTTCGTACTGGCGCACCGATGATCCGTAATGAAGATGGCCAGTTGGTCGGATTTGTTTTCGTCGATATCAAAGGTGATCTGGGTGTCGCAGATTATGTTGCGCAAGCGAAACAGGTAATAGATCAAAAAGTGGCGTTACCCGCAGGCTATCGCCTGGGGTGGGCTGGACAGTTTCAGTATTTTGAGCGCGCCAAAGCAAAATTGCAATGGGTCATTCCAGCCACATTATTCGCGGTATTCCTTTTGCTTTATTTACATCGGGGTAGGATTAGCGACACTTTGTTTGTATTGAGTGCCATGCCATTTGCCTTAATGGGCTCAATCTGGTTGTTGTTTTGGCTAGATTATAAGTTGAGTGTCGCTGTCTGGGTCGGCATGATAGCCATGGCCGGTCTAGCCGCAGAACTTGGCTTACTGATGCTGCACTATTTAGATAACGCGTTAATTGACGCGAAAAAGCGAAACCCCTCCATGAGTCACAAAGCATTTTTTGAGGAAGTTGCATTGGGAGCCTCGCAACGGATAAGACCGATGCTCATGACAAGCTTAACTTTACTGGTGTCCTTACTACCAGTACTGATGAGCGACGGTACCGGTGCCGATGTGATGAAGCGGATTGCTGCTCCAATGGTTGGCGGAACGGCATCTGCTCTACTCATGGTATTGCTTGTTTTTCCCGCATTATTCGTTTTGTGGAAGTTACCAAACGTTGGAAAATCTGGGTAACTGAAGCCTAACTATCCATGTATTCCAATAAGGACTCTTCTCTTAAGAGTAGAGTCCTTTTTCAAGTAATAAATTCAGGCAAACTTTATTTTTGTTTTCTTCAAATGAATACTTGATCTGGAGTTAACTCCATTATGTAAAGTAAAACTTATGCGCCATATCGCAGTGACAAAAGTGAGTATTTATCTTTACAAGCAACCAGGAGTCTAGCAATGAAATTTTTATCATCACTTTTTATAGTGACCATATTTTCGGCAGGTTTATCCCATGCTGCCGAAACAGCGCCCCTTGAGCTAAAGGATAATCAAGCTGTTATTCAGGTTAAAGGTGTCGTTTGTTCTTTCTGCGCCTACGGTACGGAGAAGAACCTATCTAAACTGAGTTTTCTTGATAAGTCACAGTATGGCGGCGATGGAGTCTTGTTGGATATTAATACCCATCGTATCACCTTAGCGCTCGATAACAGCAAAACTGTAGACTATCCGGCGATCAATAATGCCATTATCAAAGGCGGCTACGATCCAGTAGTTTATTTTGCCCGTGTCCACGGCAGTGTTAGCCGAGTTAATGGCAAAACTCTCTTAACTTGCCCTAAAAGTGGCCAAGTATATGAGATAAAAGGCGAGAATTTAGTGGGGTTGAGCCAATCATCGGCAGTCTACGTCGAAGGCGAAATAACGGTTGAATCAGTAACCACACTAACGGAAGGTCAACCGGTAACTTTGGTTGTCAGCCACATAGAAGGATAAAAAAGATGAGTTACCAACGTTACTTTTTCTATTCTTTTGGCTTATTCGTTATGCTGGCCAAATCTGTGCTCGCTCATCAACCTGTGATGGATATGGCTCCTCGCTGGCAAGATGGTTACGGGTTTCAAATTCGCCAGGAATATCGCAGTTCGGATGAACTATTTTCCGGCGACTCAAACGTAGATAATCCGTTAGGTTTGGACAAGTCAGTGAGTACGATCTGGTTAGAGGGGATCTATACCTTTAAACGCGAAGTCCGATTGTCATTCAAGATCCCTTATGTCGATAAAAAACGTACTGTGCTGCGTAATGGAACTCCTATTCAGGAAAGTGGCAGTGGACTGGGTGACATTATTATTGGTATGCCGTTAAAAAGCTATACCAATCAAGAATCCTCCACGTCGAATATTGCCTTTACGCCCAGTATTCGCTTGCCAACCGGCTCGACTAATGGCAATTACTCTCCAGGCGATGGCAGTATCGATGTTGGTGCCAGTTTTTCTGCGAGTTTTGAAAAAGCCAATCTGTATCAGTATTACGATCTGTTCTATTGGAAAAATGGTGAAGGTGACAATGGTATTAAACAAGGTGACGAGATAGGATTTGATGTCAATGTTGGCTGGCATCCCTATCATGATAACCTGACTAATGAAGGCGTTTTCTTGATGTGGGATGTCTCAGCACGGGTCGAAGAGCGTGGTCAGGATACTGCCGGTATTACCGGTGGAAAGCGCCTTTCGACAGGGCCGGTCATTGTTTATTACCAGGGCGGTATGATGATCCGGGCCGAATATAAATATCCCCTGTATGAAGACGTTTATGATACCCAGTTATCCTTTGGTCAAGAGTTCAATATCGGCATCGGATTCGTGTTTTAACCTAAATTGATCAATACAAATAATCGGAATTACGCCTTGACATGGAGTTGACTCCATCTATTAAATTAGAGTGGTGGTATTGAGAATTGGATCAAAAAAATGAGGAATGACAAAATGACCACGCGATCGGACGACTCACTTGACAAAACCAGCGATAATACTGCCAAGAAAGAAACGGGTCTTACTTGGCTCGCATTATTTACCACTACAGGCACCTTAGTTTGCTGCGCTATTCCTATCACTCTAGTGACGTTTGGTATGGGTGCTACTGTTGCATCAATGGTCAGTAACTTCCCCTTTTTAGTGGCACTAAGCCAGCACAAAGCACTCGTCTTTGGTATTTCTGGTCTCATGCTGGCACTGGCTGCTTATATGATGTACCGACCTGGTCGCAGTTGCCCAGTTGATCCAAAGTTAGGCGCATTGTGCAATAAAACACAAGTTTGGAATCGCCGTGTTGTTTGGTTTTCAGTGGTTTTGTGGATCATTGGTTTTTTCGCCGCTTTTCTCGCATTACCATTACAAATTTGGTTCGAAGGCTAAAGGCGAGTGATGATGGTAAAAAATATATTTCTGTTTGTGACCTTCTTTATGAGCAACTTTCTTTTAACCGTGACTCTTTTAAGTAGTGCTGCCTGGGCGAAGGGTTATGCTTATCAGGGAAAAATTGAGGGGATGGTTTGCGCCTTTTGTGCGTATAACGTCAGCAAGAAAATCAGCCAGCTTCCGGGGCTCGATGCCGCCTCAGTCAATGTTGATCTGAAATCCGAGCGAGTTAACTTTATATCCAGCTCACCGGTTGAAAAGGCGACCGTCTCAAAGGTGCTTGCTGATTCAGGATTCCGTCTGGTTGAGTTTTTCAAAATAGCGAGTACGGATTTAAACTCAGTGAGCTTTTCGAGCGTTCCATTGCTATCGCTAAATTTTTCAGCGAACCAGATTGAACGGCTTGATCCAATATTGGAAGCGATCGGTGGTCTTGCGGCGATGCAAACCAGTCGGCTTACTGTTCAAGCACCCAAGGCAAGCGAGATCGAATTATTAAAACCCATTCTAGCTGGCCGAAAAAGTGTGATAAAAGTTCTATTTATCCCAGTCGAGGACAATGTTATTGAGTTAAAACTTTTTCACGCGGAATCGTTAGCGAATGAATTGAACCAATAAGCCGTATCGTTGATTAATAAAGAGGTATCAAAGATGAGTAAACTATTCACAACAGCCCTGATGTTTTTCCTATGGAGCAGCACAGTTTTTGCCGCAGATAAACATTACCAGCTACAAGTCGATGGCTTGGTTTGTCCGTTCTGTGAATTCAATGTTGAGAAAAAGCTCAGTCAAATTGATGGCGTGTTAAAGGTCAAAGCCAACTTAAAAGAAGGCGTGGTGTACATGCTGGTCGCCGACGGTAAAACCCTGCCTGAGGCGCTTGTTCGTCAGGCAATCACCGATGCGGGTTTTACACTGAAATCCATCGACGTTCATGATAAAGGTAAAAAATAATGAAGCGAACAACAGGCTATTTTGTTGGTGCGCTTGCTTTCGGCGGGACGCTTAGCGTGTCATCGCTAGTGAACGCAGCGCCGATCACTTTCAATACAGCGCTACCGGTTGCCAAGGGAGCCTTTATCAACCGAGAACAATTCATTGTCCACCGTTTTGATGACGATAGCAGTAGCACCAATCGAGAGCTGGAAGTGAACGGATTGGTATCGGTATTGGGTTATGGGGTTACCCCCCAATTAGCACTTTTTGCTGCCGTACCGTATTTTGATAAAACATTGAATTTAACCATAAATGGACAGACGGCCAATGAACAACGCCAGTCTCGCTCAACAGAAGGTTTCGGCGATCTCAAAATGTTTGGCCGCTATACCTTTTTGCAACAGGATGAACGCAGTAAGACCCTTCGTGTAGCGGGTTTTGCTGGTTTTAAAGCGCCAACAGGCGAGGACGATCAACGTGATAGTGTGGGTACACTTCCCATTCCGCTGCAAACTGGCACCGGTGCCTGGGATAGTTTCGCTGGGGTCGTTATGACCTATCAAACGCTGGACTATCAGATTGACGCCCAATTGAGTTTTGAGCAAAATGGCAGCGCCAATAATTTCGAGGCCGGTGATGAATCACGCGCGGATATATCCTTCCAATATCGGTTAATGCCGCAAGATATGAGCGATGATACCGACAGTTTTCTCTATGGTGTGCTGGAAGCAAATTGGGTTAATCAGGATAATAATTATCTATCAGGCATCAGCGATCCCAATTCGGGCGGTACTACTTTGTATTTGACTCCGGGTATTCAGTACGTAACCGCCAAGTATATTCTGGAAGCTGCGGTGCAACTACCGGTGGATCAGAACCTTCATGGCACTGCATTGGAAAACGATTACTTATTTACAACGGGTTTTCGAATTAACTTTTGAAGCGACCTACTGAGTAATCATTCACAAGGGAGAGGAAAGTATCAATGGCAACAGCGATCAAAATTGAACTCATTTCAGCATCCATATGTAACCGCTGTGGTGACGCGAGAAAACGATTGCAAAGCCTGATGGATGAGCTGGATGACGACAGGATCCAATATCGCGAAATTGATGTACTCGAAGAACTAGACTACGTCGTCTCTTTGGGCGTTCTGACAACTCCCGCCATCGCCATTGATGGTGAGCTAGTTTTTACCGCGATGCCATCATTAAGACGACTGGGAGATGAATTACAAAAGCGTTTGGGATCAAAATGAATGAACTGATGCAGCAAGGTAATTTGATGGGGCTTGGCGCTGCGCTACTCACCGGATTTATGTTTAGTTTTAACCCTGCATCTTTTATCACTATCCCGGTTGTCCTGGCTTATGTGACTAAAGCTCGCGCAATGCGAGAAGCGGTCACGTTTGGCGGGGCATTCATTCTGGGTATGATACTAACTCACGTTGTTTTAGGTATCGGCGCAGCAATCGGTGGTGAATGGGCCGGCCAACTTTTAGGGAGACACTGGTATTTATTGTTGGGTCCAGTGCTTGTTTTTCTTGGATTGATTTGGGCTGGCTGGCTTCAGTTTAGTCTACCCTGGTTTTCAATTAGAGGACAAAAAGTCGCGACCGTTTGGAGCGCATTTATGTTGGGTATACCATTTACCGTTGGAATTTGCCCGGTATGTTCTCCAGGGTTACTGATCGCACTATCCGCCAGTGCCACCGTCGGATCGGTTTCTTACGGTGCTCTGCTATTATTATTTTTTGGGATCGGACGTACATTGCCTGTGCTTATCGGGGCTTGTAGTATGGGTTACTTAGAATCTCTAAAGTCTTTATCTCGCTGGCATCATTACTTAGAAAAGACAGGCGGGATATTATTGATCCTGATGGGAGTCTATCTACTCAATGAGTACTATTTTATTCTCTGAGGTTTATTGAATGTACCAAATCGGTGAAGTGACCAAACGACTTAATATCAGTGCAGATACCTTGCGATATTACGAGAAAATTCGTTTACTGCCGCCTATCTCACGTAATGCATCTGGGTTACGCATTTACTGTGATAAAGATCTCTCGAGACTCAAATTCATTAGACGTGCCCAACGCATGGGGTTTAGTTTGGAGGAAATTGGGCAGTTGCTGAGTTTTAGAGAAGCGCCTCAACAGGCAAAGCCGGAAATTCGACAACTAGCTGGGGAAAAATTAATCGATATTGAGGAACATTTGCAAGAACTCCAATCCTTAAGAAATGAATTACAGTTACTCGTCAATCTATGCGCTGTCAGTAAAGACGGTTGTCCGATTATTGATGGATTAGAGGGCGATTAACTGCAAGTTTTTTCTCTTCAGGTTAAAGAGTCGCTTTTATTAAATCGACCATTTTCTTCATTAATACAATAGTCGCATTGTCGCTCAGTTGGCGACCTTCCTCAATATAACCCCAAACCGTTGAATCGCTTTTCCATCCCCCTTGTTTTTTTATGAGTTCAAAATCAACACGCTCTCGAGCGGCCGAGGTAGATAAGCCACGGCGAAAACTGTGGCTACTGAGATCTGGCACAAAATCAAAATTGCACGCAGTGCCCAATGCTTTAAGCAGCGCATTGACCGCTCCGGGGGCGAGTGGCTTAGCCTTGATTTGGTCCCAGCGATTGATTGGCCGAAAAACAGAACCTTGCGTGATCCCAGAAACTTCAAGCCAGTGCTTTATCGCAGAAGCAGGGCAAACGGCACTATCACCAAAAGGTAAGGCTCGCATTTTGCCTTCACCTTCTTGGTCGGTTTTAGAGCGCGCTAGTTGAATTATGAGGCCTTCTGGCTCCCAGTTCAGATCTGACACCTGGATTGAAACCAACTCACTACGACGAAACGCGCCGAAAAAAGCGGTCAATAGCAATGCGATGTCACGACGTTTCTTGTTGGACTCCGGCAGCTGGTGCAAATGAGTCAGCATAGTCGTCAAATGCTCCAGACGTAGGGCTTTGGCTTTTTGTTTCGGCTTTCCATGAAGACGCCGTATCCCGTCCATCGTTTTGCGCACTAAAGGCGTGCGAACGGGATCATTTAGGCTCTGAACCTGATGCCATTGGCTAATAGCCGTAAGATGTAACTCCAACGTACGCGGGTTTAACACCTCAGCACGCGCCAACAAATAGCGAACGATAGTTTCGCGATCTGTAGGCAGTCGGCCACCCCATTTTTCAAACTGGCGGATCGCGGTTCGATAGGCTTTGCGGGTGTTATCCGAGGTAGCGGCTTTCAGGTAATGACTGAGCGAGTTGGAGTCTGAGGTCACTGGCAATGCCGCTTGGTCATTACGTAACGAAAGCGGCCAGTCTGAATTAAGCTGTTTTTTATCCATTGTCATCCTTGTTGCTCGAGTCGCTGAAAACCAGTTGATGTACCGATGTTACAGGCGGTCATTTTATCTATTTAGACTATAACAGACGATAACATCCATTATCGACTGTTATTATTTGACTTTCAAGTATTATTGAAAAATAACAATATTATGTTATATTACATAACACGTAATACGTTACTAAATAATTCGAGAGAGAAAAAACATGGCCCGTGCCGGAGTTACCTACAATGATATCGCTAAAGCCGCCGAAGCGGTCAAAGGCAGTGGCCAAGAACCCACCGTCGATCGGGTTCGCGAACATCTGGGTACCGGGAGCAAAAGTACCATTGCGCCACTGTTAAAGCGTTGGCGCTCAAACAATGGTGATCCCGATAACAGCAATGGGCTTCCCAGCGACTTGATTGAAGTGGTGAAATCTCTGCATACACGCGTGCAGCAAATGGCTGACCACAAGATTGAGCAGGCACGAGCAGAGTTTAATTCAATCACCGAAGGATTACGTCAGGAGTTAGCTGAAGCAGTTAATACAGTGACACAACTGACTTCCCGGCAACAAGAGCTGGAACAGCAACTGCTTAACGCACAAAAACACAATAAAACCCTGAGTCAATCACTCGAAGAGTCTCGTGTCGAGTCAGCTAAAAGTGAATTTCAGCGGGATGAAGCTCAGTCCCGTATTATTGAGCTAAAAGCGACAGAAGCCGAGTTGAAACAAGAGAACCACGATATCCGAGATCATTTCGAACACTATCAACAACGGACTGCGGATGATCGACAACTGGAGCGTGATCAGTTTCGTTCAACGAACCAGCATTTACAGGATCAAATACAGAGTTTAACCAATCAGCTCACCAAAGCCGAAAGTCAGATTTCAGCGCAAATAAAAGAACGAACTCATCATCAGGCTGTCATTGATGAGCTGAGTACAGGCAACCAGGCGCTACAACAAAACTTGGTCACCAAAGACATGGAAATTGATGCATTGAGCGGGAAATCTCAAACTTTGAGAGAAGCAAACCTTAAACTGAATAGTCAGAGTGATAAGCTTCAGCAAAGGCTAAATTCGCTAATCGGACTGCACTCAGTAGCGGATAAAGAAGTCGAAGTTTTAAAACATTCCCTGGAGAAAACGGAATCCGAGCTGAGAGAGGCAAGAGATAAAATCACCTTGTTAACTGACGAAAATAAAGTCATTCTTCAAGAGAAAGCCATTCTGCAGGGACAGTTCAAGCAATTGGAAAACTCACTGTGAATTGTTTTTAAAGATATTTCGGATGTGTGATAATGCTGTAATATCAATAGGTTGCCGACTTAGTGGCTAAATTCAACGCTTTTACCGGCCGGATCTCTATTGTTGCCATATAGGTTATTGCTAAAAGTATAGGTGCTCGGGAGCCCTTGATAATAAAGACCTACAGGCCTACGTGCAACATTTGGCGGATATGGCTCTTGGCGGTTAAATAATAGCCGTTTGAATGGTTGTAAAATGGAGAATTGTTGCTGAAAATACGTCG
>CAKZQF010000062.1 GCA_937139475.1 uncultured Gammaproteobacteria bacterium | reverse complement strand
TTGGCTACTTAAGCCCTGAAAGATATGAAGAATTAAATGTCGCTTAACAAAGTGTCCACTCTGACTGGATCAGATCAAACTGATAAAAAAGGTACTTCAACGTAAAAACCAACAAGAAATCAAAGTAGATATAGATGATTTATGAAAAGTATAAATTGGTAGTGTTTAGAAATCTGTGTCATTTCAGTATTATTAAGAAAACAGGAGTGACACATGACTCAATCTTTCGACTTCAACAAAGCATTAGCTGAACTTCAAGCTGGTAAAGGCCTTACTGGCGAAGACGGTGTTCTAACACCATTAATTAAACAACTCACCGAAGCGGCTCTTAAAGCTGAATTAGAGCAGCATTTAGAATCTGAGACCCAAGTTAACCGTAAAAATGGTTCAACCAAAAAAACAGTTAAGTCATCCATAGGTCAATTTGAACTTGAAACGCCCAGAGACCGTTCAGGTTCGTTTGAACCTCAGCTTGTTAAAAAGAACCAAACCAAGTTAACGCCTGAAATTGATGAGAAAATCCTATCTATGTTTGCTTTAGGTATGAGCTATCGAGATATTCGAGGCCACATACAGGATATGTATGGCGTTGAGGTATCAGAGGCCACCATCACTGCCGTAACAGACCAACTGATACCAGAGCTTAAAGCATGGCAAGCGCGCAGCTTAGACACGCTTTACCCGTTTATCTGGCTTGATGCCATTCATTATAAGATTAAAGAAAATGGGCGCTACGTGAGTAAGGCTATTTATACCGTACTAGGTGTCAATATCGAGGGCCGCAAAGAGTTACTTGGTTTATATATCTCTGAAAGTGAAGGGGCTAACTATTGGTTATCAGTATTAACAGATTTACATAATCGTGGTGTATCCGATATTTTAATTGCCTGTGTTGATGGACTAAAAGGCTTCCCTGAAGCAATAGCAACAATCTATCCTGACGCCGAAGTGCAGGAGTGCGTTATTCATCAAATTCGTAATTCGATGAAGTATGTTGCTTCAAAGCACCAAAAAGAGTTTATGGCTGACTTGAAACCCGTTTATAAGGCAGCCACTAAAGATGCAGCAGAAGCCGCTCTCGCCGAATTAGATGCCAAATGGGGCAAGTTATACCCTATCGTTATCGAGTCTTGGCGTCGTAAGTGGGGCAATCTGTCGGTTTACTTCAAGTATCCAGATTACGTGCGAAAAGCTATTTATACCACAAATGCAATTGAAGCTGTACATCGTCAGTTTAGGCGACTCACCAAGACTAAGGGAGCATTCCCTAATGAAAACAGCTTGATGAAATTATTGTATGCAGGCATATTGAATGCCTCGAAGAAATGGACAATGCCAATCCATAATTGGAATCTGACATTGTCGCAATTGGCCATCCACTTCGAAGGTAGGTTAGATGGTGTGCTAGATATTTAGCAACTTAGGCTGACACAGAATTCTGAACGCCCTCTATAAATTATCGAGAATCTATCTCCTATTATCCAAAATAGTCTCAACTCAAATACATATTAGTTAATCCAAATTAATTTTATATTTTAATCTTGCCGGTAATATATCTTCAAACTCACAGTTTAGCGCATTGGTTAGTTTGTATAAGGTTTCTAATTTAATATTAACATTACCTCTTTCCATCTTCCCGTAATTACCTCTTTCTATG
The DNA here is from genome assembly GCA_937139475.1 of uncultured Gammaproteobacteria bacterium. GTDB lineage: Bacteria > Pseudomonadota > Gammaproteobacteria > Enterobacterales > Psychrobiaceae > Psychrobium. The sequence goes on along the minus strand of CAKZQF010000062.1, from coordinate 9,331 downwards.
CCAACATAGGCTGCAAAACTCTCTTGGGAGTAGCCAGCTTCTTTACGTTTTAAACGTAACTTTTCACCAAATTCTTTAACTAAATCACTCACCAAAACTTTCCTTAAGGCAAAATGATTAGATTTTCATGTTGAGCACTAACGCACCACGCCCTATAATACCCATTCGTTGTTAAGTTTTATTAAGATCTATTTTGAAATTAGACCCTTTTGTAACTCAAATTATTATCGCGACAGACTTTGATCACTTCACAACGAATGATGTTCGAACACCTTATTTGACCTTAAAAAATGATTCTTCATTAAAGCCTGTTGATGCTAGAAAAAAGATATACGCTGAGCTATTAAAGCTAGTTAAAAAGGGCTGGTTAACAAAAGTGACACCTAGTGGTAAAGGCTTTACTCGCTTTATTAAAACAAAAGAATTTAATGAGAGTGCGTTACGAGAGATATACGAGTCGAACACTTCAGTGACAGTGCTAACTGATAAGAAAAGCCCATTAGTTGATAAGTTAAATCACTATAAAACTGAGCTCCTTTTGAATTTAGGAGAATCTGAAGCTTACAAAGAATTATATACAGAGTTTCCAGAACTAGGGAACGATATACAACCGCATTACAACAAAGCTAGGGATAACAACACGAGGATATTAGGGAAAATAAAAGCCATTGAATGCTTACTTGAACAGAGTTGATGATTAGAGAAAAAATGAAATTAAGACAATGGCAGAATGACTGTATTACGTTAGCGTTTAATCAATACTTAAATAACCATAACCATTTTTTAGCCCTAGCAACGCCTGGTGCCGGTAAAACTTTGATGGCTTCTGAACTAGCCGATAAGTTACTCAAAAACGATATGATTGATTTAATTATTTGTTTTTCACCTTCATCCATCGTTTCTCAAGACTTCAGTGAAAGCTTACAGCTAAGAACACAAGAACGATTTGATGGTTTATTAGGTGCTAGATGACTTATCAAAATTTACAGTATCTTAATGATGACTTTTGGGCGCTGTTTACTCGATATAGAATATTTGTGATTTTTGATGAAATTCATCATTGTGCGGGTTCTAACGTTGATAACGCGAATGCATGGGGCGAACAAATAATACTAAACATTCAAGATAGCGCTAAATATACATTAGCGTTAACAGGAACTCCTTGGCGCTCAGACGCTGCTCCTATTGTTCTTTCAACTTATACACACCCTAGCAATAAAATATCCTGTGATTACGTATATGGGCTTTCTGAGGCTATTCAGGATGATGTTTGTCGTGTTCCTCAGGTTATTGCAATTGATAATAATAATATTTCAGTCGTTGATGATGACGAAACTAAAACGTTTAATAGTTTTAAGGCATTACTCTCGCAATCAATCATTCCGTATCAAGAGATTATTGAAAATGAAAAAGTCATCAAATATGTAATTTCTTCCGCACAAAAGAAACTCGATACGATTAGACAGAAAAACGCCGACGCTGCAGGACTCATCGTCGCTTGTTCAGTTGAGCATGCAAAACAGATTGCAGCATTAATGGAAACGTATTTTAACGAAAGTGCTGTTGTTGTTACTTACAAAGAAAATGAGCCTACCCACCTAATTCAACAATTTAGATATGCCAAAACTAAATGGATAATTTCGGTAGGTATGATCAGCGAAGGAACGAATATCCCACGCTTACAGGTTTGTTGTCATCTAACTAATATCAAAACAGAAATGCACTTTAGACAGATTTTAGGTCGAATTCTAAGATTGACTGATTCAATAAATCAAGAAGCTGTGCTGTATATGCCGGCAGAGCCTAAGTTGTTGGAATATGCTTACCGTGTTAAGCAAGATGTACCGTTTGAAACTGATGTTGTTAAGTTTGAAAAAATGAAAGCTGATGTTGATGAGGATTCAGTTCAAGATGAGAAAGGTAGCATTATCTTCGATAAAACAAGAAATTTAGATCCTAAGATTGGTATTGAGATTGGCGGCTTTGAAAATATCGTTACCTCTGATGTGTTTGATGAAGTCAGAGAAATTGCAGATGAACATTATTTGACTACTTCTTATGACAAAGTAGTCAATATATTCGGACAGTTTAAGCAAGAAGCTATAGCGCTTGGGTTGAGTGAGTTGAAGTAAAAACATGAAAAGATTTTTGATATGACATTAGAATAGTTTATTCATAAAGCTCCTGTAAATAACTTGGCTTTTGAGCTTAAAAAACCAACTACAGTAGCTTCCCTTATTAAGAGATGCAGATTGATTGGACAATAACATCTGTTGTGCCACCCAATTGCATCATAAGTGCCAGTCATTATCATTCAACTCTGTCACCTAATAACATTTACAGCTACCATCAAATAACATTAAGTTTGCCACTGATAAATATGATCACTTTGTGCGCTAAGCGGAAGTTACGAGTGACTAAATTAATATTTCGGCTTTTAGCCATAAGGAGTCATTCGATAATAGATATGACATGATTATTTTTGCCACAAATAGTCATTTATTCGAGCTGCATTCAACCCAATAATTGTTCCGCTTCGCAACCATTGCCGTCATTCACATCTGAAATATTAACGATCACTTTGTGCGCATTGCCTACGTTAAGAAAAAACTATTTGCCATATATTTTCTAATGAATGTTTTTGTCATATTACTGAGCTGGCTCTGTAATACCAATAAATCGTTAAATACTAAGCTTATATGAAATTAATCGTTTGAAATTTAAAGGGATTAAGGTAGATTGACACGAAGCAATGTAGGCATGCATTACTCAGAAGTCTCCATAATAAGCGTTATGTTGCCTAGGATGTGTAGCTTATGATTTGGAACTTGGCCTTAGCGTAGTGTTACTACTGGCCAGTGCAATGTAGCAGCTGGGCAAGCATGAAGCGGTCATTCAGAAGGTGTGCAGTCTTTCTTGAAAGTTTGAATCAAAATGGCTTTCAAGCGATTGAAGCCTTCGTAACTACTAGCAGAAAAATAGAGGTTATATAACCTCGCAATTGGAATAAGTATTGAGAAGGAGAACTTTTTGATTGATTTGTTGAAAATCTGGTTGAGCTCCAAGAGCTGGTTTTGGAAGTTTCGAACAAGGTTAGGAAAAATTGGTTTTGTCTTCGAGCGAAGCGCGTACAAAAGAAATGCCTCAGTCTTAAAAGCAAAGTCAAACACTCGTATTTTAGGTTCTTTCACATGGAGCGGTGTGAAAAGTTTGTTTTGGATCATTTTGAGTTTGGCAATCCTAATTTTCGTTGAAGGTTACATCAATAGCAATCTATCTTGGCTCCCAACACTTAGTGCAGACGACAAAAAGTTCAATATCGAGCAGCTCAGACTGTACGCCCAGCTACTCACTGCAATATTCTCGATCTACTTCGCTACAATCGGCATTATACTCAGCGCCGGTTACACCAGACTTCGCCGAGATATTATCCAAATGCTCACCAACGAGCAGGTGGGGAGCGTGTATTCTCGAGTTTTGGTGTTTTCAGCGATGTTCTGTTTAGCCGCAACTGCTTTGCCTTTGTTTGGATTAGAACCTGGTCTTTTCGTTTATGCCGGCGGTACAATCTTGACTATGTTGAGTGCTTTGGCTTTGTTTCCTTTGGGCCAGAGACTATTTAATTTCTTTGACCTAAATATTCTAGTTGGCAGCGAAATACTTCCCAACATTGCGCGCCACATCGAAGGTGCAGCAAACCGTAAAAATTCAAATTCATTGGCCAACCATCATTTAAATGCCGCGCGTCTGGCTCTTGAACAACTTTCCTATATTGATGACCGTGTAAAAGCAAGCAGGGAAGGTTTGAAAGATAATCTGCCGGCGTTAACCGACGATTATATGGCTTTGCTTTTGCACTACCTTCAACGAAAGCACACAATAGACCAAGAGAGCTATTGGTTTCCTAGGCTGAGCATGCACAAGCAGTGGTTTCTGGCGGGAGACACAGCTACTTCTATGGCGCTGCAAACGAGTAGCCAGCAACCGCTGATTGAAGAAAAGACTGATCACCAATGGCTCGAAAACGACCTCGTCGACAGATTATCTCGCCATATTGAGCTCGCATTTAAAGTCGGCGAATTCGATCTTGCATTAAAACTCATCGGTCGCTTCTCGACTCGTATTTCAGCTTATGCAGCACGGTTTCAGTTCGAGATTGGCATGCAAGAGCTCAAGAGGTTCAAAGAAATCATAGAGCAGGCTTTCGCTTCATTGGATCACGTAGCGGATGATAAATCAGCGAAGATACAAATTGGAATAGCTGACACATGGGCTGCGCTAGGGGGTCATCTCTGCATAGAAACACTTCGTGGAATGTTTACCTTTGAGAAAGAACTGGAAAAGTTCTTTGAGAAGGACGAGTGGTCTCAGAAGTCTCTGCGTCGTTTACCCGCCTTTTGGCAAGTAGAGCTCAAATTCATTGTAGAACGCATTGAATTTGAGCAAGTGATCGAGGGGCAACGCTTATCCAAGCCAAAATACGTCCAACAGTTGGCGGTTAAAAGGCTGTTGCAGCACTATGCAAACGTCCTGCCTGCAGTATGCGACTTCTACCAGAATTTGCTTCCAGATTTTGTGGAATCACTATCAAAATTGAAAATGACCGAGTCGGCAACACAAGTTGTTCTCGCAAGCTTACATAGCCATTGGAAATTACCACGCTGGATCGATGATATTGCCCTACTCGTGGACCGTTATTATAAACATGAGCACTACACCGAAGAGCAGTACAAACTACCTGAAATAAACACCGTCGAGATGACCCAGCGACTTGACTCTGCCCGAGATGACGCAATTACAAGGCTCGGCAGCGGAAGCATGGTCGGACACATATTCGAATCAAAACACAACGATGAACTGCCGGATCATTTTGGACAGATCTACTTCGAACTGGCTGAAGCATGTATAAGTGCACTTGAAAAAAACGCGGTAAGTAAGTTGGACAAAGTTCTCCCTATGTTTATGACCATGGCGTTTCTGGCGGCGAATTCAAGGTTTGCGGATCCATCACTAGATGTAAACAATGAGTTCAGGCTACATCTCATTTCAACGGTGACCAATGACTTGGCTTCAGTATTAGGTTTTGCCATTCTTTACGGGGAATACTTCGGTAACGAAAAGTTGTCTGCAGGGGCGATAGCGAATTTCGATGCTTGGATTGAGCGCGCTACTGACAAGCAACAGTATTTCAAAAGAATGGTACTCCTCTCAAACCCGCACAGCTTTAGTTCGAGTGCCTCGCCGCGTGGTCTAATCCGGATTAACTGGAAAATGTCGTTTGAACACCGCGCGAGACAAGATGGTTTTGGGGACCAGATGAGAATAACGCGAGGAGTGTCACACCCAAAAAAAATCGTGAGGGAATTCCTGAGATCGCATTCCGATGCGTCTCACCTATTTTTCGCAAAACAGGTCGTACCGCAACTCGGTCTAATAGACTTCGAGATTGATTACCACATCACTAATCTTGCTCGCCGGTTGCGCGAGGAAGGAGAAGAGGTTCAACATGAAGATTTTTAGATCCGAACCCTTGCTCCGATATCAACATCATGATGCGCATCTTGGTTTTTTTGATAGACTATTGGTTAAAGGCGAACAAGAGAGGCCTGGCTTCAATCGCCGGATGTTCGATGAAGATTTTGCGAGATTGTTTCATTCGATGAGCCGTGGAAGTAGTAATTTATTCGAAATCGTGTCAAATGACGACGACCTCATGCAAAAGCTACTTGGTAACATTAATACAAGATACGGTTCACATACTATTGACGAATCAATACGTGAGCTGGTGGAGGAAATAGCTAAGTCGCTAATTTGGTTCGGAAGTTCGTACTTTTTCATTCACGATGATACAGAGCAGGAAAAGATTCACTTGGCTTCATTCAGTTCATACGGCGTTCTGAGTCTTTTTGGTACTCTTATTCAGTGGGTGCCCAAGCGACGGAAAAGGCACTGGGATCGAGATGACGAGGTACTTTCGAGAGAAATACGGATCTTGGATGCAGCCAAAGTAATGCGCTTCGACATGCCCATACCAATAAAACGCATGTTATCCGCACAGAACAGGACTTTATCTGTCCTTGACAAACACCAGTTTGGGGAAACGAACTTCCACTCTCAGGCTACACACGAAACCCCGAATCCGACCAACCATTTCGATTTTAGTGTGTGGAAAGATACGCAAGAGCATGCTTTGTATCGTGCTACGCGAAGAACCGGCTGGAACGGTAGAAAATATGACTCGACAAAGCGCTCAGACTTCTTCGATTGTCACCGACTTATCCGCTTTCGACGAAACCAACTCTTGCTAATAGATGACATTTTGAACCAACTCAGCGGCGAGCTCTCGAGGGCTGGTAAAGGTTACAAAGCTGACTTCTCGGTTAAAATATCGGGAACTGATGAATTGCCCAACGTCGCACACCTTAACGAATTGGAGGTGAGGCTAGGTCGTGAAGAAGTGGGATTCAGCGAAATCATGGACTATTGCTATGAGCGTTGAATGGCTGGTTCGTAGAGCCGCATTACAGTAGGCTAAACCCTGATGAATATTTGGAACGTGCATGATGCTGTCATAGGTCATTACGGCGAACATACAAGTCAATTAAAAGGAATAAAAATAGCGGACTATCTCGCTTCGCTCGTATTTTAGCCCATAATTTTTAACCTATTATTGAGGCGTTGGTACAAAACCTAATCTGAATATGCATTTCAGCGGTAATTCTTAATGTCTTCTATGTGGCAATAGCGGACATTAGTTTTTGTGTATCCTTGACCATAATTATGGCAATACTAACTGAAGTTTCTTGCTCATTTGTGGGTCGGGTTTAAGCTCTTAGCAGACTATAGTATATTAAAATGAACTGACAGCCTAAAGCGGTCAAAAATGGTGGCTAATATTCACCTCTATTTATGCGGCTAGGATACGGACGTTAGCTTTTCAGAAGCTAATAACAAGTGAACCGACAATATAAGCATTAGATTGAGAGATTTGTTAATGGACTATTGTCATTATACTTAATGAGTCATCCTGATCTTTGTCATTCGCAAAAGTCACTATATCAGGAAGTCAAGGCTTTAAACCAAAATAGTCTGTTTGAGCCTTAGATGCATAGATTCTTTTTGATGCGCTTCTTTCCAAAGGTTTACTTCTGGTTTTTCTTGAAGGTATCGATAACTACTTTTCTTTAAATTGTTTATTATGAACCCTATAATACAATTGATAGATAGGGATATGAAATCAAAATGGATAACAAAAACAAAAGGGTCAAAGATTTTATTGATTGGTGCATTGCTAATGTGGAAGAGTTTAGATGTGACTGGTCATTTGACGGAACAGATGATTCTAATTTTACAATTAATAATGTTATTGTTGCTTGCTATTTTAATAGCAGATATTACATTAAAACTAGCGAGCCATTATTGCAAACATTATTAGACCTATATAAGAATATAGATGATTCAAGGTGGTTAGAATATGAATCTAAAAAGGAGCATAATCATAGTAAACGCAATAGTGATAGTAAGTTTGCTAGGAGGAACGCTATAAAATGTAATCATGATTTTGATAGAATATTCAAACCAAAACCAATACCTCTAAATCAACTTTTAAACCAACGCAACAATAAATAGAAACTTGTCACGCGTTGTCATATCCTTGGAATACAGTGTAGTAGCTCATATCTGATCTGACAATTTTGAATATAGGTTCTGATCTAATCGTACAATCGATAAAGTCGGTAACTAGCCAAAAGAAGGCATTAAGCCTTTGCAAATTCAGGCACATATTTAGGGTGATATTAGCCAAAATTTTTGCTCACTTGTGGGGCTGGTTTAAGCTCATTGCCGTCAGTAATAAGTAATAATGAAACGCTAATTTTTGCCACAGAGCTGACATTACCTTCTCGTTAAAATCAGTAACGAAAAGGGCAAGTTTGAGCTTTTAGCTGACGAATGCTTAGTTATATGATATGACAAAGTTAATTAGTGAAACCTAGGAAGTCCAATGTACCGATTTTTGTTATTCATATTACCTGTTTTAATAACTACATCAGTTTTTGCTGATTACCCAACTAGTTTCTCCAATGCAAAATCAAAAGCTGAAAAGGCGGTGTATTTTGATAAGCACACAACCTTTTATTGTGGTTGTGACTATGTGTTTGATGATATTGAAGACAAGGACAGTGACGGAAATACACATGAAACGATGGTCTATCCCGAAAATTGTGGCTATAAGCCGAGAAACCCAATTACGAAAAAAGGTAAAGAAAACTCTAGAGTGAGCCGTATTGAATGGGAGCATATCGTACCAGCTCATGTCATAGGCGGTCATTTAGATGAGTGGAAAAATAAAAGAAATTATCCTCAGTGTGAGAAATCGAACGGTAAATTTATTAGCGGCCGTGATTGTGCGTATAAGCTAAACCCAGCATTTAAGAAAGGTCATGACGATATGAATAACCTCACGCCAGCAGTGGGCGAACTTAATGGCGACCGTTCTAATTTTTCTTTTGCGGTTATTCAAGGTGAAGAAAGGGCTTATGGGCAGTGCGACTTTGAAGTAGACTTCGATAAAGATGTTGCTGAGCCGCCAGATAGTGTTAAAGGCAATATCGCACGTACATATTTCCATATGATTAAAACCCATGGTGCGCAGATACTAGCTGATGAACTTACAATGTACTTGTTTTGGGATAAGTTAGATCCTGTGGATGAATGGGAGTGCCTGAGAAACAAACGGATAGAGCAGTCACAAGGTCTTGGTAATTCATTTGTTGAAGAAGCTTGTCAGAATAGCAGTCAGGTGAGCTATAAGTTGCGTGGGGGCTAGGTATTTATTTTTATTAAGTTGTGAATGCTATATTGTCCGAGCGTAGATTTACATCAATTATATTAAATAATACCGTATGAACTTTTGCCACTGACTTTGACAAAAGTGCATTTATTTACCATGATTATATCACTATACAAGGAGTGTTGATCGATGAATCATGATGACTTTGAACGACTCAATTTTCTTTCTGAAAAAGCTATTACTGAAACAGCCACAAACGATGAATTAAAGGAATTCAATGTTCTCCTCAATGAATGGAATCTATCTGTAGAGTTCAATTTGTTTAACGGTAATTTGAAAACACCTTTAGAATAACTTTTATTTAAGGGTACAAAGTTGCTCTTTACTAGTTTAGAACTGAATGAACTGCCAAATTTGAACTTTCAGGTCGCATAGACTTATATTTATCTCGACAGACAACTCTGCCACCACAGCGGTCATTCACGTGAGTGTCTTTTTATGACTTTAAAGTGTGCCGATTGCAGTCGATTTTCAAAAGCT
>CAKZQF010000061.1 GCA_937139475.1 uncultured Gammaproteobacteria bacterium | reverse complement strand
GGGTAATAGCGTGCTAACAAACAGACCTTCCCATTGGCTGAGAAAACCCAGTCCTACCGCAGCGCCCAGACTGGCAAGGGCTGGGAAGCACATGGCACATCCCATGGCAGAAACCAGCGCGCCCAATGAGCTAATCTTATCGCCGAACCGGGTCAGTAACCGTATTAGCATTTCCATAATGGACACCTTCTGTCGCAACGCAGGCTGTTATCTTTTTTCATCGTTTTCCCCTCCATCTTCATGACCCGTCTTACAACAAGCCGCATTTTGTTGTGATTGGTGTTTACGACAAGCAGCGTAACCGGCTATGCCCAGGAATAGGATCAATGCCGGAAACAACACGTAATCCAGATAGCCTGTTAACGCTGACAGGCCAACCACGCCCAACAAAATCACCAGAACCGGTGTGAAGCAACACAAGGCCACAATGACTGAGCCAATGAGCCCGGTGCGTAGAAGTTTATTGTTGTCCATAGCAGCTCTACTCTTTGACCCTGGATGGATAACCTGCGTTGGTAGTGGCTTCGGTCAGTGCTTTCACTGTGGTTTTTTCGTCATCGAACGTGACAACAGCTAGCTTGTTCTCAAAGGTGACTTCGGCTTTACTCACACCATCGACATTTTGTAAGGCCTTTTTTACTGTAAACGGGCAAGTCACACAGTTCATGTTCGGGACTTCCAGAGTGATCGTTTGCGGTTTGGCAAAGGCAGTCAGGCTAACTATTGAAAGCAAGGGCACGGACAGCAGGGACAATAGCGCGATTTTTTTCATCATTTCCTCCAGTAACGTATAAGTCATTAATAAAAGTGAGCGGTAAATGTATTCAGGCAAACCAGACAATCCAATAGTTACTGGTGACTAACACCAACGCAGTTAGTGCCGTTAACCAAAAGATCACCTGTCGGCGTTTTCGCACTTGAGGAACTGCACAGGCGGTGCCTGGCTCGCACGCCTCAACGGGGCGATAGACTTTCCAGCCTGCGAAGCCAAATAAGATTAAAACCAGCAGGATAAAAATAGGACGATAAGGCTCTAACAAGGTTAAATTACCTATCCAGGAGCCACTCACGCCTAACAGCAACAAGACGAAAGGACCTGCGCAACACAGGCCAGCGCCAACAGCGGCAATCACGCCGCCAATAATAGGTAGATTGGATTCTTTCTGGGACACGACTTACTCCTCTGATTTCAGTGTATGGAGTAAGTGTAATCTCCGTACCGATGTACGGAGTCAAGTGTTTTTGTGATGCCCGTGTAAAACTAATTAAGGTTGCAGGGAGTCGATAATGGGACAATGTGAGTCATCGTTATTACTATGACATTGCGTCAATAATGCCTTGAGTGCGCTTTCTAGCCGCTTCAGATCGGCAATTTTTTCCATGACGGCACTGAGTTTATATTCAGCCAATTCCTGCACTTGAGCACATGGGCGATCATTTAAGCTTAGCAGGTTGGCGATCTCTTCCAGGGTAAATCCCAACTCTTGCGCCCGCTTAATGAAACGAATGCGATTAACCGTTTCATCGGGATAATGGCGGTAGCCCAACTCGGGTTTTGGCGGTTGATCAATTAATCCACGACGCTCATAGAAGCGAACGGTTTCTATATTGATAGCCAGTTCTTTGGCAACTTTACTGATAGTTCTTGTCATTTTTTATCACTTAATCCTCTTTGGTAATATACGTTAAACCAGCACCCAGGATCGATACAAGTGATCGACCGACAACACAATCAGCGCACCTACAAAATGGTGCCAAAGAACACTCAGAGAGAGGGTTTGTTTTGATCGAAGGCGTCAAGAATCGGGCAACCTTCGGCACTGCCTCTACACAAATTAGTTAACAATCGTAACTCGTTTCGAAGATGTGTTAATTCGGCCAGACGTTGTTCGATTTCATCGAGTTTTTGATGCGCCATAGCCCGGACTTTCGGTTTGGCCTTTTGTGGATTATCGCGAAAGTGCAGCAAGCTGGTAATTTCCTCCAGACTGAATCCCATTTTTTGCGCCCGCCTGATGAAGCCTAATCGAGAAAGATCTTTATCGGAATAGAGGCGCACGCCAGCATTATTTCGGTGCACCTTGGGCATTAATTTTATTTTCTCGTAGTAACGCAGGGTATCGGCACTGATCCCTGACGCTGTCACGGCTTCGCCAATTTTCATCATCACTTAACACCAGAAATATTTTTCATTTATCTGCTAAATACTTACCATCAGCCGCCTTCAGACATTCACAAATAGCTTGACGCAGTTTGATCACCGAAGGCAGCACTGGGAAAGCCAGTTTACCATTGATAGCGATGGCCGGCGTACGCATGACACCCAGCTTGACCGCGTAATCAATCTCCTCCACCACATTGACTTCCCGGTAGAGAATAGCGTCTTTCTTAAACTCGTCGACGACATTCTTGACCAGTGCCTTTGCCTTCTGGCAACGACCACAGCCGGAAGCCGTCAGTACCTCCACCAGTAGTTGTCCGCTTTCAAACTCTTTGTTCATGACTGTTTCATCACTCAAGGCTGTTTCATCACTCAAGGCTGTTTCATCGCTCAAGGCTGTTTCCGTCATCAAGTCAAAAACTCACCCGGAAACCAGTGCGCAACACGTAGTCGTTTTCCAGCGCGCTGCCATTGAGATTTTGCACCACCGGCTTTTGCAGTACGGCCTCCCACACCCAACGCTTGCTAACATACTGAATGCCCGGCGATAGGAATACGGTGGTTCCTCCAGAATTGTTATCGGTATTACCCGCCAAGCGATTCTTTTCCTGTTCAACAACATTCAACTCCAGCACACCGTAGAGGAAACCCGGCACCCCAGCACCGAGTTCAGCGGGCCACAACCGGTATTGCAACGAGGCATCCAAGCGCCATTCATCGCCTACTTCAAAGTGATTCGCTTCGCCGTTGTTACGGTAGGCGATCTGGCCGTCGAGCTGATAATCCAGTGTCTGCCAGGTAGCCACAATACCCGCGAAACCGTCCCAGGAACCGCTACCCAATTGCAACGACGGAGGCAGCTTGCTCAAGGCATCGCGTTTATCATCTTCGCCGGTGGGCACTTCCATTCCAGCGAACCCTCCAACGCGAAAGGTTTTGCCCGGCAAGTCGTTTTGATAGAGCGTATAGCGTCCAAACAGGGTCAGATCCCCCAAACCTGAGCTGGAACGCATGATCGAATCACCACTCTCGTGCAGTTTCAGTTCTTTGTCCAGATACGGCAAGGCACCAAATAAAGCCAGCTTTTCGCTTGCGCCATAACCCAGCACGGAGATTAGACCATTGACCTCCATGTCACGCGTCATTCCACTGGGGTCATCACCGGAGCGCATCACCAGCACCTGCTCACGCAACACAAAATTGCCCTCGGCCACCGGCATCGCAGTATTGAAGGTGATAGGCCCGGCCTGAGCGATACCGACACCGCCAAGCAACCCTAGCCCAGCAAGAATGTACTTCAGGGTGGCACTATTCCTGTTCATGGTTCTTGTCCCACTTCCAGTTGACCGATCGAACGTAGACTAAAGCCGGAGGATTTGACCGCCTCGCGCACCTGTTCTTCGGTCAGTGATTTGCCTTCCCGCATCTGAATGCGTAGCTCGCCTGTCTTGAGGTTTGACTCGATCTTCTCCACCCCATCGAGCTGTCCCAGTTTTTTCTCGATGCCGTAGACACAAAATGGGCACGCCAGCCCATCGACATAGGCGCGGTACAGCGGAGGCGCAGCGAAGGCCTGCAGACTGAGCAGGAATGAAAAGACCATCATCAAAAATCGTTTGACCATAATAAATGCCTCCTTAATTTACAAACTGTCCCACCACAGGGTGATGGGCAACAACGCATAGGCAGCAAACACGGCAACTCCGAAGATAGCCGCACTTATCTTAAATAGCCATTTTTGCCATTTCAGGCGTTTGCCATCTTTAATCGAACACAGGGTTTTGTCACCGAGCCGTCGCAAGCTCCAACCACTGTAAGCCAGCACCAGACCTGTAACAACGAAGGTGATCGCTTTGTACTGCGACAGCCAAGCCAGCCATGGCAACACGGATACCAATGAGGCGACCGAACTACCCATACCCAATGCCACCAAAGCAATGGGAAGAGCACAACAGGTCGTGCCCAGTACCGCTAAGCTGAAACCACTCCACAATGAAGCGCTGGTTGATTTGTCGGTTACTTTCATTGTTTTTTGGTTTTTTCTCTAAGTCGTACATCACCATTTAAGTAAGACTACCACTTGGAGTTAACTCCAGGTCAAATGGTTTTATTGAGAAAATAAAGAAATAATGGCAGTTTGTACGAAAATCTCTGATCAAGGACACAGGGTTAAGATGCGTTGACCCTGAGTGCTCAGAAGTATTTTGCGGTTAATATCTGGTAATTTCCATAAAACAAACAGTGCTGGCCACCCCCGAATGCGGCCATAAAAAAGAGGCTCCATGACCGCTTATCCCGCATCATCGAGAGTGCTGCGAATTAAGTGACAACGGGGCAGCAGAGTTTGACTCGCATCGACTCCATTGAGCGTTTAAAGAAACTCACTTCACTCCTGTGATGACATAGCCTTCGTCGGACTGAGTGAACTCGAAACCAACCGTCTTGCCGACAGTGAGTTTCTCCAACAGCATCTTGTCCTTGACCTTGAATCCCATGGTCATCGCAGGCCATTTTAGGCTCTTGACGGGCTCATGGGCAAGGGTGACTCTGCCGGCATCGGCATCAATCTTGGTGACTTTACCTTTGGTCTCATGCACAGTTAGCCCGGTTGTTGTCTTGTCCATTGGCATGTTTTTCATGCCATCCATCATCGGTTGCTGCGCCATCGTAGCTGTCGCCGAAAGTACATAAATGACCGCAAATGAGTTGATCAGTAATTTCTTCATGTTCATATTACTCCAGTAAGTGATAATAAAAGCCGGTCCCGTTAACCGCTTAGGACCAGGGGTCTTCATCACAGGGCGTTGCCCTGTGAACGAATAGGTTGTGAGATAAGGTCATTCTTCTCTAAGGGTCACAGCGTTTCATGCGTAGTCTCCTGTTGGTGCATCTTGTTAAACATCGGCAATTTCCACAACACAAACAGCGCTGGAAACACCAGCAACACCGCAATCAAGGCCGACAAGGTACCACCCAACATCGGTGCGGCGATGCGCTTCATGACGTCGGCACCGGTACCATCACTGAGCATGATAGGAATGAGCGAAATAAGCAGGGTCAAGCTGGTCATGAGCATCGGGCGGATACGCTGGGCGGCGCCCATGGCAACTTCTTCATAGAACAGTGTCTGGCTCATGTGTGCCACTCGCGACTGCGCCTCCTTCAAGGCATGATCCAGATAGTGCAGCATCAACAGCCCCATTTCGGCGGCCAGTCCCGCTAGGGCGATCATGCCCACCCAGACGGCAACGCTCAGCTTGTAATCCAGTGCATATAGAAACCAGATGGATCCAATCAACGCGAAAGGCATGGCGCTGAGCACAAACAGGGTGTCACTGAATCGGCCGCGGTGTAGGTAAAGCATTAATAGAACGGCGAGCAAAGTGGCTGGCACTACCCATTGTAGCTTGGCCTTGGCGCGCTCGAAATACTGAAACTGACCCGCCCAGCCGAGCCTGTAACCTGTCGGTAGTGCGACCTGCTCAGCTACCACTTGCTTTGCCTGATTCACATAATCGGCCACGCCCAGATCGCCTTTGAGATCGACAAAGACGAACCCCACCAGTTGGCCGTCCTCATTACGAATCATGGGTGCACCAGTACGGAATTCGATATCGGCCACCTCGGTGATAGGCACCTGGGTGCCGGTTTTGGTAGGTACCAGCACTTTTTCGAGGTTATCGATGGAATCGCGGTAATCACGCGCGTAACGCACCATCACCTGGTAGCGTTCACGTCCCTCCACCGTTTGCGTCGCCGGCATGCCGCCGACGGCGGCCATCAGCACCTCTTGAACATCCTGCACATTGAGGCCATAGCGGGCAGCGGCATCCCGATTTATGTCGAAATCGAGAAAATAGCCGCCGGTCAGCCGTTCAGCAAAGGCGCTGCGCGTATAGGGTGATGTGCGTGTGTCATCTTGAAGCGCCCGCTCAATGGCCACAGCGGTTTCTTCAATCTGGCTGAGATCATCCCCAAATACCTTGATCCCTAGGGTGCTGCGAATGCCGGTGGCCAGCATTTCGGTGCGGGTCTGGATTGGCATCCACCAAATATTGGGCATGCCAGGATAACGCAGCTTTTCGTCCATTTCAGCGATCAGGTCGTCCCAGGTCAGGCCTTCGCGCCACTGATCCTTGGGTTTGAGTGTGATCACTGTTTCTACCATGGACAGCGGCGCGGGATCAGTAGCACTGGTGGAGCGGCCTACCTTACCGAACACTCGCTCTACTTCGGGAAACGTCATGAGTTGTTCGTCCATGTTCTGCAACACCTTTCCGGCTTCGGTGATGGACATTCCCGGCAGCGCGGTGGGCATGTAGAGAAGACTGCCTTCATTCAGCGGTGGCATAAATTCGTTGCCCAGCTGCCGTGCAATAGGCCAGGTTAGGATCAACGACAGCACTGCCACGGTGACCACGGGCCAGCGGAAACGAATGCAAAAGCGGATCATCGGCAGGAACAGGGCCACCAGAGCGCGATTTACCGGATTGCGATCGGAGTGGATCCTACCCCGTACCAGTAGTACTGCCAGTGCCGGGATCAGGGTCACCGAGAGGATCGCTGCGAAGGCCATGCTGTAGGTCTTAGTGAAGGCCAGCGGTTTGAACAGACGGCCTTCGGTAGCTTCGAGCGAGAATACAGGGATAAAGGAGATGGTAATGATCAGCAGCGAGAAAAAGATGCTAGGTCCGACATCTTGCATGGCCCGGATAATCAAGGCTTTGCGATCAACGGCATCATGCTCCTGACTCAATCTTTTATGTACATTGTCGATCATCACCACGGCGGCATCCACCATGGCGCCAATGGCGACGGCGATACCGCCTAGGGACATGATATTGGCCGTCAGCCCTTGAAATGCCATGGGGATAAACGATAACAGGATGGCAATCGGCAGGGTGATACAGGCCACTAGGGCTGAGCGGACGTGCAGCAAGAAGACGACAAGGATCAGGGAAACCACAATCATCTCTTCGATCAGCGTATGCCTGAGCGTGTCTATGGCTCGCTCGATCAGATCGGAGCGGTCGTAGGTGATCACTACTTCCACGCCTTCGGGCAGACCGGCTTGTACTTCCTCAAGCCGCTGCTTGACCCGTTCAATCACATTGAGGGCATTCTCGCCATAGCGCATCACCACAATGCCGCCAACGGTCTGGCCTTCACCGTCCAGTTCCGCTAGGCCGCGCTGCATCGCCGGACCGAGGGTGATATCGGCCACTTGGGATAACTTGATCGGCACATGGTTTTTGTCTACGCCAATCACCACTTTTTCCATGTCCGCCTCTGACTTCAAATAACCCCGTCCGCGAATAAAGTGCTCGTGGCCAGCGATTTCCAGCACACGACCACCAACATCATTGTTGGAGCGGCGTATCGCTTCGATCACTTTATTCAATGGTATGTTGAACCCGGCCAATCGTTGTGGATCGATCTGCACCTGGTATTCCTTCACGAAACCGCCGATGGAGGCCACCTCCGCCACGCCGTCGATGGCGCTCAGCCAATAGCGTAGCTTGAAGTCTTGGATAGCCCTCAGCTCCGCCAGGTCGTGCTGCCCAGTTTTATCCACCAAGGCATACTGGAACACCCAGCCCACGCCGGTGGCATCCGGCCCGAGAGTAGGCTGCACGTTATCCGGCAACTGGCTAGCGACAGTATTCAGGTATTCCAGTACCCGCGAACGCGCCCAGTAGATATCGGTGTCGTCCTCGAAGATGACATAGACAAAGCTTGATCCGAGAAAGCTCTGACCCCGCACGAAGCGCACGTTCGGTACCGAGAGCAAGGCGGTGGTCAGTGGATAGGTGATTTGATCTTCCACCAGATCAGGGCTGCGCCCGGCCCATTCCGTGTAAACGATGACCTGGGCATCGGACAGATCCGGGATGGCATCCAGCGGTAACTGGAAAAAGCTGCGGTATCCCCACACGGCCAGAATCAGAACCAACAAAATGGTGATCCCCGGTTTGTTGGCACAGTAGGCAATTAGTCGTTGCACCCAACTTTGGGCTTGTTCCTGCGTGGTGTTAGTCGGGAGCTGTTTTGGATCTACCATTGGTCACCTCCCGTTTTAAGTTTGCTTTCCGCCGCAATCAGGAAGTTGCCGGAAGTTACGATCTTGTCGCCTTCCTGCAATCCCTGGCGCACCACGATGTGTTCGCCATCGCTGTAGCCGGTGCGGATGCTGACCGGTTTTAACCGGCCTTCGCCCACATCCAGAAACACGATGCGCTTCTCGCCGGAAACCAGCACCGCATCCTCTGGGATCAGCAGCATTTCACCGAAATCGGCGTGAAGGGTAACCTGAGCAAAGAGACCAGGCTGGAGCTTCCCGTCGCGGTTGTCCACCGCTAAGCGCACGCGAGCGGTACGGGTGTGGTCTTGCAGAAAGGGATCGACCTGCATCACTTCGGCTTCAAACTCTCGCCAGGGCTGGTTGGTGATCCGGACACTGGCCTTCATGCCCGACTCGATCAGGGGCAGGTCCCGTTCATAGGCAAAGGTTTCGATCCAAAGGACTGACAGATCTGCCAGGCGCAGTAGCGCCTGTCCACGTTTGAAGGCCGAACCGCTGACGATGTGTTTATCGATGACCACACCGTCACTTGGTGCGAAGATGGGCACATAGTCCTGCGCCTTGCCCTGTTTTTCCAGCCAGCTGATTTGTGCGGCGTTCAGGCCCCACAGTATCAGGCGTTTGCGGCTGGCGGCGATCAGAGCCGCACGCTGGTCACTGACGCTATGGCGGGTGCGCTTGACGGTCTCCAAGTATTCCTCTTGCAGGGACAGGAGTTCCGGACTGTACACGGTAAAAAGAATATCGCCCTTACGCAGGAGCTTGCCTTCAAAATCCGCGTTCAATTCGCCGATCCAGCCATCGAAACGCAGGCTGATATCGGTTAGACGGGTTTGGTCGTAGTTGACTTCCCCCGGGAGGCGAATGGGCACCGCAAACGGAGCTCGTATCACCTCACCGGTTTTGACGCCGATAGTCTGGCGTCGGCCTTCATCTACCATCACGCTGCCACTTTGCAGTTCTTCGCGGGTCACCGGCACTAGATCCATGCCGCAAATCGGGCAGGTGCCTGGCGTGGCGGATTTTACGGAGGGGTGCATGGAACAGGTGTGATAAGCCACATCGCCAGCAGGCGTTGCTGTGGTGAGTTGGATGCCCTTTCGGCTAGTGGCCATATCAAAGGCCAAGTCCACATGATGAGCCTCGTCAGTGGCCACGTCCACCGCCAACGGCCAGCTACCGGCCATCGACAGTTCGAAGTCGCCCTGGTAGACACCCGGTGAGGTTTCGGTAATATCAGCTTGAGCGTACATGGCGGGCATGGCGCCCATCGCTGGCATTTCACCCACAGCCCGCACCTTGGCGCCGGTTACAGGTTGGTTCTCCGGATCACGTACCTGAATCACAATCTGGTTCTTACCGACTTGGGGTGTTTCCGGTTGCACCGATACAGCAATTTTAAAGGGGCCGGCATCAATAAAATCGGCGTTGGCAACAGCGACCTCGTCCGAACCCAACGAGGACAGCAGTGAGGCCCAATCCTGTTGTACGGCCCACAGCGAGGCCAGGATCAGCACCACCAGTACGGATAATCCTGTTAAATATTCTTTCTTGAATCGATTCAGTGGCTTAGTCATGCTGTTTTCCCTCATACGTTTCCTTAATTTTTTCTACTCTTGTTCGCTCAGGGCTGTTTACCTTGTAGCGTTCAGTGTCAGCCAACTCACTTTCAAAAACGACACCGGCCGCCGCCAGCAGCTGGGAAAATTGCGCAAACTGATCACGCATTGCCTGCTGCGCCATACGTTCAGTGGATAGTAATTGGCGTTGTGCGGTGAGTAAGGATAAAAAACCGCCGCTGCCCGATTGGTATTCATCGCGGGCCGTGGTGAGGTTTTCTCTGGACAGTGGCAACAGTTCCTTTTGGTACAGCGCGGACACGCTTTTGGCCTGCTGCCAATGGCTGTGGGTTTGCATCAGCATTTCCCTCAACTGCACGCGCAGATCCTGTTGCTGCCAACGCAGGGCCAATTGTTCTGCACGTAAACTGTTTTCACGGCTTTGACGTTTACCGAAGTCGAACGGTAGATTGAATCCAACACCGACCACCCAGCGCTGTTCGTCGTTCATCCATAAACTGTTGTAACGCGCCATCACGTTGAATGTGGGATAGCGATCTTTTTCCGCCAACGACAGCTCATGGGTCTTTTGTTGTCGCTCGGCGGTCAACCCTTCCATCAGCGGCTGTTGATCCAGGTTCGCGAGCAAGGTGTGCCAATATTCAGGTTCAAGTCGGGTCAGCGGCAGCTCGTTGTTGGCGATATCGATCCGGGTTTGCTCGCGCAGGTTACCCAGGCGTTTCAATTCACTGATATCCCGCTCGATCATCGCCTTGAGTTCGATCGCTTCCTGCTTTAATAAATGGTGCTCATGGGTGGCCTGCAAGACGGCGGATTTTGTGGAGGTTCCTGACGCATACTTGGCACGCACCACCGCGATGAATTCCTGCCACAAGGCTTGATGTCGCTCGTTGATGGACTGCAACTGGCGGTGGTATTGCCATTGTGCATAAGCCAGCCGGAGCTGCTTCGCCAGGTTCACCTGACCCTGTTGCAGGTGCGCCTGCCAGGCATCGGCCCGAGCGTTGGCGGCCTGCTTGCGCAGCGACAAAACGCCCGGCCAAGGAAGAGGCTGGCTGAGTTCGATGATATAACCATCGTCCAAACGTTCGTCACCGAAGGTCTGAGGCGCTACGCCCAACATGAGTTTTGGGTCGTCGAGCCGACCGGCCGCTTCGGTACGGTATTGCTGTGAGCGCCAACGGGCATTCAGGGCCTGCTGCGAGCCATTACATTCGAGCGCCAAGCGTATCAGGGCTTCATGCTCATGGATGACGGGGATTTCACAGTCAGATTGTGCAATGGGCGGTAAGAGCGCAAGCCCAAGCACAGCCAGAGTCGGTACCACACGCTGTGGCACCTTTCGCAATATATGGGAAAGAAAAAAGGTCACTTGTAAACTCCTCTTAAAACACAGTTCAAACCTGCCGTGGTAAGTCCGCGACAGAGTCATTATGAAAACATTGTGTGTTTAGTCCTGGACTTTTTTTTTGACAACAAGTCAGGACAAGAGGAATAGTCTAGATACGCAGCCGTAAGGTCGACAGGTAGGTTTGTGTGCCGGGGTGTCCAGGATCATCGTTAAGATCCCGTATAATTGGCGAAGATTGAGGTTGAACAAGTTCAGGCCACAGTGTGACCAATAAGAAAACAAGTGTGGCGGAATGTGGATCAAGAGAGGAATGGGATGAAAGCGCAACAGGACCACCTCCATCCGTATCCGCAGCTTTGACTGTCAATTCGTTACTGATGTCACAACACTTCGACTGCTCTTTAGTGGTTTCGTCGGCGTTTTCATTGGCGGCCATATCGTCACAGCAACAATGCTCGATGGGGCCACTGTGATCCATCATTTGACAGGCAAACACAGTTTGCACTTGCAACAGTAGACTCAGTAGCATGAATGCTACGATCGCCTTTTTCTGCCAACAAGATGCTCTGAATGAATTCATTTACCGAATAATCTCGCCTGTCTATAAATGGTGAATAGTAAACCCCGTACCCTAATACTAAGTCAAGCATAATAATAGAAACATGCTACGTCGGTTCGACCATCATCGTGGCCATTTTCTCCATGAGTACCACAGAAGCGTTATTGCTGAGTTGCTGTCCTTCCTCGATGTATTCCCAGACGGTGGCATCGCTTTTCCAACCGCCTTGCTTTTTGATCAGTTCAAAATCGACTCGCTCTCTTGCCGCAGATGTGGAAAGACCACGTCGGAAGCTATGGCTGCTCAAGTCCGGTACGAAATCGAACTGACAGGCTTTGCCCAGCGTCTTGAGTAATTCATTAATGGCGCCAGGATTAAGCGCTTTGGGTTGAACCTTATCCCAGCGGTTAATGGGGCGAAAAATCGGACCTTCATTGATGTCACCCGATTCTATCCAGTTTCTCATGGCCGTAGCAGGACAGCAGCCTGGTGCGCCGAAGGGCAAGGCCCGTACCAAACCTGTTGCTTGCTGATCGGTCTTGGATCGTGGCAACTTAATGAGAAGCCCTTCAGGCTCCCACACGAGATCACCGATTTGAATGGCCACCAATTCGCTACGACGAAAGGCGCCAAAAAAGCCGGTCAACACCAGCGCGATATCACGCTGTTTCTTTTTGGTGTCAGGCAGTTGCCGCAAGTGATTCACCATCTGGGCAATGTGCTCCAAACGTAATGCCTTGGCTTTGCGTTTGGGCTGGCCTTGGGTACGACGAACGCCTTCAATGGTTTTGCGGACCAACGGATCACTTACCGGATCGATGAGCCCTTGGTAATGGTGCCATTGGCTAATGGCGGTCAGGTGCAGATCCAAGGTCCGGGGGTTGAGCGATTTGGCTCTGGCCAGCAGGTAACTCACGACAGTATCCCGATCCGAGGGAAGGCGACCACCCCATTTTTCAAATTGCCGAATGGCCGAACGGTAGGCTTTACGCGTGTTGTCGGACGTTGCTGCCTGGAGGTAGTGCCGCAATGATTCGGGCTCCTGGCCTGCAACCAGGCTCGAATGCTCATTACGTAATGACGGTTCAGTGACCATTTTTCGTGGTTTGTTGTTCATGAATAGGATTTCCTACGATGTCGCTCAAAAGGCGGCTATGTACCAGTGTTACAAGTGGAAAAATTCTGCCTGATTGCCTTAACCCACGATAATGGTCATTATCGTAGGTTAATAATTGAAATTCAAGCAATCTTGAAAAACATCAATATAATGTTATATTACGTTACACGTAATACGGTACTAAATAATCTGAGAGGAATTCACCATGGCCCGTGCCGGAGTTACATACCACGATGTTGCCAAGGCCGCTGAGGCCATCAAAAATCTGCGCCAAGAACCCACAGTGGATCGGGTGCGTGAACATCTCGGCACCGGCAGCAAAAGCACCATTGCGCCACTACTCAAACGTTGGCGATCGGACAACGGGGAGACGGCCGATACCGGTGGACTGCCGAACGACCTTGTTGAAGTGGTGAAATCCCTGCACGAGCGGGTACAGCAAATGGCCGACCATCGCATCGAACAGACCCGGCAAGAGTTTGAGGCTTCCAATAAAGAACTCCTGAAAGAGCTGGACAGTGCCAACAATACCATCACGCAACTTACTGCACGCCAGCAAGACCTTGAGAACCAGATTGAGCGGCAAAACAAAGAAAAAGGTGAGGCAGAAAAGTCCCTAGAAGATGCGCGTATCAGCCTGGTTAAAGCCGAGTCCCAGCGGGACGAAGCCGTTGCGCGAACTGCCGATTTGAAGGAAACAGTCGCGGAACTTAAGCAG
This sequence comes from uncultured Gammaproteobacteria bacterium, assembly GCA_937139475.1. Lineage (GTDB taxonomy): Bacteria > Pseudomonadota > Gammaproteobacteria > Enterobacterales > Psychrobiaceae > Psychrobium. The sequence continues at coordinate 163 of CAKZQF010000061.1, read as the reverse complement.
GAAAATAAGGATATTCGAGAGCACTTTGAACACTATCAGCAGCACACTGCGGAAGACCGTCAGCAGGAGCGCGAACAGTTTCGAACAGTTACTCAAGGATTAAAAGACCAGGTTCGGGATCTACAACACCGGTTCACCCAGGCCGAGTCCAAGGCGTCCGAGT
>CAKZQF010000060.1 GCA_937139475.1 uncultured Gammaproteobacteria bacterium | reverse complement strand
CAGGAAAAAGACCGTTACGACATTATTCTGGCTAATCCACCGTTTGGCGGGAAAGAAAAAGATCAGATCCAACAGAACTTTCCTATTAAAGCGAATGCCACCGAATTGCTGTTTTTACAACACTTCATGAAAACCCTGAAAAGTGGCGGTAAAGCAGCCATCGTAGTGCCAGAAGGCGTGCTGTTCCAAACCAATAGTGCGTTTAAGCAAGTGAAACAAGAACTGCTGGAAAACTTTAACCTGCACGCCATTTTAAGCCTACCCGCTGGGGTGTTTTTGCCCTATTCCGGCGTTAAAACCAACGTGCTATTTTTTGAGCGTAGCGGCGGTACCAGCGACGTGTGGTACTACGAATGCGAGCCTGAGCAAAAGCTTACCAAAAACAAACCGATCACCGATGAGCACTTAAAAGAGTTTGTTGAACTGTATAGCAGTCGCGAAACTACCGAACGTTCGTGGACTGTATCGGCCAGCAAGCTAGCCGAAGATTATGATCTGTCCGCTAAAAACCCAGCCAAACAAAAAGATGCCGAGCACTTGGCGCCAAGCGATATTCTTAAGCAGATCCGCACCAAGGAAAAGCTGGTATCTAGCCTGTTGGATGAAATTGAAGACCTGTTGGCGGAGAGATAAGCATGGAACAGGTTTTGTATAAGCTGCCGGATGGGTGGGAGTGGCAAAAGTTAGCAGATGTTGTTGTTAAAACGGAAAATTTAAACCCGTTAAAACACGCAGATCAGCTGTGGACGTACATTGATATATCATCAGTAGATCGTGATCGATTTGCAGTTACAGATCCAAAGGAAATTCTAGGAAAAGATGCTCCATCACGAGCGAAAAAGCATGTACAGCTAAACGACGTGATATTTGCGACGACGCGACCAAACCTAAAAAACATAGCGTTGGTTCGGGATGAATATAGCTCACCAGTTGCATCTACAGGTTTCTGTATTCTCAGAGCTAACAAAAAGGTTTTGCCTGCCTATTTGTTCTATTTTGTCACAACAGATTTTGTTCAAGCCCAAATTGAGCCCTATGTTGGTGGCGCTTCATACCCCGCGATTACTGATGGAAATCTTAAGAAGGCTCCAATACCGATACCAAGCATCGAAGAACAAAAACGCATCGTCGAAAAACTCGATGCACTGCTAACCCGCATCGATACCGCTATCGAGCATTTGCAGGAAAGCGTCGCACTGGCTGATGCGTTGTATGCGAGCACTATAAATGAGCAAATGATGCAAGCGATTGAGTTAGCGGGTTTATCTACGGTCGAAAAGCATATTGAGCAGATTCAGACAGGGACAACACCGCCAACGAAGCAACCCGAATTTTACGAAAATGGCGACATTAACTGGTTTGCACCTTCGGACTTTGGTGATCACGATATTCTGTCTGATTCCAATAAAAAACTCAGTCAAAAAGCATTTGACGCAGGTAAAGCACGTAAGTTTGATGCTGGTACGATCATGCTCGTCGCCATCGGAGCGACCATTGGGAAGATCGGTTATTTAGAGCAAGATGCCAGTTCTAACCAGCAAATTACCGGTATGAAATTCAACAGTGACATTATTCCTCGTTATGCGTATTACTGGTTTAGGTTTATTAAACCTGAAATTCTGACAAATGCGTCAACCGCGACATTACCTATCATCAATCAGAAAGGTATTAAAGCTCTTTCGTTTTGTGCGCCCAATAGACAGCTGCAAGAAACTATTTGCAAAAAGATCGATGAGGTTTCGAGTTTCAGAAACACAGTAAAAGCTGAATTAAATGAAAAAGTAGAATTAATGCGTTCATTAAAAGCATCAATTCTCGATTCTGCCTTTAAAGGCGAGCTCTAAGGAGGGAGTATGAGTGGTGGTCAGACTAAAAATGCCGCATTAACAACCGCCCTGGCCTTTCATTACCAGGTGCTGATTGGCTTGGAAAAGTGCTTTGCATTGGAAGAAGGCCAATCTATTTGGTTTGAAAAAGACGGTGATGTGAGCCTTATTTCCCCTAATGCTTTAACTTCATCTCAAACGGAAGTGAAAGACTATTCGGCAGCACTTACTGACCACCATGAAAACCTCTGGAAAACGCTTAAGAACTGGTTAGCTCCCGATTTCGATCATACCCAATATAGTGTTTTGGTACTGCATACCACACAGGCTTTTGGTGCAACAACCAAGCTGAAGAATTGGAACACCCAAACTGCCGAGCAACGCTTAAAAGTATTGACAGATATTTTCTTTAGCCGTCCAGAAGATAAGAGGAATGCTGAAAAACCATCAGAAATTATCAAACTACAAAAAGCAGTTATCGAAGCTGATGACGCATTGCTTCGGAGCATACTGGATAAAGTTACGCTAATTACAGAGGCTGATAGCGCAGAAGAAATTGCTCGCAGTGTATTAAAAATGATTAATGGCATTCCTAGTACCAATTTGTATAAGTATTTTGAGTGGCTTATAGGTTTTGTGTACGCGCAGGCAACCCAGCAATCTTGGAGTATCAGTCAAAAAGCATTCGCTGCTAAATGTGAAGAGATAACCGCTCTGCTTTGCAAAAAAGAATTTACCTTTCCTGTGTTTTCTGGTGATGAAGCATCCGCAATGCAAGTTGAGCAACATCAAGACAAGCTATTTGTACAAAAAATAGCTGAAATTGAGTATCACCAAGTAATACCCGATGCAGTTGGACACTGGCTTGAGCTCCAAAATTCACTTATGGAAGACCTTGATGAATCGGCGATTTATAAAGAAAAGACAATTGAGTACCAGAAAAAATTAGTTAAAAGACTGAATTTTGCATATTCGAGTGCTCAGCTTGAAGCTACCGATGTAATTAAAAGCTCAAAGTTACTTTACAACAAGACCATGCAAGAACAGGCACTCAACATGGGTAATGATATTCCGCCAATTGAATATAAAAATGGCCTTATCCATGACGCAATGGACGATGACGAGCGTGATTTGAAATGGAAGGTTGAGCCATGAGTAGCATTATCGACGCTCTATATGAATTAAAGTACAACCCATTTGAGTATGGGCCATACTTGGCTTCTTTTTATACGGCCCTAGAGGAATCCGAGAACAATTTGTTGCTTGCCCAGTTGGTCATACCGCTTTGTAGCCATCCGATATACAGCCATAAGTTGTTAAACTCGAACAAGCGAAGCTCTATCTGGTCTGTATTTGACGACAGAGCAAAACTCTATGACCTACAAGAGCGGATTGAAGGGTTTCAAACCCTTACAGAGCAGTGTATTCAATATTGTTTAGTCAACGATTGGTTATTCGTTAATGAGCAGCGTCTATCTCTAACGAAATGTGATGAGGCTGTCTCCGGCTTTATCACTAAAAAGAGTGCAGAAAGGTTAGGCCGGTTATTTAGTGGTCACTCAGTGGTCGAGATTTATGCGTTTTTAGGAGTGAAACCGCGATGAAAACACTTATTCATGAAATAGGCGTGATTGACAAGCAAGGTCTTAAACACCCTGTTAATTTTCAAGCAGGGCTCAATGTGGTTACCGGTAAATCATCAACCGGTAAAAGTGCCTTAATTGAAATTTTTGATTATTGCTTTGGCAGCGATGAGAACACCATTCCAAAAGGTGTGATTACAAACAGTGCTGCAATTTACTATGTTGCGCTTGCTGTTAATGAACAAGATATGGTGATTGCCAGAGACCCCAATCTTGCAACAAAAGCATTTTTCCGTCGTGTTGACGCATTCGATTCGGAAGAGATTGATCGCGAATATTTTAGTTCTAGCTATTTTCGTCCGTTAAACGAGTTTAAGAAGCATTTAAGAGACTTTTTCCTAGATATTGATGATGTTGATGAATCTTTAGCCGCGAGAGCTAACAGGAGATTTAATCAAAAAGCACCTACACCATCGGTGCGTAGTTTTACATCTTTTATGCTTCAGCATCAAAACTTGGTTGCTAATAAGCATGCGTTGTTTTATCGATTCGATGAAAAGGAAAAGCGCGATCAGGCAATTGAACATACAAAGATATTTTTAGGACTTGTCGATCAAAAGTTCTTTCACTTATCACAAGAAAAAGAGCGGTTAAGCACAGACGTAAAACGTTTAGAACGGCAAAAAGAAACCAATAAACGCACATCAGAAAGCTACAAACAAAAAGTCGCCCCTGTATTAAGTCAGCTTTACGCTTTAATGGGTTTTAAAGATGAGCCTATATCTCTGACAAAGGTGCTCCAGCATCCTCAAGATGCAAAGGATCAGCTAGATAGCATCATAGTTGCCGAGAAAATCGTTCACAGTTCCGATGCTATGACACAACGGTATGAGCAGTTGAAACTGGCGCGCAATCAAAAAACTTCTGAGTTACGAAAGTTGCAGCGTCAAGCTGCATCTATTAATAAACACATCCAGGAAGAAGAGCTATTTGTTGAGAATGTAAAACGCTTTAACTCACCTCAGCATGTTCATATTTCCGCCACGGTTTGCCCATTCTGCCATACCGAAAAAGACAACTTGCGACAAAGTGCAGAGAAGCTTCAGCAGGCCATTACGAAAGTATCGGGGAATCTTGCTCAAGCTCGTCCTATGAAAGCAAAGTTTCAATCATCTTTAATTGAAGTACAGCGTGATACAGAGATTGTTAGTAAGTTGCTAACCGATCTCAATCAACAAATAGCTGAAATTGAGAAAGTAAATCAGCAGTTAGCCGAACAGAAGAGCTTGTATGAAAGCATTATAATGCAAAAAGCCAAGCTGTTTGCACTTCTTGATACCTTAAATATGGCTGATGATGCTGAACTTGATGGAGAAATCAAAGAGTTAAAGAGGAAGCTCAAGAAGATTACTGATGCACTAAAAGAATACGATGTGCAAAAAGGTTTGGCAGCTGCATCGCTTAAGGTAAACGAATATATGGCCAGCATAGGTAGCCATTTTGAATTTGAGGCAAGCTATAAACCAATTAACCTCCATTTCTCATTTGAGACATTCGACCTTTATCATTTAACGCCCGAAAACGAAAAAATCTACCTTCGTTCAATGGGTAGCGGTGCAAACTGGCTTTATTGTCATATAACGTTATTTTTGGCTTTACATAAGTATTTCGTTGAATTAGGTGAAAAGTGTGCCATACCTTCAGTGCTTTTCTTAGACCAACCAACACAGGTATATTTCCCTAATTTTAACCGTGATAACTCTGCAACCTTCGAGGAACAAAAGAAACAAGAAGCAGAACAGCGCAAGATCCACAGTGTGGATCAAAATATTGATGAGGATATAAAAGCCGTTGAAAACTTATTCAGCCAGCTATCGATTTATTGCAATGACCTCCAATTAAGCAATGGCTTTAGTCCGCAAATTATAGTGACTGACCATGCGGACAATCTGACTCTCTCTAATGGATTTGATTTTGAAGCACTTGTGAATGGTAATCGGTGGCGTACTCGCGGTCTTATTGTGCCGGCACCAGAGTTGCAAGGTGATAGTTAAAATTATGCTTCCAAGATATGATCTTTTAGACCTGTTGAATATTAAATTTTTCAGAGGCAAATGTGACCATTTATAACGTCTATTGCGACGAAAGTCGCCATACATCAGACCCGTCTCAACACTATATTGTTATCGGTGCACTGCAATG
>CAKZQF010000059.1 GCA_937139475.1 uncultured Gammaproteobacteria bacterium | reverse complement strand
TGCAGATATGGGAATTGCCTGGGATGGTGATTTCGACCGCTGTTTCTTGTTTGATGAAAAAGGTCAGTTCATTGAAGGTTACTACATTGTTGGGTTACTGGCAGAGGCATTTTTATTAAAAAACCCTGGGGCTAAAATTATTCACGATCCACGTATGACCTGGAATACCATCGACCTAGTTAAGCAAACTGGTGGCGAGCCGATTTTATGTAAAACTGGTCATGCCTTTATTAAAGAGCGTATGCGTAGCGAAGACGCTATTTATGGTGGTGAAATGAGTGCTCACCATTACTTTAGAGAATTCTCTTACTGTGATTCAGGCATGATCCCATGGTTGTTGGTGGCTGAAATGCTTAGTGTGAAACAACTTCCGTTATCGACGCTCGTTGAGCAGCGCATCGCAGCGTTCCCTTCATCAGGCGAAATAAATCGCAAGCTTGAAAACCCTAAAGCGACGATAGAGAAGGTGACTAACATCTATAGTGAAAATGCCGTAGCCATTGACCATGTCGATGGTATCAGTATCGAACATGACAACTGGCGCTTTAATTTGCGCAGTTCCAATACTGAACCTGTGGTTCGATTAAATGTTGAGTCTCGTGGTGATGTCGCCCTAATGGAGCAGAAGACCCAAGAGATTTTAGCGCTGCTGGTATAGTTTAATCTCAAAATTTTTCAGCCTTGAGGGGGAGAATAAAGCACTTCTCCTCAAGTAAACTCCTTAATTCTCCCAAGCTAAATATCTCCTTTTATAGTACTTTTCATAGCAGTTACCTTTCTCATCTCATTGCGATAGCTCCCAGCAACTACGCCCCTCATAAGTTTTATGCCACCTAAAATAACCACTAAATGTACCTTGGTACAGCTATATTGTGTTTAATAACAGCCACTTAATATTTAGGTAAATGAATTGTTAATTTTAAGTAGATAAAGTTGACATTTTTAAAAACTGGTGGGTATACTGGTATAACAGGTTGAGAGGGTGATAATTGTCTAGTATGATTTATCGGTCTTTGGCCAGCATGTTTTATTGTGGTGCAGTTTGACAGGTGACAGAAGTTAGCATCGCGATATTGAAGTAAGCATCTTTTAAAAATAATGATTATAGATTGATGGAGAAGTAACATGGCGCATAAAAACGCAACTACACGAAATAGCAAACGATTTTTAAAATCTGTAGTAGCACTTTGTGTTGCATCAGCAACGACCCAAGGTTGGGCGGCTGATGGCGATGCAGAAAAGAGTGTTGAACGTATTGCAGTAACTGGCTCACATATTCCTAAAGGAGATTTTGAGTCTGCATCACCAATTAAAGTAATGGATGAGCAAGACATTGCTGGTGTTGGTGCGGTAAATATTAGTGATTTATTAGGTAAACTGCCTTCTATTGTTGGTGATACAACCGGTTCAAGCTCTAATATTAGTCCACAAGATAGTGGCTTGAACACTGTCGCGTTACGTAACCTCGGTTCATCAAGAACGCTGGTGCTGGTTGATGGGCAGCGTTATGTTTCCGGTATGTCTGCGGGCTCTGGCTATGGTGTTGATTTAAACACTATTCCTACAGCACTTATTTCTCGCATTGAAGTATTAACCGGCGGCTAATCAGCGGCTTATGGTTCTGATGCGGTTGCTGGCGTAATCAATATAATCCTTAAGAAAGACTTTGAAGGTGCGCAGCTAAAGGTACAAGGTGGTCAAGCTGGCGAAGGCGATCGTGATAAGAAAGATTTAGACTTCACTATCGGTAAAAATTTCTCCGAAGGTAACGTGTGGTTTGCTATCGGTAAATCAACCGATGATGGCCTAATGGCTGGCGATAGAGATTTCTCTCGCGTTCACGTAAGTGCTTCAGATAGTGATGGCGATGGCATTCGCGATACGCACAAATTTGTTGGTTCTTCACATGCAATCGATGCGCGTATGCAAGCAAAAGTTGATGGTGTTGGTGTGACGGTTCATGGCGATGGACGCCCATTCCAACGAACTGACGATGTCGCTACATCAAGTGCGTTTAACTTCCATGAATATCGTTCATTGTTCTCACCAATCGACCGTACCACAATTGCCAGTGGTTTGAATTTAGACTTAGATGATAAATCAAGTGCAAGTTTTAGCATCAATTATGCCCGCGTTGATTCTCGTGCACGTTTTGAGCCTATTCCTTTAGATACTCGTAACGATATTTTCAAGGTCTCTAAAGGTGGCACCACAGGTATCGATATCGCGACTCATCCCTGGTTTGCAAATACCCCAGCAGGCGATGCGCTATTACAAGGTGCGGACAGCTTAATGCTTGATGACTTTGACTTAACCTTCCGTCGTGGTTGGGAGTTTGGTGACCGTGGCGCCGAGAATACGCGCTCTACCTTCCGTGTTGCTGGTAACTATGAACGCGAACTTGGCGATGATTTATATTTAAACCTTAGTGCGACCTATGGCGTGACGGATCAGAAACAATCTAACCACGGTGATATAAACCTTGAGCGCGCGCGCCAGGCACTGACTCTTGAGTCCGATGGAATGGGAGGTTATCAGTGTGCCGATGAAACTGCGCGTATTGCTGGTTGTGTTCCAATTAACCCTTTCACCGTTGGTAACTATAACGATGGTACGCCAATTCCTGTGCAAGGGTTCTCTGATGCGGCTTTAGATTATTTAGCAGCTGACACAAACCTTGCCGGTAGTGTGGCGCAAACCGTAGTTAACGCTGTATTAGCGGGAAGTTTTGATTTTGCAGTGAGCAACGACGTTGATAACGTTGGTTTTGCAACAGGTCTTGAATATCGCAAAGAAAGTGGTAACGAAACTCCCGATCCGCTTCGTCAAGCAGGCATCACCCGTGGCCAAGCGCTTCAGTCAACCAGTGGTGAGTTCGATGTTGTAGATGTATTTGCTGAATTGCATATTCCAGTATTAGAGCAGCTTAGCTTTGATGCAGCCGTACGTGTCGGTGATTACTCATCTGTAGGTCGCACTACCAACTGGCGTATTGGTTTTGACGCGCCAATATCTGATTCACTACATTTCCGTGGCGCGGTAGCGACGGCGGTGCGTGCGCCGAATGTAAGTGATTTATTTGCTGGTGGTGTTGCAACCGCCGCGGTGGTAACAGATCCATGTAACGGTATTACGGCATCAACCACTGGCACTATTGCGGATAACTGTCGTTCTATCCCGGCGATTGCAAACCGTATTGCTAACGAAGGTATCTTTGAACTAACCCAAGTAGAGAGCCAAAACACCTCCGGTGTATTAAAAGGTTCTGAAACAGTTCAGGAAGAGACAGCTGATACCTTAACGCTGGGCGCAATTTTCACTCCTGAATCAATTGAAGGCTTATCTATCTCATTGGATTACTACGACATTCAGATTGATGATGCGATTGCAAACACAGACCGTACTATCATTTTAAATCGTTGTTACGGCGCAACTTCTGGTTTTGATCCTGAATGTGGTGGATTGGTTGAACGTGATGGCGTTGCTGGTGCAGCCCTTGCTGTTAACTCTTCAACCAACAACGAAAATACAATTGAAACCAGTGGGTTGGATTTAGAGATTTCTTATGAAACAACGCTAGGTGATGGCGCTTTATATACAGGCCTTTCAGTAAACTTCTTGGATAACTACAGCATTACTGGTATCGAAACTGGTGATAGCTACGATTACACCGGTGAGGTGTTATTCCCTGAAACCAAGTTGAATCTGAATACGTCATACACCCTTGAAGATTTTAATATTTACTGGCAGCTACGCTACCGCGCTGAAACTAAAGCGAGCAACGTAAGCACTGATGCTGATTCTATTAATGTCATTGATGCTGTGGTTTATAACGATATTCGTGTTAGCTACAACATTTTAGAAAACAGTAATGTTTATGTTGGTATTACAAACTTATTTGATGAGCAACCACAAGTTATTGGTGCGGGTCAGAGCTACCATCAGTCGGGTACTAACTCTAACGGTACAGCGTTCGATTTAACTGGTCGTCAGTTCTACGCTGGTATGACATTTAAGTTTTAATTAGCTACAGGTGAGGTGCTCTCTCCTCACAAAATTTAGCCGCCTGTTTGGCCACTTTAAACAGGCGGTATTTTTAATCAGTAATAAGCAAAGAAGTAAGAAGAAGTTATGTTAACCACCTATATTGCTGACAGTTTATTTGATGGTAAAGACTATCATCATGGTCGACCACTAACGGTAAGTAATGGCAAAGTTGTTGCACTTGATACTGTCAATGGAGCAAAAGAGGTGAAAGTTGCTGGTGTTATCGCCCCAGGACTTATCGATGTACAAGTTAACGGTGGTGGGGGCTTGCTATTTAACGATACACCCACACAAAAAACGCTAGAAACCATGGTCGCAGCGCATGCCCAATTTGGTACAACTGCGCTACTGCCAACACTCATTACAGATAATTTGCAAACCATTGAGCAAGCCGCAAGCGCAGTTAGTCAGGCTATTGCATCAAACACGCCTGGAGTTTTAGGCGTGCATTTTGAAGGACCGCATATCAGCATCGCAAAGCGCGGTATCCATCACGAAGATAAAGTGCGTGAAATCAGTGACGCTGAACTTGCGATATATTGCCGAGACGACTTGGGTCAAAAGGTACTAACTATCGCTCCGGAAACGGTTGAACCGGCTGTTATCAAGACTCTGGTTGCCCATGATGTCAGGGTTTGTTTGGGTCACTCTAATGCCAATTATCAACAAACACGCGCAGCACTAGATGCTGGCGCAACAGGATTTACCCATCTGTTTAACGCGATGTCGCCGCTTGAATCGCGCGAGCCGAACATGATTGGCGCAGCACTTGATGATAAAGCAAGTTGGTGCGGCCTTATTTTAGATGGCCATCACGTGTCTCCCGTAACAGCGCGCATTGCGTGCAAAGCAAAGGTACTGGGGAAAATGATGCTGGTTAGTGATGCCATGTCGACCATAGGTAGTGATCAAGACAGTTTTGTATTTGATGGCCATCAAATCAACCTTGAAGGTGACAAGCTCGTAAGCAATACCGGTCAACTCGCTGGAGCAGCGATCGACATGATAAAGGCCGTAAATAATGCGGTTGATATGCTCGATATATCCCTTGAAGAAGCTTTGAGGATGGCCAGCCTATATCCGGCACAATTTCTCCAGTTGGGCGCTGCACGTGGCTGTTTGCGTATTGGCAGCGGGGCGGACTTTATTGTCTTAGCTAGCCAGAAAAATCAAAATAATCAAGCCGTTCAGGTTACCCAAACCTGGATTGGCGGAAATCAACATTACTAAGTAAAGAGAATTATTATGGAAAAAATTATTGGTATGATTAACGCGCCGTTTACAGCGTTTAATGAAGATGGTTCAATCAACCTGGATGTCGTACCTAGCTACGCCGCTACCCTCATCGAGAATGGCGTGACTGGTGTTTTCGTTAATGGTTCTTCGGGTGAAGGACACTTACTTAGCGATGAAGAGCGTATGGCTTGTGCCAAGAAGTGGGTTGAATCAACACCAGATGATTTTAAAGTGATTATCCATGTTGGCAACAACAGCATTGCAACTGCAAAGAAGTTAGCGCAGCATGCTAAAGAAATCGGCGCGTGGGGCTTTAGTGTCATGGGGCCAACATTTCCTGCCATTGGCCGTGTTCAGGAACTTGCTGATTACTGCGCTGAAATCGCAGAGGTTGCACCCCAAATGCCATTTTACTACTACCACATCCCAGCATTTACCGGCGTTTACTTACCGATGCGTGACTTACTTGAAGCGGTAGATGGGCGGATCGAAAACTTTGCTGGGATTAAATATACCTACGAAAGTCTGTATGAGTACACGCAATGTCGCCGCTATAAAGATGGCAAATACGATATCTTACACGGTCAGGATGAGACTGTATTACCATCACTTGCCTTTGGCGGTGCAACGGGGTGTATCGGTGGTACGTTTAATTACGCCGCACCTTTATATGTTGCCATTCGACAAGCCTGGGAAGCAGGTGAAATTGAAAAAGCCCGTGAGCTTCAGTATAAGTCACTTGATCTGATTGATGTTATTTGTAACTACCGCGGTAACATTGTCGGTGGTAAACAAATTATGAAAGTACTAGGGCTCGATTTAGGGCCAAACCGTACACCTTTCCAAAACCTAAGCGCTGAAGAATATAGTGCGATGAGCAAAGAGCTTGAAGCAATTAATTTTGCAGAATTTGGCTGTAAAATAGTTCACGCTTAAATATCTCCTAGACGTTGATGGTGGCCTAGCCATCAACGTTTCATTCTCCTACCAAACGTACTCCAATAATAAACCGCACTTCTGATTGCCAAATTATGCTTGACTTGAAGTATTACAAGTGTAATTCTATATCCGTAGACTACAGTTGTAATCATTGATTATTTAGAAATGTTAAGGAACAAATTAAATGACTGAAATAAGTAAAACTGAATTTGATGTGCTCGAGGCTTTATGGCAAGGACATCCTGCGACTGCGCAGCAGATCATTGAGCGTTTAAATAATGATAAGCCTTGGCATGAAAAAACAGTTAAAACATTGCTGAGCCGAATGGTTAAGAAGGAAGCAATTAGCTTTGAGAAAGTGCAGCGAAGTTATGTTTATTCTCCAGCTTTTGCCCGTGATGACTATACCTTTAAGGAAAGTAAGAGCTTACTTGCGCGCATGTTTAGTGGTCGTCTAACACCACTTGTTTCACACTTTGTCAAAAGTGATGAGTTGACTAAAGACGACATTGATGAGCTTAAGCAGTTGATCGATCAATGGGAGAAGGACAATGGCTAGTTGGATCCTAACCCAGCAATGGTTACTAACGATAATCGTTGCCGCTCTAATGCTCAATGAAAGAAATACCAGTCGTTATCTTGGCGGCACCATGAGTTACGCTTTGTGGTTAATTATCCCTGTAGCCGTGTTAGTCAATAGCTTCCCTCAGCTATTTGGAACTGGCGCCAGTGGTGAAATAAGCCGCTATATTATCACTTTGAATGCACAAAGTGCTCAGGTTGGCGAGCTCGTGTCATGGCAAGTTGTATGGCTAGTGGGGGCATTGATCGTTGGCTCAATGAGTTTAGTGAGTACGCTGCGCGGTCGATTTAACAACAAACTCACGCCAATTTTAAGCGATAGCCTTAATGTTGCGCTGCCCAAGGGGCTCAAAGCATACCAAAGTAATGAAGTGGCTGGACCTATGTTAATTGGTGTTTTGTCGGCAAAACTTGTGCTACCAACTAATTTCAATACGCATTATAACCAACAGCAGCAGCAACTCATTCTTGAGCATGAGTTATGTCATTACAAGCGCAAAGACAACTTAATCAACGTGCTAGTGGTAATAGCACTTAGTTGCTGCTGGTTTAACCCCATCGCATGGCTTGGCTACCGAAGTTTTAGAAAAAGCCAGGAAATAGCTTGTGATACCCACGTTCTCAATAACAAAAGCTTAAATGAACGTGTTGAATATGGCAAAGCGTTGATTAACTGTGCCCAAAGCGCTCAGCATCGCCTTTGTATTGACTCAAACTACACCCAAAGGAATATTATGTTTAAACGAATTAGTATGTTAAAAAATCACCGTGCTGTTAACCGTCCTGCGCAAGCTATTGCAAGTATTGCTGCTGGTTTACTAATTACCAGTGTTGCATTTGCGTCTCCTGAGCCGCCAGCACCAAAACAAGAGTCAATTTACCCTGAAGTCAGAATAGAGCCTCTTTACCCTCTACAAGCTGCTAAAGACAAAGTTGAAGGCTCAGTTGTGCTGCAGTTTGACATTATGGCTGATGGTAGCGTGATGAATATTTCAGTTGTAAAATCTGTACCACAAGGGATCTTTGACAAAGAAAGCAGAAGAGCGCTTAAGCAGTGGAAATATAAAGCAAGTACATCAGGTGCAACCGATCAGTACGTACAGTTAGACTTTGTAATGGGCAAAGACTCACCTAAGCCAAAGAACTTAATGGAAGGGATTGAGCGCATTAAAGTGAAAAAATGATCTCAGTTAAATAATACCAAGGGCTAATCATAAGATTAGCCCTTTTTTGTGGGTAAAAGATAATGGCAATTGTGAAGCAAATAACCGCTATGCGCTGGTTAATAGTGTTGGTGACCTACCTGTGATGTTGCCAATGCCGGGGTTAGTACACGAGGGTAGGCATAGCGGTTTATCTTATGTGGCAGCGTGGTAGTATCAGCTTTCTCAAGCGGCGCTTTAAAATCTGCCGATTGCTGGGCTAGCCAGTGGCTAAAACCTGCTTGATGTTTACTCGCTATCGCAGTTAACTCGTTTTTATAACCGTCAAAAAAGTCACTTTTTAGTAATTCTTTTAAGCGAACTAAGGCGGCGGCATCGTGGTCTGCCAGATAGCGTGCGGCAAGATAGCTCCAGCTATATACGCGCTCCGAACCATCTTTGTAGCTTGTGGCAAAGATATCCTCAAGGCTTGGCTTGTCTTCAACCTTAGTTTCATGGTTAAGCTTATAAACTTTCGGATTAACTTTGTCTTTGGCAATTAGCTCGGCAACGCCCTCTGACCACCAAACCAATGAATCATCATAATGACCAAAGGGGCCATAAGTTGTGAAACGGCCAGTTAAATAATGGACATACTCGTGATTTAAATTCCATACTTTAAACTCAGGCTCAAACCAGGTGGCTTTAAACGCAAAGAAAGTGGCTTGATTGTTCGGATCTGCCGGAGTGCCTTCGATATACATGCCACCATTATCGGTATTTATATCAAATAAGATTGGCGAGAAAGCGTGATATTGGCTCCATTCATCAAAAATAACCACGCGTAAAGAGGTATTTAGATCGTTGGCGACAGGCTGTTTTCCGGTTTTGAATAACTGATGAAAGTTATCTTCTTGGGAAGTTAAACGCTGACAGCTGCTATCAAGCTGTTGCTTGGTTAGGTTTTGCGCACGTATGAATAATGAATCAGAGCATACATGTTTTATCGGTAGCACATCATCCAAGTTTGGCACATGACACTGTCCGGCAAACTCTTCGTCACATTCTGATTGACCACGGTAGGTGGAGGTAAGATAGCCATAAGTAAATAGCAGCTTTTTATAGTCATCGCTGACATCGAGGGTACTAATTAAATCACTGACAGCGCCATCGAGTGCTTTGGTTGCCGGGTTTTTATCATCTCCATCGTGCGCTGCATCGGCAATACGCCAACTATTGGCTAAAACCCAAAGGGCATTTTGGTTAACCCAAAGCGGCACTTCATTTTGGCCATGTTGTTTTACAAAATTAAATAAAACGTCATTTATGTTAGATGATTTAATTGCAGCAGCTAGCGCTTCATCGTCATAGCGAGTCGCATAGTAACTTAGGATCCCTATGGCACGAAAACTCTCCCATAGCGCAAAAGTCGCCTGCTTGTCATCGACCCGTGATACATCAAAATTGGCTAGCGTTGTAATTAGCGTCTTGAGGTGTGGAGGAAGTAATCCGCTAAAGGTTTTCTTGCCATAGAAACGCATAACAGTGACCGCATACTGCTCTTGAAGGCGATGATTGGTTACCATTGCATCTAGTTTACTCGTTGCTAGTAATGCAGAATCTAGACGCGCGATACTTTGCTCACTAAGCTGCTCGGCGTCGCCGTAAAAGCTAAACCCTCTAAAGAAATAAAGTAATGCATTAGCCTTTTCAATATCATTACTTTGAACTGCTAATAATAGCTGATTTGCGGCGATATCAAATTGAGCAGTAGTGTATAAGGTTGTTGATGGCGCCATTAAATCCGCCGAGCCATCAATCACCGATTGAATGGCATTACTCAATTCCAGGTCTGCAAAGGCAGGTGTAGATGATTCCTCGCTAGTTAACTGACAGGCTGATAGCCCGATCGTCGCAGCGACAATAAGGGACAAACGCTTAAGTTTCATATTAGTTTCTATTGCTGTATACAATATACCAATTGTGCGGGAAGGGTATTTTAATGTCAATAAAATGTGGAGCCAAGCTAATGGGGAACATAGGTATCGACAGGAGATAGCGGCATGCAATAAAGATCTTGCTTTTGAACGCCATAATCTACAACGCGGATTTCCCCGTCGTTTACCGCCTTGAATTAGAAATTGTCCAATGGAAAAATCAGGGATGATTTTTTAGTATTTGCCACAGGGATGCGGATCAAATACGGTATTGAATAGATAATTTCTTATTCAAGAACAGCGGTAAATTAACGGGTCGCCTTTCTTTTGGTTACTTTTCTTTGGCGAAGCAAAGAAAAGTAACTGGCATGCAAATGATAAAATTAAATATTCCCGTATCATTAAATTGCATGTCAAAAGTGATCCTGTCGTTAAAATTTCATTAACTTACCAGCATTAACTTAAGAAAATGTCATATTTTGGCATAAACATTATTAGTTAATAATTATGATAAAAACCGTACTGCGCATTGAGCTTGGCGTTTTGCTTATCGGCCCATTGGTAATAGCCTTGGTCTTTAAGCTTGCTTGCTGCGGCTTTATCCAAGATAACTACAGCATTTTCATGCATCTGTAGTGCTGAGGCAGGGCACATTGCGCTAAGTGCGCCTGTGATCATGTCATTAACCGCGTCAGCTTTATTTTCGCCAGTTGCCATTAATAAGACATAACGACTCTCCATAATCGTACCAATTCCCATTGTCATGGCTGTATCAGGTTGGTATTCATCAGGATTAAATAAACGGCTGTTATCTTTAATCGTTTGCTCGGTTAGCGTTTTGATACGAGTCTTTGACACCAGGCTTGATGTTGGCTCATTAAAACCGATGTGACCATTTGCGCCGATACCGAGAATCTGCAAATCAATTCCGCCGGCAGCTTTGATTGCCGCTTCATACTTTAAGCCTTGCTCACGAGGATTCTGGGTATCTGTGCATGTTGGTAAATGAGTATTGGCTTTATCGATATCAACATGATCAAACAGGTTATCATTCATAAAGCTTCGGTAGCTTTGAGGGTTGCTTGGATCGATATTGTGATATTCATCTAAATTAAAACTGCTCACCGATTTAAAGCTAAGTTCATCATTCTTATGTTTCTCAACAAGCTTTTTATATAAACTAATTGGCGTGCTACCTGTGGCTAAACCTAATACAGGACTAGGTTTGTTAGCAACAAGGTCAGCAACCCAATCTGCTGCATGTGCGGCAACTTGCTCGGCATTATCAAAAATTACTACTTGCATTAATTGGCTCCAAATTTTCTATTAGTGTGCTTGATTTGGCTATTGTACGTTATTTTATTACAGAATTGATCTTTTTTATAAATTAAGTTCTCTCAAGTACAATGCCGCTCCAATTAAGTCTGCATTGGCTTTCATGACAGGTTGGCTTATTTTTACACTGTAAATGTTTGGTAAGTTTACTACTTTTTGGGCGATAAGCGCTTGAAAAGGAGCTGCTAAACCAACACTGCCGCCAATAACAATTGACTCTGTACCGGTAATGGCTTTGATATTGGCAATTAAGTCAATTACGCTATCGGCACAACGATCAAGTAATTTCTTAATTAACGGGTTATCTAAGTGGTCGTTGAATACTTCTTTACAACTGACATCAGTGCCTAAAATTTCAGAGGCTTGTCTGGCGATAGCCGTGCCGGAGGCAATTGCCTCAACACAGTTTTGGCGACCGCAAACGCAGTACTGTGTATGCTGATGTGGTTGCTGCACGCTGACATGACCCAGATGGGCACTAAACCCATCATTTGAGGTAACGAGGTTGCCATTTTGAATCATGCCCCCACCAATGCCAGTAGATACGGTGATGTAAACCAGGGTATCGACATCTGTGTGCCCACCAATTGCGTATTCTGCCCAAGCAGCAGCTGCAGCGTCATTAATAATGCTAACGGGTAGGGAGAGCGCATCGCTTAGTAGGGCTTTTAGCGGCAAAATCGCCTCAGTGCTAATCGACAGGAATTTAACCTCTGTTGGCGTCACTTGGCCAGTGCAGGCAACCGCTACAGCACTTGCTTGCTCGCGCCAGTCTTTGACTAGACTGATCACCGTCTCAGGTAAGAGAGTGAAATCCTGGTGAATTACCGAAGGGATTTCACGGCGTTCTATTATCTCTGTGCCATCTAATAAGGCGGCGGCGATTTTGGTACCGCCTACATCTATCGCAATGATCATAGGTTAACCTTTTGCCTGCTCAATGCTATCGACAAACCATGTGGTGATGTGCTCAACACGGGTAATTGCTGAGCCCACCGTAACACATAGCGCGCCAAGTGCAATTGCTTTCGCTGCACGCTCTGGAGAATTGTAACGCCCCTCGGCAATGACATTCACCTTTTGCGCTACCCAGTCTGAGACCAGTTGGTAGTCAGGTTGCTCTGGTGTGTTATCTAAATCGATATAGCCAGACATAGTACTGCCGATAAATGTACAGCCCAATTGATGCAACTTCATTCCTTCATCATATGAAGAGCAATCAGCCATTGCGATGCAACCCGCTTGATGTACAGCTTCTAGCAGCTGCTCTACTGCTACTGGCCGAGGGCGATCGGTGCCATCAAATGCAATGATGGTCGCGCCTGCATCTGCCAAGTCCTTAATGTCTTGAATAAACGGACTAATGCGCACAGGACTGCCATCTAAATCACGCTTTACAATGCCCACAATCGGTGTTTTTGTGACGCTTGCTACGGCCTTAACATTTGCGACACCTTCAATTCGTACTGCTTTAGCGCCGCCATCGATGGCGGCAAGGGCCATAGCGACAACGTGTTCTACTTTATCCATTGGTCCATTATCAACAGGCTGGCAAGAAGCGATTAGTGTTGCATTTAATTGTTTAACAAGTTGTTGTTCTAATTGAATGTTTTTTACAGTCATGTCTTTTCCTATGGCGCATAGTTCGCGCCACGTTATTAATTTAATAGCGGCTTTTCAGTTTTCATAGTGCTTAGGGTCAGCCCGGCAATGTCTTTATGATTTGGACTAAATAGACTTGCAACAAAACCAACAATCAAACAAGATACGATGCCGATGGTGGCGTATAGATAACCATTTGCCCAGCCCGCTTGCCATGCCCAAAACATCATGCCGACACCTGATAAAATACCTATCATGGCGCCAGTCGCGTTGGCGCGTTTGCTTAACACGCCTAGTACAAAGAGACCGCCTAGTGCACCCATGAACATACCAATAACTTTAAAGTAAGCGTTCATCAGTGAACGAATTTCAGGGTCGATAAATATCAAGCCTGCTACCGTACCAAGTGCCCCCATTAAGAAGGTCAACCAGCGCGCGGCGCGCATGTAGCCAGCTTCCGTTGTAACCAGGTTAAAGGGGCGAACAAAGTCGGTGACCAGTGTGGTCGCAATTGAGTTCATGCTCGTTGAAACCGTTGATTGGGCAGCGGCAAAGATGCCCGCAACGATTAATCCGGCAATACCAACAGGTAATTCGGTGGCAATAAAGGCTGGAAAAATTTGGTCAATACGCATCCCTGGATCTAGTTTTTCTGGTTGACCGGTATAGAACACATAAAGCCCGGTGCCGATAGCAAAGAATAGCAAGGCGCTTGGGCCAGCGATTAAGGCATTCGCCCAGATAGATTTCTTCGCAGCGCTAACATCTGAAGTCACCATATAGCGCTGTACAACTGCTTGATCTGCGGTGTAGCTTGAAAGGTTTTGACCGATACCACCAATGACAATAACCCATAGCGATAAGGTCAGCATGCTGTCGCTACTAAAGTCAGCATTAATAATCGTCATTTTATTGTTGCTGGTGGCTACATCGATATAGGTGCTTAGGCCACCATCAATGCCGCTGATAATGGTAACAAAACACAATACCGCGCCAAGAAGCAATACAACAGTTTGCAATGTGTCAGTCCAAATCACTGCCTCAATCCCACCTAGCGTACAATAAATTAGGCATAACACGCCCATTAATAAGACGCTTTCACCGGCGGTTAACGGGGTAACGGCTGCTAAAGCCAATGCAGTGAGTGCCATGACAATGCCCATGCGACCGATGTGAAATAAGGTAAATAGGCCGCTGGCAAATAAACGTACACTCATATTAAAGCGCTTAGATAAGTATTCATAAGCACTGGTCGCATCAATTTGGCGAAAGAACGGCATCGCGACATAAATGGCAATGGGTGCTACTAAAATAATCATCCATGTGCCAAGTAATAATAACCAATTGGTTTGATAGACAATTGCTGGCAGAGCAACATAAGTCAGTGAGCTAAGCATTGTCGCATAAATGGAACAGGCGGCTGCCCACCAGGGGATGTTTTGGCCACCGCGAAAGTAATCATCAGTATTGCGGTTTTTAAACATGAAATAGACACCAACGAGCACAACCAACAGCAGGTACACGATAAGTACCGTCATATTAATCCAACCAAAATCCTTAGCCTTCGCCATAAGCGAAGCCGACCAGAACTGTTGGTCGCTATGGCCAAGTAAAGCAACAAAGCCGTCTTTGTGGCTAATGAAGCTGGTTGCCGAAGCCTGCGGCATAGGACTGTTAGCGTGATTATCGTAGGTAGTCCATTGCTTAGTTATCGCGTTGAAGCTTGCACCGTTGGCACTGTCGGAAATCGCGAGAATATGTGATTGGCCAACCACTTCAAAGCCGTGAGCTTTTGTATCATGGTTGCTCGGAGCAAAGGAATCTAGCGGCTGCCAGCTTGGGTGTGCCGGATTAAACTGCCATAACTCAAAATTATCAGTTAATGCATAGAGCTTTAAGCCAAACCCATCGTTTTGCACTGCGGTGTAAAATGAATTAGCCGCAATCTGTGGTGGCGTTAATAATTGCCATTGTGCTGTATCAGCATGCTCGGTTGATAGCGCAAGTGAATAAAAATGAGTCTGGCCGTTCGTTTGTTTTGCCAATACGTATAATGTATCGCTCATTACGCTCAAAGTTGCAGACTTCGCCGCGATCGGAAGCACTGGAAGAGTTCTCTCAATCAGCTTGTCGTCTTCAATTGATAGACGACTTATGCGAGTGTTAGTGCTTGATGTAGAGCCCGCTTCTAGCGTAATAATTGTATCGCCATATACAATGCTAGTCTGAATGCCTTTTAATCCATCGATTGGCAATTTACTTACTTGCCATTGTTGATTATCGTCCATTGTCAGGCGATGTAGTATCCCCTGATTTGCATCGGTTGCGTAAATACTACCTTGGTAACTAGTAAGCGAAGAGTACTGCGGCGCAATCAAGGATTGCTCTATATCTAACTGATCCCACCGCACGGTGGTTTGTGCAATTGTTGCGGTCGACATGACGAACAACGACACAGTAATAAGCAATCTAACGAACAAATTCATAAATATACCAATATAACTAGGTTAAGGTGTATACCTGTTATACCAGTAACTTTGGTTTTATGCTAGTGAAATTTTATGCTTCATCGCAAGCCGATTATGTGACTTTGTTGTGCAAATAGAAAATAAACGAGAACACCGCACCTGGTTGGCAATAGGCAATGCGAGTAACGCAATTGGTTCACATACAAAAAAAGGCCACGAGGGCCTTTAGGTTGCAACTATTGTTAGTGGGGACTAGGCGTCACTGCCGTAGATAGAATCGAATGAGTCCTGTAAATGCTGAATTAATGCAGCATCGGCGCCTTCCACATCACGGGCCTTGATTTTATTGAAAATATTAAGGTGATCGTTATAGCTCTTCTCATTTAAATATTCTTGGCCCTCGCGATCTGGGCGGGCATCAATAACCCAGTCAACTAAGGCCTGATGAATGGCAAGAAAGATTGGGTTGCCGGGAATAGAGGCGATAACACGATGAAAATTGGTGTCTGTTTTCTTAAATTGCGCTTCAATATTGGTAGAGTTTTTATTTAACTCTAGCGCCGCTTCTAATTCGTCAATTTGCTCATCTGTGGCATGCTCTGCCGCATACCTTACTAAACTTGACTCAAAGAACTGACGCATTTGATCAAAGTACTTGATACCGTTAGGTTGGGTTAAAAAGTCTTTCGACATGCCTGATAATTCAGAAATTATCGTATCAGGCGATGGGCGCGTAACGCGGGTTCGCTCACCACTACTTATTTTTACTAACCCTTTGCGGGATAGTGAAGAAAGTGCATCACGAATTGATGGGCGCCCGACACTAAAAGCCGCCATAAGATCGCGTTCCGATGGTAATGGATCACCTTCGGAAAATTCACCCTGACGGATCATTTGCTCTAGCTCTTCCTCAACGCGTTCAGATAACTTTTTGCGCTCAACAGGGCGCTTTATTGTGATGGTCATGCACTTTCTCTTTATTTATTCCGTTATAGTAAAGGCCCTGGTGTAGTTAGGCTAAACAGCCATTTACCTTGAACCTATCTGGGTATCATACCATTATGTAAGGAAATGTATATCGCCGTTATTATTTAACCAGACAAAACTTGGCCTTTAGCCGATTTGTTTATGTTAGTTCAAATTTTTCAATATATCGTCAACATTTAATGCGCCTTATGCGCCTAAAGATCCGATACAGGCCCCAAGGGGTGAGCATCACATTTAGCACCGGCACTGCTTTTGTTGCTGATAGCAGCCGAATTACCTGCTATCACCAGTGTATTGATAAGGCACTGCTGTTGTTGAACTAAACTTGTAGCGCAACGTTGTCTTGTTAATATGCTCATCGATTACTGCAAAAATGAAAAATAGGCTGACCATCAAACCAGCAAGTCGGTGTTTGCGATGGTGTGATGACTACGTCAGCCGAAAAGTGACGATGGAAACAAAAGCTACGCTCGCCTGCATCATCAAGCAACACAAAGGCGAGTGCTGTTTTGGCACTTGCGTGGTGCAAAAGGAAATCGATATTAACGTTATTACTAGTCAGCGCTTGCGCTCCACCTAAATAACTATTCAGTATTGACTTGTTGTTAGCCTGTTATACCAGTGTACCTTTGGTTTTTCTGAGCTGTCAATTACTTTTGTGTAGGTATGAATCTTGAGCAAAAAAATACCGCCATTAAGGCGGTATTTAAAAGGATAGTTCTTAAACGATTAGGCTTTAGCTGCTTCTTTTGCGGCTAGGAACTCTTCATAAGTCCCCTTGAAATCGTTAATGCCCGTTGGGGTGATCTCTAGAATTCGTGTTGCGATAGAAGAAACAAACTCGCGGTCGTGACTAACAAAGAACAATGTTCCTTTGTAGTTTTCTAGTGCCAAGTTGACCGATTCGATTGATTCCATGTCCAAGTGATTGGTAGGCTCATCCATTAATAATACATTTGGCTTGTGCATCATTAATTTACCAAACAACATGCGACCCTGTTCACCACCTGAGATTACTTTAACTGATTTACCAATGTCATTTTGTGAGAACAGCAAGCGCCCTAAAATACCACGAACAGATTGCTCGTCATCACCAGGTTGCATCCATTTTGCCATCCAATCGAATAAGGTCAGATCGCTTTCGAACTCGCTTGAATGGTCTTGTGCATAGTATCCAATATTGGCATTCTCTGACCAGGCAACTGACCCTTCACTTTGATCTAAGTCGCCTTGTAATATACGCATTAAACTCGTTTTACCGGCGCCATTTTGTCCGATAATTGCAATACGCTCACCAACTTCGGTGATCATATTGAAGTTTTTAAATAGCTCATGCTCATCAAACGATTTGCTTAGGTTCTCTACTGTAACAGCATTGCGGTAGAGTTGCTTTTCTTGTTCAAAGCGAATGAACGGGCTAATACGGCTCGATACTTTGACTTCTGCTAATTGGATCTTATCAATTTGCTTGGCACGTGATGTTGCTTGTTTTGCCTTTGACGCATTCGCTGAGAAGCGGCTAACAAATGATTGCAGCTCTGCAATTTGCGCTTTCTTTTTCGCGTTGTCAGACATTAATTGCTCGCGCGCTTGGTGCGCTGCGGTCATGTATTCATCATAATTACCCGGGAAAACCGACAACTCACCGTAATCTAAGTCAGCCATGTGAGTACATACTGAGTTTAAAAAGTGACGGTCATGG
The DNA here is from genome assembly GCA_937139475.1 of uncultured Gammaproteobacteria bacterium. GTDB lineage: Bacteria > Pseudomonadota > Gammaproteobacteria > Enterobacterales > Psychrobiaceae > Psychrobium. Next base: position 13,764 of record CAKZQF010000059.1, on the reverse strand, counting down.
GAAATGATAACCATGGTTGACTTACGTTCGTTTAGAATGTCCTCAAGCCATTTGATGGTGTCGATGTCCAAGTTATTGGTTGGCTCATCAAGTAATAAAATATCAGGATCAGAGAATAGTGCCTGTGCAAGTAATACACGCAGTTTCCAACCAGGAGCCACTTCAGACATAGGTCCGTAATGCAGTTCTTGCTCAATACCAACACCAAGTAATAGTTCACCGGCGCGAGCTTCTGCGCTATAACCATCCATTTCGGCAAATTCGGTTTCAAGGTCGGCGACACGCATGCCGTCTTCTTCGCTCATATCAGGATCAGCATAAATGCGGTCACGTTCTTCTTTAACCGCCCACATTTCTTTGTGACCCATGATAACCGTATCAACAACATTGTATTGTTCGAAGGCGAACTGATCTTGATGTAATTTACCCACGCGTTCATCGGTATCGATAGACACATTACCGGCACTTGGCGTTAAATCACCAGTTAAAATCTTCATGAACGTTGACTTACCACAGCCATTCGCGCCGATAAGCCCGTAACGGTTACCGTTACCAAATTTTACCGAAATGTTTTCAAACAATGGCTTAGCGCCGAATTGCATTGTAATATTAGCTGTAGAAATCAAAGTAAGTTCTCTTTAATAAAATAATTAAGGGATTTTGCCCTGCGGATGACCTAGGCAGTTGCAAAAAAGTGGCATATTTTAACCTGTTGATTGGTTGATTGCCATCTTTGTTTAAATCGAAGCTGCGGCCGTTGTCACAGACTGTAATATTGAGAATACGATGCTAAAACAAACCAAACTCTACCTCACGGGATTAAGCTTTTTCGTTCTGATGATGGTGACTCTCTTGGGCTATATTAGTGGTAAATCTGCTGCGTTAAATCGTTTGAATGGGCAATTGAATACGCACAGTTTAGAGATAAAAAAACAATTGGAGTTTGAACTTGAACGGTTCTCTAATTTTTCTACAGTGTATAGCAACAATCAGCAGATCAGACGATTTATGTCATCAAGCCAGCAACAATCGACACTGATTTCTGAGTTTTTAATTGAGATAGCAACGACTTCCAATGCGCTAGATGCTTATCTATTATCACCACAGGGCACAGTGGTTGCCTCTAGCAATTATCAACAGGCTGACAGTTTTGTCGGTAACGATTTTTCGTTTCGTGATTACTTTAAGCAAGCGCTTACAACAGGCAGTGGCTTTGAGCTAGCCGTTGGTATGGTGAGTAATAAACGCGGAATATATTTTTCCCATGCCATAAAAAACGAGCAGCAAACTATTGGCGTATTAGTGATTAAAGCCGATGTTGCTGCGATGGAGCAGCGAGAAACGCTTTTCCCACACAACGACTTTAGCTTTATGTTGCAAAGCGCACAGCAGACCGTGTTTTTAAGTGACCAGCCTAGCTGGCGACTTAAAAGATTCTCACAAGTCGAGTCATTGCAAGAAGGTGACAATCTGCTGACCAAAGACCCGGTAAAACGGTGGCAGCAAGCTGGCTTTGATCTTTGGACAATTAACCTACCACATGCGCAGCAATATCTAATTTTTCGTGATGAATTTGAACAATACCCGTGGCAATTAAAGGTGCTTGGCAAAGACCAGTCATCAACTAGCTATGGTTTATTGATGGCCTTTATTTCTGGGATTGTGTTTGTTTCACTGCTATTTCTTATGCTGTTGTTTTATGAGCGCCGTAAAAATAATCGACGATTGCAGCTATCCCATCAACGATTAACAGAGCAAGTTGCCTTACGCACTGCCGACCTAACAGCAACAAATGAGCAGCTTAGGCACGAGGTAGAGCAACGTACACAGGCTGAGGCCGATTTGATTGCGACACAGGAGCAGCTTATTCAAGCGGCAAAGCTGGCTACCATCGGTGAGCTAAGCTCTTCAATTAACCATGAAATAAATCAGCCGATTGCAGCATTATCCAGTTATTTACAATTAACCGAAAAGATGCTGGAAAAGAAGATGTTTGATAAGGCGGGCACCAATATCGCCAATATGCATCAGCTGATAGAACGACTCGTTGCCATTGTCTCTCAGTTTAAAAACTTTAGTCGCAAAACCAATGAGCCACTTCAGCAAGTTTGTTTACGTCAGATTGTCGATAATGCCATTGCGATTGCCGGGCATCATATTCAACAGCATCAAGTGACACTTAAACTTAAGCCGTGCAAACAAGAGTTAATGGTAACCGCTGAACCAATTCAGCTTGAGCAGGTGGTTATTAATTTACTCACCAACGCCGTTGATGCGCTGATTGATGTTGACCAACCTACAATTTCCATCCGTTTGTTTGTGGATCAGCAAGTGGTGCTTGAGATCTCTGATAATGGTCCCGGTATTGAGCCGCATTATTTAAATAAAATATTTGAACCGTTTTTTACCACTAAGTCGGTAAGTGGGTTAGGATTAGGGCTGTCGATATCGCGGCGGATCATTGAGTCGTTTAATGGTGACCTTGTGGTCGACAATTTGGCCAGTGGTGGCGCTGTTTTTCAAATTCGTTTTTAAGGAAGTAATATGTTCGAACTATCACCATTTGAAGTGTTTATCGTTGATGACGATATTCAAGTGCTAGACGCGCTAGAACAAATGTTTATGCTTGAGGATATTAAGACCAAGTGCTTTAGCTCTCCCTTAAATTTACTTAAATCAATCGACCCAAGCAGTCCAATTATTGTCGTCACCGACCTTAATATGCCTGAGTTAGACGGCTTAAGCTTGTTTGAAAAAATAAAACAGATCGATCCGCAAATCCCTGTCATTTTGTTAACAGGTTATGGGGATGTATCAATTGCAGTTAAAGCCATTCGCGACGGTGTTTATGACTTTATCGAAAAGCCATTTAATAATGAACATGTCGTTGATGTAGTGCGCCGCGCCGCTGAAAAACGCTTACTGGTACTTGAAAATAACAAGCTACGACAAGCGGTGGAACAACAATCAACTGCTGGCCTACGCATTCTTGGTAATACCAGCGAAATGGTGGCGATGCGTAATTTGCTTGATCAGGTAAAAGATTTGCCCGCTGATGTGTTGATTCATGGTGATACGGGGGCAGGTAAAGAGTTAGTTGCTCGCTATTTACATGATAACGGAGCGCGCGCCAAACATAATTTTGTTGCTATCAACTGTGGGGCAATCCCTGAAGATCTAATTGAAAGTGAACTGTTTGGTGCTGAAGCCGGCGCATACACTGGCGCGAACAAACAACGTATTGGAAAGTTTGAATACGCCAACGGTGGCACGCTGTTTTTAGATGAGATTGAAAGTACGCCAATGAGTGTACAAATTAAATTATTACGAGTACTGGAGGAGCGAAAGGTCACTCGAATAGGTGGTCATCAACAAATCGATTTAGATATTCGAATTGTTGCAGCGACCAAACAAGATCTACGAGAGTTGTCTAATCAGGGCGAGTTCAGGCTTGATTTGTTCTACCGTCTAAATCTGGTCAATGTGTTTATCCCCGCATTGAGAGACCGTAAGCCAGATATTGGCATGCTGTTTAATCACTTTTCGCAAATTGCCGCAGCTAACTATCATCGAGAGTTTATCCCGCTGCAGGTACATGAGCTTGATATGCTAATGCAGTACGATTGGCCGGGCAATGTTCGCGAGCTACGTAACCTCGCCGAACGCTATGTGCTAATTGGTCCGGAAGCAGCATTCGCCCAAGAGCCCCACATGCAACAGGCAAGTGGCCTAATAACTGAAAATATGGGGCTGGTACAACGAGTCGAGTTTTTTGAATCTCGTCTAATTGAAGAAGCGCTGAGCATTCATAAAGGGCGGATTAATCAAACAATGGAGCATTTGAAGTTACCGCGAAAAACCCTGTATGACAAAATGAAAAAGTTTTCGATAAATCGCCATCTTTTTACTGAGTAAGTGGGCGGATTACCACCCATAGGATGTGTAAAACTTGGTGTGTGCTCACCCATGCACTATTTATAAAAATAGTTAACTTAATAAATTCAACCACTTAAATTGTTGGCACTGTTGTTGCCTTTAGCTATTAAAGACTAATAATTAGAAATCGCTAAGCGCAGAGGTAGGATCTTTTATGAGTAATTCACAACTAAAACCAACACCAACAGTCATGTTACTGTTGGGTCCAATATTTATGATGATGACATTGCTTGTCTCATCCCCATTTGAAGGCATGAGTGAGACTGCTTGGCATACCTTAGGCTTAGCCCTTTGGATGGCAACGTGGTGGATCAGTGAAGCAACCCCTGTCGCCGTTACCGCTTTTCTGCCGCTAGTTGTTGCGCCAATCGTAGGCATTGCGCCAATTAAGGTCGCCACCTCGTCATACGCCCATCCTCTCATTTTCTTGTTCCTGGGTGGTTTCTTAATCTCCATCGCAATGGAGCGCTGGAATCTACATAAACGTATCGCGTTAAAGGCGATGACGTTGGTGGGTTCTAAGCCGAGCCAACAAATTGCAGGTCTAATGGGAGTAACTGCATTTTTATCGATGTGGATGTCTAATACGGCTACCTCAGTGATGATGTTACCTATCGGTTTATCTGTGATTGAGATGGTTAATCAAAATCGTGAAAAGCCTAATCAAGAATTTTCAAAAGCGATGCTACTTTCTATCGCATTCTCTGCCAGTATCGGTGGTTTAGCGACATTAATTGGTACGCCGCCCAATGCACTAATGGCGGCTTATTTGTCTGAGTCTTACCAAATTGAAATTGGCTTTGCCCAATGGATGCTAGTGGGTGTTCCCCTAACAGTGATCATGTTAGTACTAAGCTGGTTGATACTAACGAAATGGTGCTTCAATGTTAATGGAGAGGAAAGTGTTGATACCAGCACCATGTTTAAAGAGAAGTTAGCGCAGCTTGGTGCGATGAGTAAGGGTGAAAAGCTCGTATTGATGTTTTTTGCACTCGCAGCGCTAGGTTGGATATTTAGACCGGTGATCGCTAAGGCAACGGGGCTTGCTATTACAGATACCGGTATTGCGATGTTTATTGGCTTAATGCTATTTATCGTGCCAGTAGATAGCAAGAGTGATACGCGTATCTTATCGTGGGATGACACGAAGAAATTACCTTGGGGTGTGTTGCTATTATTTGGTGGTGGTTTAGCCCTTGCTGGTCTTATCAAGAAATCTGGCCTCGCTGCTTTTATCGGCATGCAATTAGAGGGAGCGGCAAGTTTCCCAGTACTTGCTGCTGTGATTATTGTTACGATTACCATTATGTTCTTAACCGAAGTAACCAGTAATACGGCGACTACCGCAAGTTTCCTACCACTACTTGGTCCTATTGCTATTTCACTTACCGATGGTCCAATGATGTTGGTTATTCCAGCGGCGCTTGCAGCAAGCTGTGCCTTTATGATGCCTGTAGCAACACCGCCGAATGCGGTTGTATTTAGCTCTGGTCAGCTACGTATTGCCGATATGGCAAGGGCGGGATTATGGTTAAATATTGCAGGTGTGATGCTAATTACATTGTTGATGGTAACCATCATACCAATGGTGTTTTCCCTATAAGACATCGCTGTAATTAATTTGATGAAAGGCTATCTGCTAATAGATAGCCTTTTTTTGTTGGCAATGAAACAATAGCGGGAGTTTATGAAGGAGCGATGTAATTCGATGATTAATAAAGAACAAGTTTGGCAGCAGTTATTTGCTCAGCTAACAACACTTATCGATGTTGCCAAAGCGGCAGCCAAGCGCGCACATGACACTGCCACTGATGATGAAAATGTTGCCGAAAATAAGTATGACACCTTAGGGCTTGAGGCTGCTTATTTAGCGCAGGGGCAACAAGCGCGTGTGTTGCAATGCCAGGACGACCTAGAAAAGTATCGTGCTCTACAAAATCAATACCACGGCGATGGCAGGGTAAAACCTGGCTGCGTAGTCACATTATTAGATGAAAGTGAGCAGTTACGCCATTTTCTTGTTGGTGTTGGCGCTGGAGGCGTAAAACTGGAAGTTGAAAACTCATCGGTTTTAGTGATAACCCCTGCGGCTCCACTGGGACGGGCGTTAATGGGCCTGCAAGTTGATGATGAAGTGAGTTTAACGATAGGCGGCAACCAAATAGATTATGAAGTCACCGCAGTCAATTAACTAAATCTTAGATAAAAAAGAAAAATTCGCAGTTAAAGTCTAATTTTTGTTGCCCTAAAATGTCTTCAATAGGCGTCTTGCTGTACTCATTTTTGTATTCTTGATAAGCCTCAACATTGACGATAACGTCTCCGTTCTCATCGATTTGGATAATAGTTTCATCCTTAATACAGTGGCCGATTTTCTTACGTAAATTGTTTGAAACACTAATTTCTTGAATATTCATTGTTTGTGACTATGTTGAGGTGGTAAATGATCAGTATATCGTACATCTTGTACAGATACGATTAAGCAACTGCTATTTAAACTAAATTAAATTCAATAATGAAAGGATGATCATGAAAAAGATTGTAAAAGTATTCTTGCTAATTGGTAGCGCGAGTGTCGCCGCATTAAGTTTACCTAGCTTCGCCAATACGGCACCAGACTTTCCGTTTATTGTCGTTAATGGTCAGGCAAGTGTTGCTGTAACGCCGGACAAGGCCAAAATATCGCTCAATATTTTGAGTGTTGATAGACAGTCAAAGCAAGCGCTGGAAACGGTTGCTTTGCGCGGCAGGGAAATGGTTAAGCTGGCACTTAAATTTGGCATCGACCAAACAAAAATTAAATCGTTTAGTTTATCCAAGCGAATTATTAGAGATAAGACCAGGGGCTATCAGCAAGGGGAAATATCAGGTTATGAAGTTAGCCAACGATTTGTCCTGGAGCTTAGTGATATTATCAACTATTCCGAGTTAATGGACGGCTTAGTTGCAATGAATAATGTCAATAATGTACAAATTTCATTTGATGTTAGTACGCGGGCTAAAATCACCAGCAACTTGGTTAAACAAGCGGGGGAGGATGCCAAGACCAAGGCGCAGGATCTTGCTGCTGGTTTAGGTGCAAAACTTGGTCGTGTATTTGCGGCGTCAACCGATGCAAATTTCTCATCTTATATGGCGACATTTGGCCTAAACGAACAATCGATGCCACGTATGGAGGCGATGAGTTTCAAAGCGGGCCAATACAATCTATTTGTGCCTGAAACCATTGATATCAGCCAGTCGATTAATGTGGTTTACCGTTTAAAATAAGCCCATTTGTTTATTGGTAATTTGATTGAAGCTAAGATCGACGAATGGCAGTATACCATCGGCTATTGGCTCAATTTGTTTGTCTATGTAATGTTGATAGTCAATTGAGCTGGTGGTGTAGTCAACCGGCTCTGGGCCGTTACTGGTAATGACGTAGCTAATCGCCCCTTTATTTTGGTATTGTAGTGGACGTCCTAGCTTTTTATTTTGCTCATCCGCCAGTCGTGCTGCTTTTACTTGGGGTGGCACATTTTTTACATAATGGGAAAGCTCACGGCGCAAACGTTTTTTGTACACAAGTTGGCTGTCGAGTTCGCCATTATTGAGCCTATCGACGGTTTGAAGAATATATGACGTTGGGTCGATGTCATCAAAAACCAGTTGATAGAGTTGTTGCTGAAATTCCCGCGCAAGCAATGTCCAATCACTTCGAACACTCTCTAACCCCTTAAATACCAGGGTGCTTTTTTCACCTTGCGTAAGTAATCCTGCATAGCGCTTTTTACTGCCTAACTCACTATTTCGGATAGTTGGCATTAAGAACTTTTTATAGTGCGTTTCAAACTCTAGCTCAAGATGACATTCAAGTTGATGTTGCTGCGCTAACTGTTGTTGTAGGCGCTGATTAATATCCCTGGCCAGCGTCTTACCTATCTCCTGAGCTTGTTGCGGGGAATGTCCACTGCCGATAAGTACAAAAACAGAGTCGGTATCGCCATAGATTACTTGGTACTTTTCTTCTATCCATTGGGCTGTTTGTTGAATTATCTGATGGCCACGCAGCGTGATTGAACTGGCTAAGCGAGTATCGTAAAAACGGCACCCTCCAGAACCCAGAACGCCATAAAATGAGTTCATAATAATTTTAATTGCCTGTGAGCGAGCACTGTCTTTATCGCGCTTAGCCTGATCACGTTGCTGCCATAGGTCATTGATAATTTGTGGTAGAAAATGTTTGGTGCGAGAGAACTTGGCAGATTTAAAGCCTTCTATCGCGTCATCGGGTGACGCGAGCCCTTCAATTAATCCCATTGGATCGATTTTGAAGGTGCGAATAATTGATGGATATAGGCTTTTAAAATCGAGCACTAATACATTGTTGTACAGACCTGGTTTTGAGTCCATGACATAGCCACCAGGGCTTGCGAGACCACCATTTGCCGGTAAGTTTGGAGCAATGTAGCCAGCACGATGTAACTTGGGCAAATACAGGTTGGTGAAAGCGGCCACAGAACCGCCCACACGATCGAGTAATAAGCCCGTAAGTTTTGAACGAAAGATTAGATAGTCGAGTAACTTGGTATGCGCGAATATCTCGTTAACTAAGCGGCAATCTTCCAAGTTATATGCGGCGAGCGCTGGCTTGTCATGGTTGAAGTTATGGTTAATTTCATCCATTCGCTGGTGCACATTATGTGATAGCTTGCCACGATTGAGCAATTCATGGGCAACATTGTCTAGACTAAAGCTGGAAAATTGATAGGTAGCAGACTTTAAAGAGTCAATGCCATCGACCACCACTCGCCCTGGAATAGAAATGTACCCATTGTTATCTACATTGGAATCTCGCCAACTGGCAAACGCATCGCCCCGTCCCAAACGCAGTTTTTTACCATGGTATTGAGCCCGCTTTACCAGTAGTCGGAAGTCGAAATTAATCACGTTCCAGCCGATAATAATATCGGGGTCAAATTGCCCAATCTCGAGCTCTAAACGACTCAGTAGCTGTGCTTCATCTGCTACCCAATAGATGTAATCAGCGGCTTGCTGTGGTTGCCCTATCATCAAGACACGTTCAAACCCTTTTGCCGCTAGACCAATCGAATAGAGCTCGCCATTTTGGGAACATTCTATGTCTAATGACAGCACGTTGAGCTGTGGCGTATAACTTGTCGGTCTTACACTGACTTGATTAAGCTGGGTAAAACCGTTTTGAGTCGCTGCTACCCCCTTAAACTCCAATTCCCCACAAATAAACCGTTCCATAAGGTAGCGCTGATCGAGTCTGAAATCACTTTCAAAAGTGGTAATGTTTTCTTGTTTTAACAAGTAACTGGCACTGCGATACTGCTTAATGTTCTCAAAGTATAGTGTTGTGATACTGTCGCCGTTGAAAGCTTTTAACGTGCCATTGTTTGATTTAAAGCTAATGTTAGCTTGTGCTAAAAATTGTTGTGCTTGCGATAGCTGTTTTTGGGCAATAAAAAATAATGGCTTTTGACCCTCAATGACTAATTTTACCGGTCCTTGGTGGGTGGCAAGCCAGCAGTGTATCTGAGGTCTTCCGGCCACATCCATCGCTTGCTGCGTGAGTAAGAATCCTTGTGAAATAGAAAGTTGAGACATTGCGTAGTGCGAATTGAAGTGAAAGGCTTATTATAATAAATGCTTTTTATCTGCAGTTCATGTTTTCTTTGCTATTAGTTCGATGATAATGAATAAACACAGCCAATTAAAATTATATTTCTTTGTAACCGACTGATTATTAATTTGATTTTGTGTTTGTTAATTTATTTTTAAATTTTGTGAAAGATTATCTCGTTTTGCTGGTCTTTTAAAATAGGCTGGGAATATGAGATTTATTTATTACCCAAATGACCTAAAAATTTCATTAATAAATCAAGAAAGGAATACATCATGAATAATAAAGTTATCTTAAATACTGCAGTTGCAACGGCAATCACTCTTGCGGCTCTTACTGCTCCAGAAGCTGAAGCGGGCAACAAAAAAATGGAAAAATGCTACGGCGTAGCAAAAGCGGGTCAAAATGATTGTAAAGCTGGACCAGGTACTTCATGCGCCGGTTCATCAACCAAAGATGGCCAAGGTGACGCTTGGATGTATGTGCCTAAAGGCACTTGTGACAAACTTGTTGGCGGCAGCCTTAAACCAAAGAAATAGACTAACCTATGTCATTTCAACAAAGTTCACTAATCCCTGCGCACGCAGGGGTTGGTTTAAAACCTCAGCATTTTCAGCAAATACTTTCACAAACCGCACCTAGTTCTGAGCAATCAGTTCAGTGGTTTGAGATTCATGCTGAGAATTATATGGGCGCTGGTGGTCTGATGCATCATTATTTAGAGCAGATAAGAGCGCGTTATCCTTTATCTATTCATGGCGTTGGGCTTTCACTAGGCTCGCTAGATTTACCTTGCGATAAACACCTAAAGGCGCTAAAAGAGCTGATTGAGCGATACCAGCCGGGGCTCGTATCTGAGCATGTTTCGTGGAGTAAATACCATGATGTCGCACTTAATGACTTACTGCCTGTACCATACACCAGCGAAAGTATGGAGACTTTTTGCAATAACATTGATAAAACCCAAAATGTACTTAATAGGCAAATTTTGATTGAGAATCCATCTAGTTATTTCATGCTTAAAGAAAGTGATTTTAGTGAGGTTGAGTTTATCAATATGCTGGCCAAACGAAGTGGCTGTAAACTATTACTTGATGTTAACAATGTCTTCGTTAGCGCGTCTAATCATGGCTTTGACGCTTCAAATTATATTAAAACAGTTGATTCGTCATTGGTTGAGGAGATCCATCTTGCAGGCCATTCAGTACAACAACTGTTAAGCGGCGAAGTGCGAATTGATGATCATGGCTCACAGGTGTGCCAACAGGTGTGGGAGTTGTATGAGCAAACAATAGAACAAGTTGGTAAAAAGCCAACATTGATCGAATGGGATAGTGACATTCCAAGCTGGCAAACATTAAGCGAACAAGCGCAAATGGCTAATTTAAAGTTAGCTGGTGTTACTAACCAGGAGAGGGAGCAATGTAATGGCTAATGTATCACTGGCAGATTATCAAGCTCAGTTTTATGCAAACTTGCTCAGTGAAGAGGTTGGTGATGAAGGCTTGTCGTTTTTGGCGTTGATGGAAATACAGTTTGGCAAAGCAAGTGCTGATAAAGAGTCCCGCCTGCGGCTTGATATATATCGCAACAATGTATTGCACTCACTACGTAGCGCTCTAGGTGATTTATACCCCGTGGTGAAACGCTTAATTGGAGATAATTGCTTTAATCTTATCGCCGTTGAATTTATTCGCGAAAAACCACCAAGTGATCCTGCATTACTATTCTATGGTGAAGAGTTTATTGACTACTTATCGCAACACCAAAGTGTGGCTCATTTAAATTATTTGCCAGATGTTGCTAGGCTTGAGTTTGCCCATCATATCGCTTTTCACAGCGCCGATGTGATGCCATTAGATATTGGCGAGTTAGCAGGTGTGGCTCCTGAAAGTCTTGGTGAACTGGTTTTTGAAGCTCACCCTTCTGTTAGCTTGTTAAAATCTCCTTGGCCTGTAGATGCTATTTGGCATGAGAATATTAAGGAGCAACCATCGGTGCTGGATCTCGGGACGCTAGGGGCTGCAAATGTCTTAGTCTATCGGCTTAATTTTGATATTCAAATCGTCAGTTTAGATGAAAACTGTTTCAACTTCTTAAGTCAACTGCTCAATGGTCAAACGATTAACCATGCGTGGCACCATGCCATGGCCAATGGTAAGGGACTTGAAAATAGTGAGCTTAGTCCAATGTTAGGGTATCTACTTAATTTAGGCGTATTTTCTGCTTGCGAAGTTAAGTTATAAAGGCATATTTATGAAAGCATTATTTAACAAAATAGAACTCATTGCGCGTCAGTTTCCGCAAGAAATTTTAACTATTGTCGCTCGTTTGGCTATTGCCAGCGTATTTTGGCGTAGTGCTCAAACCAAGATCGCCGGGGGCGAGGTCTTCGGTCAGAAGTGGCAATTTTATAATGTCACTGATTCAACCTTTATGTTGTTTGAATATGAGTATGCATTACCCATCATTCCGCACCAGATAGCAGCTTATTTGGCGACTTTTGCTGAATTCACATTATCATTGACTATTATCCTTGGGCTATTAACCCGCCTTAGTGCGTTGGGGTTATTGGTCATGACCACCGTTATACAGTTTCTCGTGTACCCAGATGCTTGGCCGACGCATATTCTATGGCTAGTACCTCTGCTTTACCTCATCAAACACGGCGGCGGCCAATTATCGATTGATCGATTGTTTAAATAACCTCAACGTTAATATTAAGGGCCTCCGTTCTATTGCGGCCTTTTTCTTTGGCTTGATACAATGCTTGATCGGCAAGTGATATTAAGTCTTCAGGCGAGCTGTCAGGTGTTGGATACATTGTTCCAACACCTGCGCTGACAGTAAGCATAGGAGCCAGTGGGGAGTACTGGTGTTCGATTGCCAGTGTTTCGATGGCAATACGAATACGCTCAGCAACAATAAGCGCTCCGGTTTGCTCTGTTTCACATAAGATTAAGACAAACTCCTCACCGCCATAGCGGCACACGATATCAAATGGGCGCAGCTGTGACTCTTTCATCGCCTGTGCTACCAGTTTTAATGCAACGTCACCTTGCGGATGACCATAGTTGTCATTGTATGGCTTGAAATAATCAATATCGAACATAATGACAGCCAGTTGGCATTTTTTGCGAATAGCCCAATGCCATTGTTTATCTAATTCCTGATCGAAGTAACGCCTGTTGGCAATTCCTGTGAGAGCATCTGTAAATGATATATCCATTAGCTTCTCTTGAAGTAATTTGTCTTGCTCAATTTTTTGTTGTAACTGGGCGTTTATTCTTAACACCTTACTGCTCGAACTTTTTGTTGCCAGTAGAATGAATTTTAATCGCTTAACGACGATGTAGATTGCTGCAGAAATCAATAAACAAGTTAGCAATACGACAAGGAATGTTTGTTTAATCAATTGATCTATTGCATTAGCTGTCTTAGCCAATGGCACAATCACTTCTAATACGCCGCGTACATCACCGGTTTTCCATTGGTTGAAAGGAGTATCCGGATGGCTATTGTGACAATCTGCACAGCCATCGCGCATGATATCGGCACTGGCATAGCGCAATGACTCAATACCGTTGATCTCCTCAAATGAATAATAATCCTTGTTAGGGTTATCGTTGAGTGCATTCCAAGCTCGTTTAGAAAACTCGTCAGTTAAGCCTCTTGTCGCTGTGTCATTGGGAAATGGGAAAGCGCTATATAGCCTGGTATTAATCCCGGGCACGTTCACGGCGTTCCCTAATAACATACTAAACGTTGCCGGTAACGGGATTGCATTGACGTGTTTGAGGTATTCATGGGAGGCGATGATGCCATTTTCTGTTACCCGGTCAACAACCTCAGAGGTATACAGTGTGCGCACTTTGGTCAACGTTTCGATATATAGTTTTGCACTATCAAGTGTGAAGTCTTGAATTTTTTCTTTCGATAAGACTTGTAGGTAGGCAAATGCTAGGATGATGCTAATGCTTAGTGCAAGTAAGCTAATTATCATTGCGCTTTGCAAATGTGTGATAGGCGGTTTTATTCTATCTAAAATCAGTCTTAGTATATCCATGTGAGTAACCATATACCTTAGAGCAAAAAGTAAAGTTATAAGTGCTGGTACTGACTAGTGACCATTACAAAAACAAGTGGGTGATAATCAACGGCCCAATGAATGATAGCGGTGTAATTTCACTATTTTC
>CAKZQF010000058.1 GCA_937139475.1 uncultured Gammaproteobacteria bacterium | reverse complement strand
CACAAAGTGCTCCACAAAAATTAGCCTGTTACAAAGGCCTTAACGTTACCAATAAAATGGGAAGTTTTAATGAATAATCTACAAAAAGTTGCAGGCGTTTCAGCTATTTTTGAAGCATTGATTTATATTGTTGCCTTTGTGTATTTTGGCGCTTTCTGGGCATATCCCTCCGATGGTACTGCGTTGGAAAAAATGACGTATTTAGCGGAAAATCAACTCGCATTTTCAATGATTTATTTTCTGATGTATGCAGTGTTTGGCGTTTTTCTAGCTGTTCTTGTTGTTGGCTTATATGAAAAACTAGCATCAACAAATAATCCAATGGTTAAAGTGGGTTCTGTCTTCGGTGTCGTTTGGGTTGTTCTGGTTATTGCCAGTGGCATGCTGGCTAATATAGGACTTTCACATGCAATTAACCTAATGGATGTATCCGCGGAGAAAGCTTTTGAACTGTGGCGAATGATTTCAGTCCTAATCGAGAGCCTTGGCGGAGGAAACGAGCTAGTTGGTGGGCTTTGGGTGCTGTTAATTAGTCTAGCAGCTTTAAAAGCGGAAGAGTTTCCGCGAGGACTAAATTACCTTGGTTTAATGGTAGGAATTGCTGGTATTGCAACAATATATCCCGATGAAGCCATCACCGAAATTTTTGGTATCAGTCAGATTATTTGGTTTGTCTGGCTTGGTATATTCATGTTAGGGCAAAGTAATACTAACAAGTCAATTCAGCCGCCCACCAACTCGTTGGCTGATTAAGGCAATATGAGTCAATGATGATATCAGTTACATTTGTTATATTGAGTATTGCTGTGTTTATATTTCAACTTAAACTAGCATCAGCTGTACCTCTTAAATCCGTTTACGTTTTTATCTTTATGCTTTCTTGCGTATTAACAGGGCTCCTTCACTATAGGGTGTTCTTAAACGGGACTATTTTTGGAATAGAATTAGACAATTTATTGGTAAGTTTCTTTTCACTAATTGCTTTTCTGGTAACTTGTATTGTTCCAGTTACAAAATTATCAAAAAGGCGTAAGTTGTCTTAATCTAGTAACAGTTTGCTCGGTTTCGCTACGCTAGACAGTTAAGCAAACTACTAATCAGTCCCATAAGTGGGCGTTGTGTGTTTTGAGGTGTAAATGGAAATATCACTAGAATCGGCAATCTCGAGTAGACGTTTAATTTTTACTAATCGAGACGGCGAATTCTTCAATCTGGAACTGTTGGGAAACCCTAGCACTTCGATCCGGGTTAGCACGTATACAGACGATAATGGGTTGAATAATCTGTTTACCAGAATTGGTAGTTTGAGTCGTCCGTGGAAGGGAACACTGAATTGGAAATCATTAGAAGGTGAGCTTGCCATAAAAGTATCGTGTTCATCTCTAGGCCAAGTGAATTTTGAAATATCAATTTTGGAGCTTGCCGGACATCCTGAAGGATCCAGGCTTGATATAGGCTTGCAAACCGAGTTTGGCCAGCTAGCAGAATTAGCTATTCAATCTAAGCTGTTTTTTGGCGTAGGCAGCACATAACAAGTCAATCAAGATGGGGCGCGTGATAGTTGGCTGTGCTTATTCTTCGCTAGTATAGCCAACTATAATTTTCCAGTTAAGCCGGCGTCAGACGCCGCTCAACTATAAGAGCAATCATGAAATATAAAATTATCTTTCTTCTCTTTATTCCTTACATGGTGTTTGCAAACAATGAGGATACTAAAGAAGTTAAACTCAAAAAGTTAACTGATAAAGTTTATCAACATATTTCGTATAAGCGGGTTGAGCCATGGGGGGTCATTGGCGCCTCTGGTCTAGTCGTCATCAATGGCAAACAAGCGCACATGATTGACACTCCCTGGACAACCAAAGGAACAGAACAACTGATTGAATGGATTGAAGCTAAAGGCCTGACTTTAAAAAGTGCAGTTGTAACTCATTTTCATGAGGACGCCAGTGGAGATATACCGCTTTTAAATGATCTAGAAATAAAAACCTATGCGACAACGCTAACCAACAAACTCCTTAAGTTAAACCAAAAGGAAGTGTCTAGTGACGAGATATCAAGTAATGCGTTTGAATTCATTGATGGTATTGCGAGTGTGTTTTATCCAGGTGCTGGACATACAGAAGATAATATTGTTGTCTGGTTGCCGAATGAGAAAATATTATTTGGAGGTTGTTTTGTTAAAAGCCTTGGTAATAAACATTTAGGTTACACTGGGGACGCCAATATTAGTGAATGGCCAAACTCTATTCAGCAAGTCATTGATCGTTATCCTGACGTTAAATTAGTTGTTCCTGGGCATGGCAAAATCGGAGATATTAGTTTGCTAACACATACACAAGCATTGGCTTTGTCTGCAAAGGCCGCTAACAAGTAAACTCACTAGGAGATATCAGTGTTTTTCATTGCCGCATTTGGTTTATTGATGATGTGCTTGAGTATCATCATGATTGTCAATCCAAGTTATTGGTCAAACGGAATTATAGAATTTAGTAGAAAATCATATTTTCATTGGTTTGAGGTCATTAGTCGGCTAATCGCAGGGCTTGTCTTTGTAAGTTATAACCAAACCACTTTGTATCCTCAATTAATATTAAGTATTGGTTACTTACTAATTGCAGTTAGCACTGGGCTTATAATCGCAGGTTCTGTTAAGCACCGTCAATTTGCAGTCTGGTCTGCTCGTAAGTTTAAAAGTACATTCAGGCCAGCTGGGTTTGGTTCTTTTGTATTTGGTAGCTTTCTGATTTATATAGCTGCTATTGGCGTGATCAGCAGCTAATTACAATGGTTTCTTTGAAAGATACTATGCGTAGCTGCTAATAGGTCGCTGTATGGTTTAGCTGGCGCGGATAACGCGTGTTGGTATCAGTCAACAAGTCACTGAGCCGGTAATACAACCTCTACTTCAGCGAAGGTTAGTTGAGGTTGTTCACTAGGTTTTGCCAAGTAATAGCCTTGTGCGTATTGCATGCCCAAGTTGGATAGAAATAGATATTCATCATGTGTTTCAATGCCCTCGAGGATAACTTTTGCCTGAGTGCATTTTGCTAAATCAAAGATAGCGCGTAAAAATTTTTCTTTAAATGGCTCTTTATGACAATCGCGGACAAAATACTGATCAATTTTTACGATATCAGGCTGTAATTGACTCCACAGTTTTAAACCTGAGTAGCCAACACCTAAATCATCTATCGCCACATTAAACCCAAATTGTTTGTATTTGTTTAGCGCGTCACACAGCGCATTATCATTTGGTGTTGGGTATTTCTCACTTAATTCGATAACGATGTTGTCACAGCTTATACCTGCTTGTTCAATAAGGCGTTTGGTCTCACCTTGAGGATGGTTTTTATTAAGGAGTACCATTGGACTAACATTTAGGAACAATTGACCAGTGAGAGACAAGTGCGAAAACTTATTGATCGCCTTATCGCGACAGAGTATTTCAAGTTCTGACAGCAAGCCAAACTCCCTCGCGTAATAAAATAGGCGTTCTGGCGATTCAAATTTGGTGTTTTTAGGTCCCCGAGTAAGCGCCTCATAGCCTAAGATCGTTGAGTGCTTAACATCAAATATTGGTTGAAAAACGGTAGTTATGTTTTGGGTGTCTATTATATTTTGGATCGTTTGCTTCATTTTTTAAATGATTCCTAATTAAGAGAGCGCGCTACAAGGCAAGGTTTTTTCTAACTGTCGCTATTTGCTGTGCTAACCCGGTGTATATTTGCGTGATAAGCTGGTCAGTTTGTTCTACTTGTTCTTTCATGTGTTGCATGGCGTCACCAAAAGCTTCAAGCAAATTATGTTGCTGGGATGCTAACGCGCTAGCATCTGTCGCCACGGTATTGGTGTGCTTTGCATTAACGGCAACTTCCTCGGCATTGCGCTGCAGGTCTTGTGCGTTGGACATTTGTAGTCTTGAGTCCTGTGCTAAGCTAGAAATCTGGTGTGATACAAGGTTTGAATTATGGGTTAATAACTCCAGGCGTTGTTTAATGTCGCCAAGGGACAATTGCGTTTGCTGCGCTAGTTTGCGAACTTCATCTGCTACAACACTAAAACCTCGTCCATAGTCTCCTGCACGTGCAGCTTCAATCGCAGCATTTAATGCCAATAGATTTGTTTGGTCGGCGATACTTTGAATGGCATTGACAATGTTATGTACTTCTTCCACGCCATCGAGTAATTCTGTTACGCTTTGTTGCCCTTGAATCACGCGTTTGTCTGTTGCCGTACTAGCATTAAGTAAGGATAGGGCATGTTGCTGGCTTTCCACCATGGCTGTTGTGGTAGTCGTCGCGTTACCTGCTACCTGATGATTGATTGTACTCACTTGATGGCCTAGTGATTTTATTGATTCTAACGAACTTTGATTTTGTTCTACCTGAGCAAAAGTCGTTGTAGACTTGTCACGAATATCATTTAGGTTGCTACTCATTTCTTCCATAAAGTTGCTGACAATAGTTAAGGTGTTTTGTTTGTTTTTATCCTCTTCACTCATACGCGCTATCAATTGGTTGAAATAAATTGCTATTTCGCCAATCTCGGTTTTTTTACCAGGCAAGTTAATTGGGTTAATTTGATTCGATTCAATTAGGTTCTTAAACGCCTTGTTTAGCTGCCTCAATGGGATAAGCATATTGGTGCGTTGCGTTAAGGATATAAATATCGCTAGCACCACGAGGAGCAATATCGTTGATACAAAGGCCGTGAGGGCAGCTTCGCTAGAGGCTTGATGCTCATTATGTAACAGGCGTTCTGCTGCAATAACCGCATCAAAGAGTGCTTTTATTTCGGTTCTAAGCTGGTGGACTGTTGCTGTACGTTGGCTTGCGAGCTCCAGTGAGGTTTGCATCTCTTTAGTGTAGCGCCTAGGTAAGCTGGCTAAGTCAGCTTTGATTTCGTCAACCATATCCTCAGCTGGGCTGTCATCTATGATCAGCTCATCTTCGTCTTTTGGTATAAACAATCCAAGTGGCGGCAGCGAATCTATTTCGCCGGCGAGGGATACTAAGTGATTAATATCGCGCGCCAGATTTGCGTTTAATTGCTCGTTGAAGCCTTGGGCTAGGGCACCAGTTATTTGCGACAAACCGATCACTTGTAAATGGTAGTCATTGGCAAGAGAGGTATATCGAACGCTGATGTTTCGCTGGCTAACTTTACCTTTGTTGGCGTAGGCAATGAGGGAATGTGCGGCACCAGACATTTCTCGGATAGCGTTTTCAAGCAATATATTGCGATTACCGGATAACTTACCCATTGCACGGTATTTTGAGTCAATGTTTTGTTGTAGGGAGATGAGTCTTTCTTTTAGCTTTGATGTTGTCGAGGCAGAAAAATCGGCTAAATTGCGCTGTTGTATTTTAGCAATAAGCTTGGTTGCCTGATTTAGGTTATCGCTGTTGCCGCTATTAATGTAGTCTTCTATTGATTGGGACAAATCAACAGCAATTGTTTGTTTCAGCTGATTGTAGCTTAAGCGTTGCTGGTCTAGTGTTGAAAATAACTGGCTGGTCCAAAGTAACGTTAGTACTAGTAATAAGCTAGCGAAACACAAAGAGAGGGCGACTAGTTTAGTTAATGTAGACACTCGCAAAAGACTTTCCTTTTTTATTAAGTACACACTGCTTTGTTTTATCAGTGCTAACCATTGGCTGGCTGTAAAGAGTATGGCAGGGAGGTTACAGTTTTGTGTCAGTTTCCTTAAGGCTTTGTGACAGTTAAGAAAATCTTTAATGCATTGGTTAGTTTTAGCTAGGTTGTTGCTAGCTACTTTAGTAAGATAGCTGCCACTATCCGACATCGCTATTGGTTATTGTTGGATCCTGGCTGGGGCTATCTGGTTGTCTGTTGATAGCAATTGCTGCAACTACCCGGGCAAGGTCGTTAAATTGCATATGTCAAGCTAATTAAGATCCTATGCTAAATAATGGCCTAGCAAGGCGTTTTCTATTTTAAAGGGAAGTATAATTTCGTGGAATTAATTAAATACCTGAACGAGCATTTTTTTACAACACAACAATTACTTGAAGTTTCTAAAATTACTGAACAAGAGTTGCGCAATTATCAAGAGCAAGAAGTCATGCCCAAATGCTCTTACAAGTTGAACCTGAGTTTAAAAAGCGATTCTTTTTTCGGTATTCATAATGAAGAGCAAAAAATTGAATATTATGCCAAAGGCTATTCTTCTTGGTTAGCCACCGTGCAATCCTTAAATAACAAAAACGCTATTTACTCGGTCTTTGCCCAGCGATACCAAAAGGCGATTGCTCACTTAAAAAATGAAGGACACACTTCGAGTAATGCCAAAATTAATGAAAATATTAACCTGCATATTGAAGAAGAATGGCGACATTTCTTAAATGGTATATATGGTTTATGTACTAAATCAGGTTTGCCCGAAGATATTGCAGCCAAAGAACTCGCCATACTTGAAATCAATGAATTGTCAGCAGAAGACGAGTTAAGTGAAGAGCAACTAAAGAAATTAATATCAGCAGTAAACCTCTTAGACTCTGCCAGTTCGTTATTTGCACCACACGAAAGACTTAAGAGCTCGCGGTATCGTTTAGTTGATGAAGTGCGTCGCAAATATCAACTACAAAGCTAACAAAAGTCCCTTATCGGCGCTTAGATAGATAAAAGGTCAGCATGCATAAATCTATTTCATTAGCAAAATATGTTAAAAAGCGAAATGGTTTGCCTTTAGGCGCTAGCGGCTCGTTACAAGCCATGCTTAAACGATCGTTTGGCGCAGAATCTTTTGATATGTTCTGGCAATATTGGAATCCCATATGGGGCTTCTATTTATCTCGCAACGTGATGCGACCGTTAAATAAACTACTCCCTATTTGGCTCTCAGTGTTATTAACCTTTGCGGTAAGTGGTGCACTTCATGATTTGGCGGTAACCCTTATTAAATGGCAGGTAACTTTTTTATTTACGCCATGGTTTGCTTTAATGGGATTTATTGTATTAATTTCAAAAAACTATAATATTTCATACCAAGGTGGCTCTTGGGCTATCCGTATGTTATTTAATTTGTTTTTTATTGTGTTTAGCTTCACAATAACAATAGTTTTACAGCGTATGTATGCCTAACAAGCAATTAAAGTGGGAACATAATCAGTTGGTTAGTTCCGGTTTCCATTTTAGCCAGCGATATTATTGGCTTTTAATGTGTGCGGTAAAGCTACAAGGTGATACCCGTTAAATTTAAGCTATCAAAAGGAATTGGATATGAAGAATTTAAAATTATTTTTAATCTCTGCCTTAAGTCTTAGTGCGCTAGGCTGTACTGTTTTGCCGATAAAAGTAGAGGTAAAAGAACAACATTTTAGGTTTGAAAACTTCAAAAGGGATAAGACTTCTACGTTAGAATATGTTCACTTAATGTGTTACCGCAAAAAGCCAACTTCTTGGACTCAGCCAAAACAGTATTTGGGCGGTGAGCATGATTTATGGGTCAAAGCGAGTATTTCAAAACGCCATATACCAAACAGTAAAAAAGAAGCTTTTGTCAATTTTAAGGTGAATTTAGAACCTGGCAAAAGCTACATGCTCAATAGAAAAGTTGATGACGATAAAATCTCTTTGTGGATACAGGAAGTGGACACAGGGCTTGGTGTTTCAGAGGTGCTATCTACTGAGTTAAAACAGCCTTTATTAGTAGAGTATAATTTACGAAAGAAACAGTGTGAGTCGGGCTCCGTATAAACGTAACCCTCACAAGACAATCAAGTAGGAATTTTATTGTTGGCTATTTCCGTTCATTTCACGTTTTAGCCAATAAAAAAATCGTTGGATTTTGTTTCTTCGTTACCAAAATTTTTCAATGTTTTTTGCCTGTTAAGTGGGCATCGTTCCCAAAGAGTCTAATTATATGCCTGAACCTGATCCATTGAGAGTCATAACATTTTCAACACCGAGCGAGCTCTGCGATTGGCTTAGGGTGAATCACGCAACTGAGCGGGAACTGTGGGTAAAAATATTTAAGAAACATACAGGGATTGCAAGTGTTACCTGGAATGATGTGGTGATAGAAAGTTTATGCTGGGGCTGGATTGACGGTATTAAAAAGTCAATTGATGACCAAGCTTATCTGCAGCGTATAACGCCTAGAACAGAACAAAGCAACTGGTCTAAACGCAATACAACACATGTTGAACGTTTGATAGGCGAAGGTCGAATGAAAGAATCGGGACTCGTCCATGTTCGTGCAGCAAAAGCTGATGGTCGTTGGGAAAACGCTTATGTGGTAAGTGAAATGGAAGTGCCTGTAGATTTCTTAGCAGCATTGGAGGGGCAGCCGAGAGTAAAACAGTTTTTTGAAACCCTTAATAAGTCGAATCGATATGTTATTGCCTATGGGTTAACAAGTGCAAAGAAGCCGGAAACTCGGCAAAGGCGATTTACAAAATACATGACAATGCTTGCCCAAGAGGAAAAACCTAAATAATAACGGTAATTTTTGAAGTCTTGCTAAGCGATAATGTTGAGCTCAATTCTATAATAGTATTGAGCCCTTAGCCTGTTAGGTTTTGAGTTTGGTCAGTTGCTGTTCTTGTGAAGCGACAAGTTTCGCAAGGCTGGCGCTACTGTTATAAGCTTCATCGGCGTAAGTAGCTAACTCGGCGGTGGAAGTTGAAATGCTGGTGATATTGCGATTAACTTCCTCGGTTACTGCGCTTTGTTCTTCAGCAGCGGTAGCAATTTGAGTGACCTGGTTTGACACTTGGCTGATTTGCTCGACCATCTTATCAATTGCTCCTAACGCCTCATCTGTTTTACTAACCGCAGCTTCTGCATGCTCAGTGCCTTTTTCAATAACCTGAGAAGCGTTATCAACTTCTTGGTGTAACGATTCGATTAGGCGGGTAATATTATTGGTTGATTCTTGTGTTTTTGAAGCCAGTGATCTTACCTCGTCTGCTACAACAGCAAAGCCACGGCCTTGTTCACCGGCTCGTGCTGCTTCAATGGCAGCATTGAGTGCAAGCAGGTTGGTTTGGTCTGCGATGGCACGAATCACTTCTACAATCGAGCTGATATTATCGCTGCTTTGAGATACTTTAATCACAGCTTCTTTAGCTTGTATGGATTCAGCGGACATCGTCGAGACATACTCCATCGCCTGAGCTAAGTTTTCCTGACTAGCGCGTACATTGTTAGCCATTGCATCTGCTTCATTAGCGGTTTGCTCTGACGCTTTGGCGACTTCCAACGCGGTTGAGCTCATTTGGTTGACCGCGGTAACGACATTTTCGATCTCTTGGTGCTGGCCAGTGATGTTTTCATTTATGTTTCTTGAAATCATTTCTGTTGCAGCGCTTTCTTGTTGAGATTTAACGGTAAGGATTTTTAAATCTGAAATTAGTGATTTTAATTTGTTACGGAAGTTATTAAAGCCGTTGCCCAAGGAAATCAATTCGGCATGGGTGAACACTTCAATGCTTTGGGTTAAATCACCGTCTTCACTGGCCAAATGTTCCATGCGATCGCGAAGTAGCGTGACCGGTGCAACAATACTGCGGGTGAGCAGCCAAATACAAAAAACAGCAAAGGTCGTGGTGGTTAAGCCCAACACTAACAGTAAGGTATTCATATTCGCTGCGTCGCTTTTCATTGTATCTTGCAGTGCTAGCGCACTTGAGAAAGCATCTTTGCTGTCTATTTCAATAATAATTGACCAGGTACTGTCTGATAAGGGCATTGTTATCGGTTGTGCAACGACAATGGTTTGACCATCAAGTAGGTATTTTTGTTGATTATGTAATGTGGACAACGTGGCTGCGCGCGTTGCGTCCATGGCTTCGCTAAGTGGGCGCGCTTTTTTGTCATAATGACTAGAAGCCACGATTAAACCTTTGGCGCTAAGCAATGAAACTTTGGAGCGCCCCGCATATAAGTTGTCTGATAGTTCATCGATGAATGTTTGAAATATTGGTAGATTCAAATCAGCTCCAACGACACCAACGAACTGATTATCTTTGATAATTGGGACTGTTAGTGAAGTCATTAACTCGGTTTGGCCCTCGGTTATTTCATATAAATAGGGCTCCATGAGGCAGGGTTTTAGTGTATCCATCGCACAGAGGTACCACTCAGCGTTTCTGATACCAAATTCGTTGACCGTGGCATCATGCTTCTCCGCTGCATCATCAACAATCTCTTGTGTGATTTGGCCTTGGTTATCTTTAACGAAATACACTTCAAAGCTACCAGCTCCGACAACACTGTGGGTTGTGTTACTACGAAATAGGTGGTCTTGGTTGTCAAAACCATTTTGCTCAAATTGGGCATAGAGCGAGGAAAGTTGCTCACTACTGGCTAAAGTAGATTTAGCGGCTTGCTGAGCGCTTTCTCGACTAAAGGGCGCATTTTCATTATTTGCCAGTATCGATGCCAATGAGTAAGGGACGCGATAGGCCTCATTAATAAAGCCATCGATTCTTTCGCTGTATTGAGATGCGATAGCCGTTAGTTTTTCTTTTATTTCATGGGATAACGCCATTTGTGTATGGGTCGATATCTGTTGATTGCTCTGGGATATTGCAGTCCATACCGTCGTAGAGAACGCAATTACGGTTGTTAAAAACAGGGCAATGGTGATCCATAATAATTTAGAACGTATTGAATACTGTCTCATTGTAAAACTCATAGTCGAATATTTTGGATTTGCGTTAATCTTAGAGAGGTTAAGCGCATAAAACAATCAATTTGTTTAAAATAATTTACATTGCTGGTTGTTTTTAAGTTTAATAGAACCAAGGTGGTGTCCATTTATCTGTATTTTCTTCATTGTTACTCTAGTAAGATAAGTCATTTATTTACCTAACAATCGCTCGGGCATATGTCGTATACACTAATCTTTACTTTTCTTTTGCTTATCGGCTGCGCTTTTATCGGCTCGCGCATATTTTCGCTGCCGAAAAATATTTGGTTTTTGTTTATTGCCCAACCATTAGCGATGGCTTCTACATCGCTATTGGTTTTTGCCGGCGGTATTTTGGGAACGCAGTTAGCGCCATCGCCAGAGATGGCCACGCTGCCGCTATCGCTACTTATCGTTGGGGTAGCCGTTGCGGTGATGCCTGCGAGTTGGCTGACCAAAAAAGTAGGCCGCAGGAAAAGCCTAATGTTGGGGCTAAGTGTCGCGGTGATTGGTGCAATGACCGCGATGGGGGCAGCATTGTTTGGCTCATTCGTGTTATTAATCGGCGGGGCGTTTTTTTTAGGGCTTAGCATGGCTTTTGTAGCGCAAATGCGATTTGCGGCGCTTGATAGCTTTAATAATGTCGATGACTCAGCTAAGGCGCTGTCGATATTAATGGCGGGAGGGATCTTTGCTGCGATCCTTGGGCCAGAGTTAGCGGTTGCCGGTAAGGATTGGCTGGATTCGCCCTTTGGTTTTGCTGGGTCCTTTCTGGGGCTATCTGGTTTTCTGGTGATAGCAATTGCTGCTCTTTCGCAATTACAGGTGGAAGATACGATCGATGAAGAGGTAGAGGTGGAGCAACGTAGTCTACAAGCCATCCTGTCACAACCGATTTTCATTGTCGCCCTTGGCTGTGGGGCAGTGGCTTATGGCTTAATGAGCTATATCATGACGGCAACGCCACTTAGTATGCATATGATTGAGCATTATGACTTAGTCACAACAAAGTGGGTGGTACAAAGCCACATTATTGCGATGTACTTACCGTCATTTTTCTCAGCACTTTTGATAAGACGATTTGGCTTGCTCAGGATCATGTGGTTGGGCAGTGTGGCCTATGTCGCGGTGATAGCGTTTGCCTTAAGTGGCAAAGAAGTAATGCATTATTGGTGGACCATGGTATTGCTGGGCGTAGGTTGGAATTTTTTGTTTCTGGCCGGCACGTTGGCGCTGCCAAAGGCGTATCAAGTACATGAGCGTTTAAAAGTACAATCGATGAATGATTTTACAATCTTTGTGATTCAAGCGTTAGCATCGCTTTTTGCTGGCTCAATCTTGTTTTCCCAAGGCTGGTTAACGCTTATTGCCGTGGGTGTACCCTTAGTGTTTGTGGTGCTGGCTATTGCACTTTGGTGCTCTTTCTCTGCTCGCTTGAAAGAACAAATCAGGGATTAATGGAAGTCACGTGACTTGGCGCAAAAATCATTAAGTAGATGTGAAAGATCGGTAAGCTTACCAGCAATAATATGGCAAACATCTCCTTCGCGCTCAAAAATGCCAGACACCTTAAGTATTTTTGAGCGTAAAAAAGCACTTTTTTGCGCCTTAGCTGTCGCTTGCCACACAATAATATTGCTTTGTCCTGTATCGTCTTCAAGCGTTACAAATGTCACTCCTGAAGCCGTTCCTGGACTTTGCCGCCCGCTGACTACACCAATGACAGTGACGACACTTTTATGTGATATTTTATGGAGTTGGTTTGCTGGTGTGTAGCGTCCCAGTTTGCCATTATCACGTAAAAGGGCGATAGGGTGATTGGTTAAGCTTAAGCCTAGGGAACGGTAGTCTTCGATTAAGTTATCTTGTGCGCTTGGTTTAATTAAATAGTCAGCGGGAAGTTTTGTTGTGGCGATATTTTGAAATAATGGCAACTCATTAATGCTATCCATCATTAGCCAGCGCAGCGTGTAACGATTATCTCCAAATTGAGCTAGTGCGCCGCTGCTGGCTAACGCCTCAAGATCTTTACGATTAATCCCGTCGTGCCTAAAACTTAGTGCCTTTATTTGTGTTAGTTCCTGATAGCCCTCCATAGGCCGCTTATCGATGATTGTAGCCATGGCATTTGATGATAGCCCTTTGATTAATCGCAGGCCTAATTGGAGTGATAATTCACCATTTTTCTCAACCAGATGATGCTCGATTTGTGAGTTATTAACATTAACCTCCAGCACACTGACATTGTGACGGCGCGCGTCTTGGACCAACTGGGAGGGGGAATAAAAGCCCATTGGGTGGCTATTTAATAGCGCACAATAAAAAGGTGCAGGGTAGTAGTGCTTAAGCCATGCAGAAACATAAGCAAGCACTGCAAAACTTGCAGAATGTGATTCTGGAAATCCATACTCTCCAAAGCCACAAATCTGTTTAAAAATCCGCTGGGCAAAGTCTTCATTGTAACCCCGCTCTAGCATGCCGTTGATAAGCTTATCTCTAAATTGATTGAGCTGGCCATTGCGCTGCCACTTTGCCATCGCGCGGCGCAGTTGATCGGCTTCTCCGCCACTAAACCCGGCGGCTACCATCGCAAGCTTTATCACTTGCTCTTGAAAAATAGGCACACCTAAGGTGCGCTCTAATACGGATTTCACTTGGGGAGATGGATAAGTAACAGCTTCAATACCACTGCGCCGTTTTAGGTAGGGGTGAACCATATCCCCTTGAATAGGACCGGGCCGTACAATAGCAATCTGAATCACTAAATCGTAATAGCAGCGAGGTTTTAGACGCGGTAACATACTCATTTGTGCGCGGGATTCGATTTGAAATACGCCCACGGTGTCTGCTGCTTGGATTTGCGCATATACTTGAGCATCATCTTGCAGCTTGGTGATGTCTGCAATTGAATAATCATGATGATAATGTTGCTTAATCAGGCCAAAGGCGCGCCGGATGGCACTTAGCATTCCCAGTGCAAGTACATCGACTTTGAGTAGCCCCAGGGTTTGCAAATCATCCTTATCCCATTGGATAACGGTACGTTCATCCATTGCAGCATTTTCAACAGGTACTAATTCATATAACGGCCCTTGTGAAATGATGAAGCCGCCGACATGTTGTGATAAGTGACGGGGAAAGCCTAAGATCTCATTGATGAGTGCGACAAATTTAATCGCGATAGCTGAGTTTGGTTCTAGCCCGAGCTGTGCTAATTGTTGTTGCCATGGTGTGCTTTTATCACGTCGGTTGATATTTTTAATGAAAAAATCAAGCTGGGTCTCATTAATCCCAAGTGCTTTACCCACTTCTCGAATCGCACTTTTTAAACGAAAGCTAATGACGGTAGCCGCAAGGGCGGCGCGCTCTCTGCCGTATTTCTGATAAATATATTGGAACACTTCTTCGCGGCGCTGGTGTTCAAAATCAACGTCAATATCTGGTGGCTCATTACGCTCTTTTGAAATAAAGCGCTCAAATAGAACCGATATCTGACGGGGATCTACTGAGGTTATCTCTAAGCAATAACACACAATGGAGTTGGCCGCAGATCCTCGTCCTTGATAAAGGATCCCTTGGCGCTTAGCAAACTGCACAATATCGTATATGGTTAAAAAGAAATACTCATATTGCTGCTCGCTAATAAGACTAAGTTCTTTCTCGATTATTTCTCGTATCTCAGTGCTAAGCCCCTCACTAAAGCGTAATGCGATTCCCCGTTCAACCAATTGTCGTAAATAGGCACTGGCAGTTAAATTATTTGGTAGCACTTCATCAGGGTATTGATAACGTAACTCGCTCAAATCAAATCGGCATTGGCGCGCAACCGTCAATGAATTGGTTAGCCATTGACTATTGTATAGCTTAACTAATTTGTTCAGTGGCCTTAAGGCACGCTCGGCATTGGGCAGGGCACTTAGGCCAAGCTCTTCAACTGTGCTCCCTTGCTTTATCGCGCTAAGTGTATGTTGCAATGCGAGCCGTTTACTCGAATGCATTAACACGCCACCGCAGGCAACAATAGTTAGCTCAAACTGCTTTGACAGCTGGTAGCAGTGATGCTGATAGTGATGCTCTCCCGCTGTTAAGTGACGCTGGTAGGCAATATATAAACGTGATCGGTGATACTTGGCCAACCAGGTCAGCCACTGCTCGTCATTTTCTTTCTCGCCGCTGGGTTTAAATAGAAATATACAGTGCTTAATCGACATTAAGTCCCATTGCGATAATTGGTATTCACCTTTGGCACTGCGGCGGCGACTATTGGTGATGATGCGGCACAGTTCACTATAGGCTTGGGCATTAGGGCAAAGTAGTACAACTTCGAGGCCGTCGAAGCGAAAAAGAGAGCCAACGATGAGTTTTACGCTTAAATTATTCTCCTTGATAGCGGCATAAGCACGCACAACACCAGCCACCGAGCACTCATCGGTAATGGCCAGTGCTTCATAGTGATAAAAGCTTGCCTGCATGACTAGCTCTTGCGGGTGCGATGCGCCCGTTAGAAAAGAAAAGTTACTTTGACAAAATAGCTCTGCGTAGCTCATGACACTAACCAAAGTATCCGTGAATAAACCATTGACCATTGGCTTGTTTAAACAACCAGCACCACTGCTGTTGCTGATTGCGAGCAATATAGTAATCGCGCTCAATGGCTTGAGATTGCCACCATTGTGTTTGTATTCGCTCTGGTCCGTGGATAATGGTTACAGGCTCTCGCCAACGTTTGGGGATTGCCAGTAAATAACTCGGGCGCAATAAACCTGATGGTGGTGATAAATCCGATGGCTGGTGCCCGGGGCGCAGTAAATGCTGCTGATTTGCTGTTTCTGGTGCGTGATCCAGGTGGCAACTGATCGCCTGTACTTCATTTTCTCCTAATTTTGCTTGTAGTAAACTAATAAGCTGGGACGGGGACAGTTGGTTGCTCTCTGCCTTTGTTGGCGCAAAGACATCACCGCTAAGGGTTTGCTTGTCGATTAATAGCGTTGAGGTGAGCTCCAATGCTATCACTGGTGCGTTTAATGTTGTTCTCTCGAGTTTTAAAGAGGTTAGCGACTGTAGTTTCTCTAATTTCTGTTCTCCCTGAGCGCTATTTATTTCTATAACTTGCGGCGCTGCATCGCGTAGCACTAGTTTGAGCTGAAGCTGACAAGCGATAAGTTCTCGCATGGTTAAGTAAGCTTCAAGTTTTGCTAATAGGTGTTGTATTGGTTTGGACAAACGCTGGGTTGTTTGAATTTCAAAGTTTAAATCAAGGTAATAATGAAACTGTGCTTTGGGCTGATAAAACGCAAGCGCAGCTCTTAGCTCTCCCTTAATTTGCCCCAAGGTGTTAACCACTTCAATGTCAAAGCGTTGTGCCAGCTCTTTAAGTGGTATGTTAAGCAATTCACCTAAGTGATTAATGCCGATATGGCTAAGTTTTAGTACCACTTTATCCGTTAAAGGTGTTGTGGAAAGTGCAACGTTGGCAAGTTGTTGGTCAATGACGCTTGCCTGGGTTGTTAGCTCAATCAAAGCGCCATGGCATGTGTCATGATTTTTTGTTTGTTGTTTTGCCAGGCATTGCGCGGCGATAGCTGAGTAGGCTGTTGCGACAGAGTAATTGGTTGTTGCTTGCTCGATGCAAGGCTTAATTGCTTGCCAGCACTGATTGATATCGTGATAAATGGCGAGCATAGGGCTAATTCGAAAAAGAAGTCCTTGCGGGGGCATCAAGGCTATATCAGCAACATATTGATAACTTGCCCCCGCAATATGAGCTAACTGCTGTGACTCAATATCGTCACTGTAGCTGATAACCCGCAAGTTAGGGCATAAGGATGCGGCTGTGCCAAGACTGTGACCGATGATGATCCCTTGCTCTTTAGCCAACTCATTAAATTGCACAACGCTATTATCCAGCGTATTAACAATCACCGTTGGCTGCGCGCTATCGCTGCCAAGGTAAAGCGTATCGAGTTGTAATTGCGGAAAATGGATATAAAGCCACAACATCGATTAACCAACTTTTTGCTGGTGTAATTCAATGACGTTACTTGGTTTTTGTTGCTCAGCAAGATCAGGCCATTGCTTGCGCATATCAAGAAAATAAGGGGCTTTGGGCCAAAAACCGAGTTGTTTATTGATTGTTACCATCAATCCATGAGCATGTGGGGCGAGTTGCAAGCTAAGTTGAACCGGTAGAGACAGTGATAAATGGGGCTGTGGCCTGATGATAATTAGACTGGCCTGGCCTTGTTGGGCTGCGAGCTTAAATCGTTTTATCTGAGCGCTAGTAAATTGTTGGTGCCACAGCACAATGGCGCCAACACAACCACTTTTTAAGCATTGCTCAACACTCCACAAGGTATCTTGCTGCTTTTGGGTATTGAGCACTAATACCTGACTGGCTTCAATGCCACTGCTTGCTAACATCTGACTACATATGTTGCTTGGAGGGGCGATAAAAGTAAGTAATTTGGCAGCCTGAGCTTTTTGCGCCAGGTAGGGGATGATCAAGCGAAGCTCGCCGATACCATTAATACTTTGGATCTCTATTACGCTATTATCTGGTAGGCCGCCATTAAGGTACTTATCGAGTTTGCTATAGCCTGTTGTCAGGGTATTAACAGCGGTAGAGTGGCTGTTGCCATGCCATATTTGATGGTCGTTGTGTAATTGAGTTAGGATGCTGTTCATCATCGCCTCCTTGAAATAGATATACTGTATCTATATACAGTATATCTATTTTGGGCATAAAACAAGCCTAAATAGCCTCCATAAAAGTTGTCACTTGTGTTAAGTTTTGGTTATTAAAATTCTAATGTGATAAAAATATAAGGTAAAAATAATGTCTAAAGAGTTTACGGTCTATTTATCTGGTGAAATACATTCTGACTGGCGTGAGCAAATCATAACCGGTGCAAAAGAAAATGGTTTGGCTATCAAATTTACTTCTGCGGTAACTGATCATGACCGTAGTGATGCTGCTGGCGATGTACTTGGGCCGGAATCGAATAGTTTTTGGCGTGATCATAAATCATCAAAAGTAAATGCAATTCGCACCAAGACATTAATCGAGCAATGTGATGTTGCTATTATTCGTTTTGGTGACAAATACAAGCAGTGGAATGCTGCCTTTGATGCAGGTTACTGTGCTGCGTTGACTAAGCCTTACATCACACTACACAGTGAAGATATCATTCACCCACTTAAAGAAGTTGATGCTTGTGCCATGGCTTGGGCTACTGATGTTAAGCAGATCGTTGAAATTCTTGGCTATGTGATCGGTGAATTATAAAAATATTCAGGAGTCCATTATTGAAAGGTGGGCTCCCATATACTGACAACTCTGTTTGCTCTTATACTCGTTATAAGCACGCTCCAAGCCGTAATTATCTTCACTAATTTTTCACATAATGCCTTAATTAGTCGTTTTGCCGTTGTAAAAAAGGGCTTTACTACCAACCTGTGTTTATATACAGTGCTATGTATCTTGATTATTTTAGGCTAAGCAGATGTGTGGCAGAATACATATTAAAGACAATTCGTTTGTTCAGTTATTATTGGAAGAGCTCTTTGTCGAGAATCCACAAGCGCAGCTATACAGCAATTTTGTTAAACCTTGTGATACCGTGTCTATCATTACTCAAGATCAAGGTTCCCGCACAATTAAGCCCGCGATGTGGTGGTTGTTACTTGATGAGAAAGAACAAGGGTTTAAGCCTTCTCGCTTTACCTCATTTAACACGCGATTTGATAAATTGGCGCAGCCAGGTAGTGCTGGATTTATTCCGTTTAAGAGTTCAAGGTGCATTATTCCCGCTACCGGGTTTGGTGAGACCCAAACAAGTAAGGGTAATGCTAGTGTATATCATGATTTAGTTGCAGTGGAGCGAGCAATTGCTTTTGCGGGGCTTTATCGTAGCTGGCAGCATAGTAAAACAGGCGAAGTGGTTCATTCGTGTTCCATTATTACCAACGCACCGCATATTAAACTGGCACAAATTCACACGAAAGCGAGTCCAGCCACCTTGTTGCCTAGCGAGTATGAGAGTTGGTTAGATTGCAAACAGACTAAGCCCCAAGCATTAACTGAGGTCTTAAAGCCGCGTATCGCCCAAAACTTTCATGTACAACAAATCAATAAACCTTCATTGCAACAAGCCATAGGCGCACCATTTACAATACAGTCGGATTTGGTTGGTAATTCTTAATTAGAAAAGTGATTAATTCACAAAGAATAGGGCAAGCTCCCAAACATCATCTGATGCGGGAGCTCACTGCGTTACTTAACTTTCTCCAGCATTGATTTCTCGCTCCGCAAGCGCTAAATCCAAAGTTGCTTTTAATAGCTTATATAACCGCATTGATGCATCAATCTCTTCTTTGCGGTTGGTCAGGCTTTCAATATTGAGTCCTAACGGAATGTTAAGCGGCATAACAGCTTCAATAATTTGATTTAAATTAGCGCGACAAACCTTGATTGATTCAGCTAATGGTTTACTGGAGTCAAGAATGCGCCAGCGGGTTGACTGAGGAATTGAAATCCCTAACCATTCCATAAAGTCCATCGTTTTTTCACTACCACAAGGTGTGAATGTTAGAATAATGCGTCGTGGTTGAATATTTTTCTCACGACATTCTCGTGCATACTTTGACAACATGTCTATTGTTGCTGGTGCGTCATAGACTGCTTGTGAAATGAAATACTCACAGCCTTGTGCATCTTTTGCGATCATTCGCAGGTGTTCGTCACCTTTTTTAGCATGGCGCTCGGCAATGGTAACACCACCAAGGTAATAATCATGTCGATGCGCTTGCTGTACTTTATAGGCGTCAGCCAGTGACAATTTTTGCTGGCCATCAGCTGATGGACTACCAACAAGCACAATATCCCGTACCCCATATAGCTGCCAGCTATTGTCTAGCCATTGTGAAAACTCGCTTTCATCACGTTGGGCTACGCTCTTGTAGGTTATGATTGGTTTTGCTGTTTTATTATTTAAGATCTGTGAGTAATGACACGGCTCAAACGTTTTACTAAACGGAAAAGGGCGCTTTACTTCTGTTCGGCTGCTTTCATCTTGAATGTCATAAACAATTAATCCGTCGTAGTCGACTTTATCAAGCCGTGCCACCAGCTTGTCTGCTATTTGCTCTACCTGCTCTAACGAGTTACCAAAGCGCGGTGGGGTGGTGCCAATAAAATAGACCCCAAATTTAGCATCGCGAGATTTAGCGCGTAATTCTGAATTCATCGAAACTCAACCTTAAATAATCGTTTAACCAATATAACATTTAAGTTACTTGGTTCTAATAACTTTGCGTCATAAGACCATACCATAGACGTTTAGCCATCTAAACGTCTATTTTTGTTATTTAGGTTAAAAAGTAATCATTCGAGCTGATGTATCAAGCTTTTTAACTATTTATTCTATTATAGCGGTAGTTATTACCCTTTGAATGGCAAAATAATCACCGGTTAAACCAGCGGCAGACCGTGGTCTTCCTTTATTTCTTCGATAACAACATAGGTATGGTTTTTCGCCACACCGGGTATATCAACGATCATCCCTAAAACTTGTCGATACGCTTCCATATCTGCAATTCTTATTTTAACAAGATAATCAAAGCCACCAGCAACCATGTGGCATTCACTCACCTCGTTGATTTCCATAATTGCGGCCTGGAAGCTATCAAATATTTCAGTGGTTGTTTTACTCAAGGTGATTTCTATAAAAGCAGACATGCCAAACTTGAGTTTTGAGGCATTTAGTTTGGCGCCATAGCGCTCGATATACCCGTCTGCTTCAAGCCTTTTTACGCGATCTAAACAAGGGCTAGCACTTAAACCAACGGAGTTGGCCAGGTTAACGTTAGATATTCGTCCATTCTTTTGCAGGGTTGCTAAAATATTAATATCGATGCGGTCGAGTGCTTTACTCTTAGGTGCTTGACTCATAATCAGTACATTCTACTGTTTGATTTGGATAATACCCGATAATTTACGGTATTTAGCTGAATATAACCAGCACATTCTGCTGTCCGTTAGCTAAACTGCTCGCCTAAATTAGACAATAATAATCGTGAGGCTTCCATGCTATTTAACGACACGCTAACCACAAATAACGAAATCCGCCAAACCATTCGTGATCATTACCGCTGTGATGAGAACAAAATTCTAGAGCACTTATTGCCACAGGCACAAATAAGTGTTGACGCTAAAAGTCGTGCTTGGGAGCACGCGCGCCAAATGGTGGTGAATATTCGTAAGGACCAAGTTGGTAAAGGTGGCGTTGACGCACTACTAAACGAATTTGCATTGTCTACCGAAGAAGGTGTTGTTTTGATGTGCTTGGCAGAAGCTTTATTGCGTGTGCCAGATAAAATCACGGCTGATAACCTGATTCGTGACAAGTTAGCTAACGGCGATTGGAGTGCTCATATCGGTAACAGTGATTCGATCTTTGTTAATGCCTCTTCATGGGGACTATTAATGACCGGCAAACTGGTAAATTACACCGATAAGCAGAAAAAGCAGCAGTTTAATCTATTAAAGCGTACGGTTGGCCGTTTAGGTGAGCCTGTGATCCGTAAAGCTGTCCGCTATGCGATGAAAATTATGGGCACGCAATTTGTTATGGGCCGTAACATTGGTGAAGCGGTAGATCGCGCTGTAGAGCAAGAAGCTAAAGGCTACACCTATTCTTACGATATGCTAGGAGAGGGCGCTCGCACCATGAACGATGCGGATCGCTACTTTGCTGCATACGTTGGCGCAATTGATGCTATCGGCAAGGCAGCTAATGGCCGAGGTCCAGAGAAAAGCCCAGGTATTTCAATTAAACTTTCGGCAATTCACCCTCGTTACGAATTTTCCCATCGCGAGCGTGTTATTAATGAAATCATCCCGCGCCTAAAAGAACTTGCGATGCAAGCGAAGTCTTACAATATCGGGTTTACCGTTGATGCTGAGGAAGCCGATCGCCTAGATATTTCAATGGATATTATTGAGGCTGTTTTCCTGGACAAGGACCTTGATGGTTGGGATGGCTTTGGTATTGCAGTACAAGCTTATCAAAAGCGCGCTATTTTTGTTATTGATTGGGTTCGTGATCTGACTAAGCGTGCAAACCGTCAAATGATGGTTCGTTTGGTAAAAGGTGCCTACTGGGATAGTGAAGTTAAGATTTCTCAAGTGGAATGTTTACCTGATTTCCCTGTATTTACCCGCAAGCCATCTACTGATGTTTCATACCAGGCCTGTGCTAAAAAGCTACTTGAGTATCGCGATACGATTTATCCGCAATTCGCGACTCACAATGCCTATACAGTGGCTACTATTCTTGAAATAGCTAGTGATAATACTTCGGGCTTTGAGTTCCAGCGCTTACACGGTATGGGTGAATCGCTTTATGATCAAGTCGTTCAAGGGCAAGGGGTTTCATGTCGTGTTTATGCCCCCGTTGGTGCGCATGAAGACTTGCTTGCTTATTTGGTGCGCCGTTTATTAGAGAACGGTGCAAATAGCTCATTTGTAAACAATATCGTCGATGAAGATATCCCAGTTGAATCACTATTATCCGATCCGGTCGAAACGGTACTTGCGTGGCAAGACAAATATAATCCACAAATACCGATGCCGATCGATCTATATGGTGATGAACGCGCCAACTCAAAGGGCATTGATTTAACAGACGTTGATCTAATCACGTCGATGAAAACCAATGTTGATCATTGGTTCGAGCAAAACCGCCTTAGCGCTGACCAAGTGCCTGCCGGCAGTGATGCAGTAACCAATCCTGCCAACCACAATGAAATTATTGGTTATATTACGCATGTTGATGCAAAGCAAATGGGCGATATTGTTAATAACGCCGCACAAGCATTCGAAAGCTGGTCGCAAACTGACGTTGCAACGCGCGCACAAGTGTTAAACAAAACGGCAGACTTACTTGAAGAGCACCGTGATGAGCTTATCGCACTATGTATTAAAGAAGCTGGTAAGATTCCGGTAGATGGTGTTGCAGAAGTGCGTGAAGCGGTGGATTTTTGTCGTTACTATGCCGTACGTGCACAAGAACTAATGAGTGATGAGCGTTTGGCCTCTCGTGGTGTTGTACTTTGTATTAGCCCATGGAATTTCCCACTGGCTATTTTCTTAGGTCAGGTGACCGCCGCTATTGTTACTGGTAATACTGTTGTTGCAAAACCTGCCGAGCAGACAAGCTTAATCGCACTGCGCGCTATCGAGTTAATGATCGAAGCCGGCATGCCAGAGCATGTAATACAACCGGTTATCGCCCGAGGCAGTGAAGTGGGTAAAGTTATTGTACCTGATCCTCGTATTAGTGCGGTTATGTTTACTGGCTCTACTGAAACAGGCACACGTATCGCACAAGATTTAGCAGCACGTGGTGGCGATCCTGTGCCACTTATTGCAGAAACTGGTGGACAAAACTGTATGATCGTTGATTCTACGGCACTGCCTGAGCAAGTTGTTGATGATGTAGTGGCCTCAGGCTTCCAGTCTGCTGGACAACGTTGTTCCGCATTACGTGTTCTTTTCGTTCAGGAAGAAATCGCTGATAAGGTTATCACGATGATCACCGGTGCGATGAAGGAGCTGCATGTTGGCGACCCGCAATTCCTAAGCAGTGATATCGGTCCAGTGATCGACAACAAGGCATTCACTAGCCTGAACAACCACGTTGCCTATTTACAAGATCACCCACAGGCTAAATTGCACTATACCTGTGAACTTCCGCAAATGGGGGACACTGGTAACTTCTTCTTTGCACCGCGACTGTATGAAATCAGTGATTTGAGTGTACTGAAGCAGGAAGTGTTTGGACCATGTGTTCACGTTATTCGCTTTAAAGGTGACGATATCGCTGGGGTTATTGACCAAGTTAATAGTACTGG
Source organism: uncultured Gammaproteobacteria bacterium (assembly GCA_937139475.1). Classification (GTDB taxonomy): domain Bacteria; phylum Pseudomonadota; class Gammaproteobacteria; order Enterobacterales; family Psychrobiaceae; genus Psychrobium. The sequence continues at coordinate 8,233 of CAKZQF010000058.1, read as the reverse complement.
CTTTGGTTTAACCATGGGTATCCATACGCGAATTGACCAAAAAGCCGAGTTTTTAGCTAAACACTCTCGTGCAGGTAATGTCTACGTAAACCGCAATATGATTGGTGCAATCGTTGGGGTACAGCCATTTGGTGGACGAGGATTATCTGGTACTGGTCCAAAAGCTGGTGGACCGATGTACCTAACGCGCTTGGTTACTGAGCGTGACTTGAACGTCGCACCTCGATTTGAGCAAGCACAAATTGATAGCCTTAATGCGCTTTTTGCAAAAGATAGTAATGAAGTGTCACTGATTGATAGTCTGCTTGAACGCTCAAAATCGGTTGATAGCCAATGGCAGCATAGCGATGTAAATACGCGCATCTCTGTGCTTCGTCAGCTACTTGCTTTTGTGTCAAAGAGTAAGGCTATAGCGGATATCGAAACGAGTAAAACAACATTAACCAGTGCTAGTCGCTTGCTAATTGAAGCTGAAAACCAATTAACCAATCCGCTTGAGCTTCCTGGTCCAACGGGCGAGAGCAATTTACTTTACCTTGAGTCACGTGGTGTATTGGCGGTCATTCGTGATGAGCATACCTCGTTTGATTTTTGGTTTATTTCGATTATCGCAGCACTTGCTGCTGGCAATACCGTTATCGCGATCACGAATGAGCAAGATATGGAGCAGTCGAACTTGCTCAAAGCAGGCTTGAAAGAAATTGGCATCATCCCGGGTATTTTCCAAGTAGCAAAAGCGACACAGCTTGATGGCATATTGGCCCACCAACATTTAGCTGGTGCTGTCGTTGATGCACACAGTGGATTAACCCATCTGGTGAACGACAAACTTGCAGCCCGTTCAGGGGCCATATTGCCGCTTATCAACGCAAGTTCGCATGATAATTTGTTTACGCGCATGGTTACCGAAAAAACGGTTAGTACGGATACAACGGCAGCTGGTGGTAATGCATCGCTGATGACCATGGAAGTAGATGACTAATTTAACAACATAGACCTTAAACTTAGTTATTAAATCAGCAATTAATCGAAAAGACTGACTAAACGTTCTAAATCATTCAGCTTTTAGTCAGTCTCTGTACTATACTCTTTTCCTTCGTTGTAAACCTTATAGAGTCCAATCTCATGACAACCCAAGCCAATATCGGGCTAACTGATCCTAAGACCCCAGACAATGTCGGTGCAGTGATGCGCGCTGCCGGATGCTATGAAGCAGTCGGTGTTTGTTATACCGGAGAGCGCTTTAACAAAGCGATAGCCCGAGGGCAAAAACTCTATACCGATACCAAAAACGTCAGTCGCCGTATCCCGTTGCAGCATGTCAATAATTTCATGGATGCTCTCCCTGAGGGGGCCACTCCCGTTGCCATCGAGCTTGTGGAGGGCGCGACTTCGCTTATTGAGTATCAGCATCCTGAAAATGCTTTCTATATCTTTGGTCCGGAAGACAAATCCTTAAGTAAGGATGTTGTCCGCTGGTGTAAAGATGTAATTTATGTACCTACTGTGGGTTGCATGAACTTAGCCGCGACGGTTAATGTTGTGCTTTATGATCGCATTGCAAAGCTGGGGCCGCGTCAGGAAGGCAACGAACTCATTCGCGCATCGCGCGATAACAACAACCGACTTCAAGTTACCCCTAAGGAACAGGAATATGAACCGTCGAGCATTTAAATACTTTTGTACCATTCCCGTTGCATTATTGACTTTGCAAGCTTGCAACATCACCCAAAATGCCAATCAAAGCCAATCTATCTGGGTCGCTCCAAAGCAAGTCAATTGCCAAGATGTAGCGCCAACAACCTGTTACCAAATTTTAAAAGCTGGGCCACAGGCTCAATGGCAACTATACCACGGTGAAATTGATGGCTTTATAGGTGATGGCAGCCACTTTCAAAAGCTAGAGGCATCTACCATTTCACGCGATGCGCCAGCGGCTGACCAAAGTGCTGAGTATCTTCGGGTTAATAAAGTTACCAGCCTACAAAAAGCAGTAATGCTCCCGAACACTTCGCTGCTAAAAAGCCGCAAGTGGACGCTAAAATCATTGGCAACATTTGATGGTTTGCAAAGCATAGAGCACGATAGCGTGCCGTTTATCACCTTGTCTGAACAGGGGATCAGTGGATTTTCTGGCTGTAACCGATTTTTTGGTCAAGATGTTACGCTATATGAAGCAAAAAACGCCAAGCAATCGTTATTAAAAGTCGGTAATATGGCGACCACACGGATGATGTGCCACCCTAGACAAACGCAAGAGCTTGAACAACTATTGTTAGCCAGCCTAAACAATAGTGATCGTTTGTTAGTACAATGGCCATTTTTGACTTTTTATCATGGCGATGTCTCTACTGCAAAATTTGTCGCTTCAGATTGGGATTAATTTAATGAAATATTATGGTTTACTAACCGTTTTAAGCTTGTCTATGATGACAACTGCCTGCGCTGTGACGCCACCGGCGGTTAGTAAGCAGGGGCAACTGATGGAGGTGTCTGAGCTTTATGCTGAGCATAAAACGTTTCAGGCGAATCACCAGTCATATACAGTGGACCAAACAGATGTTGATTTAATCCGCTCAGTAGATCAACCACTGACGATTGTCGCGCTTTTTGGTAGTTGGTGCCATGATAGTGAGCGGGAGGTTCCACGTTTAGTAAAGCTACTAAACCAAGCCCAAAATCCCTTGATTGAGCTTAAACTCATCGCGGTAAATACTAAGAAAGAAGCGCCGGCATCCTATCGGCTTAAATATACACCGACTTTTTTAGTGATGAACGCACAACAACAGGAAGTAGGGCGCATTGTAGAGAGGCCAGCAGCGACGCTTGGCCAAGACATTGTTAATATGTTAATCAACTAACAAGTTTATGGCTTGCATCGCTTAACTATCTCTACCTCTCCCTTACGCCTTATTAAGCCGCCAAAGCTAATCTCTGATTTAGTTTTGGCGATAACGATAATTTCTTTATTGTCTTCCTTAAATACTACGGCTATCGCATCATCGTGCTTGGCTAGGGTTAAATTATTGGTTTGCGCGTCCCAATCATTGCTCGCTTGATATTTCAGGCCAAGTGCTTTGATTTCTTTGACCGTCATATCGCAAGATATTTTGTCTGCCAGTGCTGATAATTCTGGCCAATTGCTATAACACCCTGACAAACCAGCAGCCAAAATTACCAATAAACCTGCTTTTGCTATCTTGTTTTTTGTCGCTACCATGAAAAAGTCCTTGATTTGGTATCAAAATAGATTCCGTTAGTTCGCGTTTTTTAGTATTGTTGCACCCACACTAACAGAGGAACAAAATTTTGGCTAAAGTAATTGTTATCGTACTTATCGTTATCTCAATATTATGGTTGTTAAATCGAAGTGCACAATCAAAGAAAGTGGCACAGCAAAATATAGAACTTGCAAATGCTTTCCTAGAAACGAATAAGAATGAAGAAGGAGTTGTAACCACAGCTTCAGGATTACAGTACAAAGTACTTGAAGCCGGCACCGGACAAGAGCACCCAACTAAAGGTTCAAAAGTTACGGTACACTATCATGGAACCCTGCTTAATGGGCTCGTTTTTGATAGCTCTGTAGAGCGTGGTCAAACGATATCATTTGGCTTAAATCAGGTAATAAAAGGCTGGACTGAAGGCCTACAGACCATGGTCGTGGGTGAGAAAACACGTTTTTATATTCCAAGTCATTTGGGCTATGGCAACAGCAGCGCTGGTAAGATCCCTGCTGGTTCACTGCTGATATTCGATGTTGAATTAATCAGCTTTCACTAGGGAATCCGCGATGCCAAGGCTCTATCGCATGATGCTGCCAATACTTGCCCCTGTGTTACTGTGGCAGGCCAAGCAACTTAAAAGAACCATCCCCAGATTACCGGAAGCACCGGGTAAGCGTAATGGAGCCCTAGGTCAAGGGCGTCCACTTAACTTACTTATTATCGGTGACTCAGCTGCTGCTGGTGTTGGGGCAACGAGCCAGTCTCAAGCGCTTAGTGGCCGACTCAGCCAAGCCCTAAGCGAACAGTTTGAGCTAAATTGGTGTCTGATGGCCAAGTCTGGGGCAGATATCCGTTCATGTATTGCGTTTCAAGATAAACAATCAGCGCAATCGTATGATGTTATTTTAGTTTCTATTGGTGTAAATGATGTCACTGGTTCATCTAATGCGCTTGCATGGCACAGCAAACTTGAACAACTTATCGCACTTTTACATGACAAATACACACCTAACCACATTATTTTTACTAAGGTTCCTCCGATGCAGGAGTTTGCTGCGCTAAAACAGCCAATGCGTTGGTATTTGGGCGCTAAGGCAGCTCACTTTAACGAGATCTTAGCAAATGTCGTGCAAAGTGATGCCTGCTGTCGTGTGTTAGATATCGACGGTGAACTATCTGCTGAGGACATGGCAAGTGATGGTTTTCATCCCGGCCCGGTTATCTATCAACACTGGGGGTATCAGGCCAGTGGTACCATCAAGAAATTATACAAGGAAAATGCTGCCTAACAGCTTTCAACTCTATGGAATTATTATTTTTTAGTACTGCTTTTATTTGTGGCTTTATCGTTTTTCAAATGAAGCTACCACCGTTGATTGGTTTTTTGGCAGCTGGCTTTATCCTTCACGCTGCTGGTTATCAAGCGACCCCTTTACTTGAGCAATTGGCTAATTTGGGGGTGACATTACTCCTTTTCTCGATCGGGTTGAAACTGCGCGTTGAAAACCTGGCCAAACTCCATATCTGGGCCCCGGCAACCTTACATATACTATTGAGCACACTACTGTTTTCGGGTGTTATGTTATTGCTTGCAAGGTTTGGTTTGCCAATGTTTACCGAGCTTTCGATAGAAACATCGCTGTTAATCGGCTTTGCCTTTAGCTTTTCCAGTACCGTATTTGCGGTCAAAGTACTGGAGCAGCGCGGTGAAATGTCCAGTGTCCACGGCAAAGTGGCGATTGGCATATTGGTCATGCAGGATATATTTGCGGTTATTTTCCTGGCGATTAGCACAGGTAAAATACCAAACATTTGGGCACTCGCCTTATTGGTATTGCTGCCGTTATTACGGCCAATGATTTATAAAATGTTAGACCGCTCAAAGCATGGTGAACTATTACCACTGTTTGGTTTCTTCTTTGCCTTGTTAATTGGCTATCAAGCCTTTGAGTTTGCGGGGCTTAAAGGGGACTTAGGTGCACTCATTGTGGGAATGTTATTTGCCCCTCATAAGAAAGCCGGTGAACTTGCCAAATCATTGCTAAATTTCAAAGATCTTATGTTGGTCGGCTTCTTCCTTAGCATTGGCTTGAATGCCCAGTTAACAGGACAAGCATTATTTGCAGCCGTTATTTTAGTCGCGGTATTGCCGCTCAAAGTGATATTTTATTATGTACTGACCAATTTATTTAGGTTGCGCGCACGTACGTCATTATTAACCTCGTTTACCCTATCTAACTACAGTGAATTTGGTTTAATTGTTTGTGCCTTAGCGTCCGGACAGCAGTGGATTTCGGGTGAGTGGTTAGCAGTCGTTGCAATCGCTGTATCGATCACATTTATTATTGCGTCTCCGCTAAATGTCCACTCAAATGAAATTTATGTTCGAATTGAAGACTTCTTATGTCGTTTTGAGTCAAGCAGGCGCTTGACTCAAGAGCTTCCTGTTGTTCTTAACGATGCCAAGATATTAATTTTCGGTATGGGCCGTATTGGAACGGGTGCATATGAAACCATTGCGCAGAATTATCCCGATGTCGTCACTGGGGTGGATATAAACCAGGAAAGTGTCGAGAAACATCGACTAAAGGGGCGTAATGTCATAATGGCTGATGCAACGGATCCAGACTTTTGGCAGCGCATTAATCATTCAAATGTGCAAATTATCATGCTCGCCATGCCAAAACATATTCAAAATGTATCCGCCTTAGAGCAGTTAACCGCTTCGGGGTTTGTTGGCCAAGTGTCTGCAATAGCAAATTACCCAGACCAACAGCAAGAACTTGAAAACCTTGGGGTGCATACGACTTATAACTTTTATTTAGAAGCGGGTAGTGGTTTCGCAGACCATGTTACTGAGAAGTTAACCTAAACCTAATCACTTACCTAAATGGCAGTGGTATAAAAACGAAAAAGGGAGCAAGCGCTCCCTTTTATTTTGCGTTAAGAAAACGCTATTTTATGTTGGCTTTTTGTCATTCTCACTGGGGCGTTTCTTCTCGCATAGACCAATGAGGAAGTTACGTAGCATTTGATCGCCACATGGCTTGTATTGACGAGAGCCAGGCTTTCTAAAAAATGCACTCATTTCAGACTTTGAAAATTTAAAATCAGCGATTTGCATAATATCGAGTAAATCCTCTTCGCGAAGCTCCAACGCGATCCTGATTTTCTTGAGGATCATGTTGTTATTGATTTGCTCACTTTTTGCCGGTGCTGCGCCATCTTCTCTAGGGCCACGCAGTTTTATGATCAAACCATCTAAAAATTGTCCCATTTCACGTGCTGAGCACTCAACAAAGCCAGACTGTTTCTCACGCTTTAAAAGGTTTGTGACATGCCCGACGGTTACCTTGGCGTTAGCTAGTTTAAAAATTTCTACCATTGCCGTTTCACGTAAGTTCAATGCGTAACGTAACCGACGCAACACCAAATTATTCATAGTTTAAGCCCTTTATTTATTTGTGCGCAAAATACCACATTTTAGCGGTTATGAACACGTATTATGGCCAACGACTTTAATTTTCGCTGATACAAATAACGCTAGGTTATGGCTAGGTGTGATGAAAGTCATTTTATGTTTACACCGCACGTTATAAAATAACACTATTATCGTTAATAGAAAGTTGCAAAGTCATGGCGCTTCACTTATGGTACGAAGATAGAACTACTTGCCGGTCGCAAGCAATAATAAGGTAGCAGTACATAATGTTTAAGCGTTGTCTGGCACTTTTAACTTTTCTTATATTAGTACTAGTTAATGCCACTTCATATACGTATGCACATCAGAGTCATAACTATAGCCAATTTCTAAAGCGTCTTTCGACAAATGAAGGCCTATCTCAGAGCTCAGTAACTAGAATAGCACAGGACAATCAAGGCTTTATTTGGCTTGGCACTAGAATGGGCCTTAATCGCTATGATGGCTACCAAATAAAGCGGATCCAAGGCCCCGACCGAATTTTTGACAAAGAAATGATCAACGATTTATTTGTCGACCAAGCGGGTTTTATCTGGGTTGCTACTAATACCGCCGGGCTTTATCGTATCAATACAAAAACCTTGGCCGCTGAAAAGTTTGTAAACGAACGTAGTGGCAGGGCATTAGCGCAAGTTTTAAAAGTTAAGCAAGCCTCTGGCAATAAACTCTGGCTAGCGATGAATACCGGAAGTTACCTATTAGACGTTGACAGTAAATTATTGACTAACTACTTTCTACTCGATGCTAAAGACGGTTATGTCCGTGATGTGTTAATTGAAGGAAATGTGCTATTTAGCGCGACTACTCACGGTTTGTATCAAACTGACATTGCGACTAAGGCATCTGTTTTGACCGAACATAGAATGCCAAACTCGAGAAATAGAGACGAAAGCAATACCAAGTTTTTAATTAAAGATGACCATCTCGGGGTTCTGGTAGGTAGTGTAGATGGCCTGTTTGCTGTCGCAGAAAACAATACATCGAAAAAGCTTATTTCAGATTTAAATATATGGGATATGGTCAGACATCACGATCATTATATGATCGCGTCAGACAAAGGCTTTTATAAGTTTGATCCAGTATCGCTTGAATTAAGCTTTTTGTTAAAGTTCAGTGATTCAAACTACAATACCCTTGATAACGTGATAATTGATGTTTTTTATGATCGTCTTGGTAATTTTTGGTTAGGCGGTAATTCCCAGGGTGTTATGTTGTGGTCGCCAAAGACAAGGCGCTTTTCATTAAGCAATTCGCCACATTTGAAAGATGAAAATGTTTGGTCGATTCTCAATGATGAAAAGGATATTACCTGGGTCGGTACTGACAAGGGATTAACTCGGATTAATGCCACTGAGCACACCATAAAAAGCTACTTAACTATCGAAAAGCTAACCACAGACGTGCCAGTGCCAACCGTTTGGGGCATTTTTGAAGATAGCGAAGATTCAAACTTTTTATGGCTTGATCGAGAGGATGGCTTGTATCATTTTGATAAAACCCTTGGCACCGCATCTCCTATCAAATT